>CAWVZA010000115.1:0-7995 GCA_963934545.1 uncultured Sulfitobacter sp.
TATCTGGATCACCGGTCGTGCCAAGGATCTGATCATTCGCGGTGGTCACAACATTGACCCTGCGGAGATCGAAGAAGCGCTCTTGGGTCACAAAGCTGTCGCCTTTGCGGGTGCGATTGGTCAACCTGACTTGCATGCGGGCGAAGTGCCTTGTGCCTTTGTCGAGCTGGTGGATGGGGCGAGTGTCACTTCCGAAGAACTGCTCGCCTTTGCCAAGGAACATGTGGCGGAGCGCGCGGCACAGCCCAAGCACCTCACCATCATGGACGAGCTGCCCAAGACGGCTGTGGGCAAAATCTTCAAGCCTGACCTGCGCCGCAATGCCATTACCCGCATCTTTGACGAGGCACTGGAAGGTGCAGGCGTTGCCGCGCGTGTGGATCATGTGATCGACGACAAGAAGCGTGGTTTGGTTGCGATGATTGCTATGAACGGCGCGGATCATGCTGCTGTTGGGGATGTCGTCGGTGGCTTCATCAACCAGTGGGACGCCGCTTGAGCGATCCTGACTACGGTCTGCTCCTCGGCGAGGAGGTGCGGGCCTATATCGCGCGGGGGGCAGAGTTCTACCCCCCGAATGCGATTGATCTGACTGTTGCCGAGCAGCGCGACGTATACGACGCTATGTGCGCGGCGTTTCACGCCGGTCGGCCAGAGGGTGTTGAGGTCTGGGACGAGAGCCATGGCGGTGTGCCGTGTCGTCGTTATGAGACAGGTACCCCCACTCAGACACTGATTTATTACCATGGCGGCGGTTTCGTCGTTGGTGGATTACATAGCCATGATGATGTCTGTGCCGAGCTGTGCGCGCGCAACGGAGTGCGCGTCGTCTCTGTTGCTTATGGGTTGGCACCCGAGCATGTCTTTCCGCGCTGTTACGATGACGCCCTCGCGGCGTTCGAGGCGATCTATGAGGCCTTTGAGGGGCCAGTGCTTTTGGCGGGTGACAGTGCGGGTGGAAACCTCGCCGCCGCAGTGACGCACCACGCCAGAGGCCGTATTGCGGGGCAAGTGCTTATCTATCCGGGGTTGGGTGGGGACGTCACCAAAGGCAGCTATGTGGAGCATGCAAATGCGCCCGAGCTGACGACCCGCGATATGTTGTTTTATCAGACCATTCGGACAGGTGGCGCAATGCCACCTAAGTATGACCCGCGATACGCCCCTTTGCATGATATTGATTTCACGGGGCTTCCGCCGACTGTGATCGTGACGGCACAGTGTGACCCACTGGCCAGTGATGGCGAAAGCTACCGCGACGCTATCGTGGCGGCGGGGGGGAAGGCCGTGTGGTTCAACGAGGCTGGCTTGGTCCATGGATGCCTGCGCGCGCGGGGGATGAGCAATCGCGGGGCGGCCTTCTTTGACCGTGTGTCGGATGCTGTGGCAGCACTGTCAAAGGGTGCTTGGCTTTACTGATCCTCAGCGCAAAAAGCTTTTTGCCTTCATCGTATCAGGAATGGGTGCGCCAAGGCGGGAGAGGATGGTCGGGGCAAGCTGTAGCTGGTCAATAACCGCATCTTCTTCAGGGCCTTCTGCGTCGCCAAAGTAATAGAGTGCTGCTTCCTGCTGCAAGGGATCACGCCCGCCATGGTGGCCGCGTGCGTCTTGGCCGTGGTCTCCTGTGACGATCACATCGTAGCCTGCTGCGCGCCACTTGGAAATGAAGGGGCCGAGCATCTCGTCCATGACATGACAGGCGTGATCCATCTCCTGACACTCGTGGAAAAAGCGGTGGCCCATGCTGTCGAGGGTGCAGGTGTGCAGCATCCCGTAATCAAGATCGAAGCGTAGGCACATGTTGGTGAGGGTGGCAAACAGATCAACGTCTGAGGGCGTCATTTGGTTGGACATCCCGTAGCCCGTCATCGTGTGAAATCGGGCATGATTGATTGTGGTGCTGTCGGGTTCATCATATTCGATATCGCGAACATAATCGAAAGGATGGCGGTTAAAGAACTCTGATCAAAAACTATGGGCGACGGCACCTGTGACACCGCCCCCTTTGCGGGTTTGGGAGAATACATCAGGGTGGCTCAGCCGGAAGACATTGCCGTTGCCAGTGCATCCATGCTCGGCAGGAGCGACGCCCGTGTGGATGGACGCATAGCACGATGCGGAAGTGGACGGCAGGACGGACCGAATTTTCCACACGCGTGCATCGCCACTGTCAACCCAGCCCTCAAGATTGCCGAACAAGCGACGCCAGTTGCGGTAGGGGACGCCGTCGAGGATGATTAGGAGGAGCTTGTTCTTCATCGGTCTGGTCCCTTGCGCATGTTGCTTACCATATGAATGCACGATGTGCTCTTGTGCAAGGACTGGGACACAGAAACGTGACTGCCTGCCAGCCGAAAATACCGCTATTCCTAAAGGCGCAAAATACATCTGGAGAACTGTTATGGCCCGCCCGTCAAAAACCAACAAACGCAATGTTGTACAAGCGGCCATGGCGTCTGCTGCCCCTAAAGGGTCGCGCCCTTCGGTCACGCGGCGCACGGTCATTGCAACGCTGGCATGGGGTGCCTTGGGTGTGGGAACAATCGGTGCAGGTGGCGCTTGGGCTGTCAGTTCTTACACCCAGTCCCAAGATGAGCGTGATTTAACGCGTATTGGAAAAGGTCAGCCTGCAGTGGTTCAGATCCATGACCCGCAATGCTCAATTTGCAATGCACTCCAGCGTGAAGCACGCAAAGCTCTGACACAGCTGGACGGTGAGCCACCGATTTATCTCGTGGCTGGTTTAACGCAACCAGAAGGCGCTATATTTGCACAGCTCCACACTGTGCAGCATGTGACATTGCTTGTGTTTGACGCACAGGGCTGGGAGCCGCACGCGTGATGAGCTTGCTCCAGTGTTCGCCCGCTACGTGCGTTAATTGCCCGCACTCTCCATTTTGCGCGTGGCGATTGTTTCTTCGAGCCAGCCGAGCTTCATTTCTGGCACGGAGCTGAGCAGCAGGTCGGTGTAGTCGTCGAAGGGGGGCGACAGCACTTGAGACTTTGGGCCATAGCGCACGACTTCGCCTTGGAACATCACGGCGATGCTGTCTGCGAGGGCTTTTACCGTGGCCAGATCGTGGGTGATGAACAGATAGGAGACGTCCTCGACCTTTTGCAGTTTGAGCAGCAGCTTGAGGATGCCGTCCGCCACCAGTGGATCAAGCGCGGAGGTGACTTCGTCGCAGATGATCAGCTTTGGCTTGGCCGCCAATGCACGGGCGATGCAGACGCGTTGTTTCTGGCCGCCAGAGAGCTCGGCGGGGTAGCGGTCTTGGAACCCTTCGCCCAATTCGATCTCGTCGAGAAGCTCTTGGATGCGTTTTTGCTTCGCTTTGCCTTTGAGGCCAAAGTAGAATTCCAGCGGGCGTCCGATGATCGTGCCAACGGTTTGGCGCGGGTTCATGGCGGTATCGGCCATTTGGTAGATCATTTGCAGCTCGCGCAAATCGTCCAAGGGACGTGTCGCAAGGTCTGGCGTCAGGGTGCGCCCGTCAAATGTGATCTCACCCGCCGAAGGGGGCAGCAGACCAGTGATGACACGGGCGAGGGTGGATTTGCCCGAGCCACTTTCGCCGACAACGGCCAAGGTCTGGCCAGGATGGATGTCTACGGTAATGTTTTTGAGAACGTCGAAATTGGTGCCTTTGTAGCGGGCAGTGATGCCTTCAACGCGCAGGAGCGGCGTGTCTGTTGGTGCTTTCTCAATGTGTTTGATCGAGCGTACGGAGACAAGCGCTTGGGTGTATTCTTCTTGCGGGTTGTTGATGATCTGGTCTGTGGTGCCGTATTCGACCATCGAGCCCTGTTGCAGAACCATGATGTGATCAGAGACCTGTGCCACAACGGCGAGATCGTGAGTGATGTAGAGAGCGGCCACACCTGTGTCGCGGATGGCGTTTTTTATGGCGACCAGCACATCGATCTGGGTGGTCACGTCTAGGGCTGTTGTCGGCTCGTCGAACACCACCAGATCAGGCTGGGGGCACAGCGCGAGGGCAGTCATGCAGCGTTGAAGCTGGCCACCTGACACTTGGTGTGGATAGCGCGAGCCGATGTTTTCTGGATCGGGCAGGCCAAGTTTGTCAAAGAGGGCGACAGCGCGGGCTTCGGCGTCAGATTTGGAAAACTTGCCTTGGCCGATTGCGGCCTCGGTGACTTGTTCCATGATGCGTTTGGCAGGGTTGAACGACGCAGCGGCGGATTGGGAGACGTATGTCACCTCGGCGCCGCGCAGTTTGCGTTTGTCGGGCATGTTTGATTGCAGCACATTGCGGCCATTCACCCAGACTTCGCCGCCTGTCAGCTCCACACCGCCGCGGCCATAGGCCATGGCGGCAAGGCCGATAGTAGATTTGCCTGCACCAGACTCGCCGATGAGGCCGAGGACTTTGCCAGCTTCAAGGTCGAAATCGACGCCGTGCACAATGTCGATGTCGCGGGATTTTTCGCCGGGTGGATAGATGGTCGCACCAATTTTGAGGCCGCGTACTTTCAGCAGTGGCTCGCTCATCCGCGGCCCCCTTTCAGTGAGGTGGTGCGCGAGAGGACCCAGTCGGCGATCAGGTTGATCGAGATGCACAGGATGGCGATGGCATAGGCGGGGTAGAGCGCCGCTTGGATGCCATAGTTGATGCCTTCTTTGTTCTCTTTCACGATGCCACCCCAGTCTGCTTGAGGGGGTTGGACGCCAAGGCCGAGGAACGAGAGGGTCGAGACAAAGAGCACCATAAAGATGAAGCGTAGTCCCATCTCGGCCACGAGTGGCGAGAGCGCGTTGGGCAGTGTTTCGCGGAAGATGATCCATGCGATTTTCTCGCCGCGCAAACGTGCTGCTTCGACGTAATCCATTACGGTGATGTCCACGGCCACAGCGCGGGCGAGGCGGAAGACGCGCGTTGAATCGAGCAGGCCCATCAGGATGATCAGGGTCCAGATTGTTGTTGGCAAAACGGAGAGGACCACCAACGCGAAGATCAGCGAGGGGATCGACATGATGAGGTCAATGAAGCGGCTGAGGACTTGGTCAACCCAACCGCCCGAGACGGCGGCGAAGAAGCCGAGTGTGGCACCTGTGACAAAGCTGAGGATGGTGGCGGCAGTGGCGATGAAGATCGTGGTGCGCCCACCCCAGATCATGCGGCTTAGCAGGTCGCGACCGATGCTGTCAGTGCCGAGCAGAAATTCGGAGGAGGAGGGCTCCCAGACGTCGCCGACGACTTCGGCCATACCGTAGGGCGTAATCCACGGCGCGAAGATGGCGCAGAAGAAAAAGATGGAGGTGAAGAACAGGCCGAGCAGGGCTGCGGGGGGGATGCGCATCATTTTGGGTGCCGTAATCTGGGATTGGTAACAATTGAGACAATGTCAGCAATCAGGTTCAGCCCGATATAGACTGCGGCGAAGATCAGGCCACAGGCTTGGACGACAGGAACATCTCGTTTGGCCACGTGGTCCACGAGATATTGACCCATGCCCGGATAGGCAAAGACGACTTCGACAACCACAACACCCACAACCAGGTAGGCCATATTGATCATGACCACGTTGACGATGGGGGCGACAGCGTTGGGGAAGGCGTGTTTGCGGATGACGGTGAGCATGCGCAGGCCCTTGAGCTCTGCAGTCTCGATATAGGCGGATTGCATCACGTTTAGGATTGCAGCGCGGGTCATGCGCATCATGTGTGCAAGCACCACGAGCGTCAGCACCATGACAGGGATCGCAATCGCGTTCAGCTTCTCACCGAGGCTCATGCTATCGTTGATGATGGCCACGGAGGGGAACCAGCGCAACTTGATCGCGAGCCAATAGACGAGGATGTAGCCGATCATGAATTCGGGGATCGAGATGGTCGTGAGCGTCACGCCAGAAATAAGCTTATCGGGCCAGCGGTCTTTGTAGCGCACTGCCAGCAGGCCGAGGAAGATCGCCAACGGGACCGAGATGACGGCTGCCCAGAAGGCAAGGAACATGGTGTTTTTGAGGCGTCCACCAATGCTATCGGCGATGTCGCGGCCATTGGTGAGTGCTGTGCCGAGGTCACCCTGCAAGACACCGCCCAACCAATTGAAATACCGCTCGACGGGGGGATCGTTCAGTCCAAGCTCTTCGCGCAAGTTGGCGAGGCTGACTGGGGTCGCACCCTGTCCAAGAATTTGTTGTGCCACATCACCCGGCAGCATGGTCGTGCCAGCAAAGATCAGGACGGACGCGGCGAGAAGGAGCAGGATGCCCAGCGTTAAACGCTGGGCAACCAATTTAATAATAGGATGCACGGGTCATGCCGTCTTCCATGTGTACTTGAAGGTCTTCCAGTACATTTGTGGACCGCTTGGGTTACCAACATAGCCTTGGACATCGTTGGAGATCGCATCCACAAAGTCGTTGAACATTGGCAGGATAACGCCGCCTTCTTCGTTCAACATCTTGCTCATGTTTGCATAGATTTCCGTACGCTTGGCCTCGTCCAACTCGGCACGGGCCTCAAGAAGCATCGCGTCAAAGTCGTCACGCTTCCAACGGGTATCGTTCCAGTCGGCAGCGGAGAGGTAGGCTGTTGCGAACATTTGGTCTTGGACCGGACGGCCACCCCAATAGGAAGCACAGAAGGGCTGTACGTTCCAAACTTCGGACCAGTAACCATCGTTTGGCTCACGCTTGATCTCCAATGGAATGCCTGCGGCTTGTGCGGACTGCTGGAACAAGGCTGCTGCATCGACTGCACCCGGGAAGGCGCCGTCTGCAACGCGCAGAACGATAGGCGAGCCATCGTGGCCGGACTTTTTGTAGTGCTCTGCGGCTTTCTCAAGGGAGAACTCACGTTGCGGTACGGAGTCGTTGAAAAGCGGATATGCTGAGTTAATTGGAGTATCGTTACCGATGCCGCCATAACCCTGAAGGATTTTGTCGACCATTTCCTGACGGTTGATCGCGTACTTGAGCGCGAGACGCAGATCGTTGTTGTCCAGCGGTGCAGTGTCGACGTGTGCGATGAACACATAGTGACCACGGCCGGATACGTTTTTCACTGTGAGGTTTGGTGCGCGGTCTAGCAGTTTTGCGATCTTTGGCTCAACGCGGTTAATTGCGTCAACTTGGCCGGATTGCAGAGCGGCAGTACGGGCTGTTGCATCGTTCAGAACGATCAGCTCGACTTTGTCATAGTGGGCGACTTCTTCTTGTGTGCCACCCCAATAATCAGCGCGACGTACGGCTGTGGCGCGGACGCCCGGCTCGTAGTCTTCCATGGTGTAGGCGCCAGTACCGATTGCGGCAGTCGGATCGTCAAAGCCACCGTTCGGCTGGATGATCAGGTGGTAGTCGGCCATCAGAAAGGGAAGGTCGGCGTTGCCAGTCTCCAGCTCACAGATGAAGTTGTTGCCATCTACGGACATCGCTTTGATTCCTGTCATGATGCCAAGCGCGCCTGATTTGGATTCTTCGTTGGAGTGACGCTCCATCGTTTTCATCACGTCTTCGGCAGTAACCTGTGCGCCTGTGGAGAAGGTACAGCCATCACGCACGGTAAAGGTCCAGACGCTTGCGTCCTCGGAGCCTGACCAGCTTTCGGCGACCAGACCGCGCAGAATGCCGTCTTCGCCCAGCTCAACGAGGGGCTCACCCCAGAAGAAACCTGTGGCCAGTGGCGCATCGGATGCCCAGCCTGCGGGGTCTTGTGTGTTTGTGCTTTCGCCGCCCGAGACGCCCATGCGGAATGTGCCGCCCACAACAGGTTTGGCATGTGCATCAGCTTGGGCCGTGCTGGCCAGCATTGAGTTGGCAACTGCGGCTGTTACGCCGAGTGCAGCGGCGCGTGCAACGAATTCACGACGGGTCATAAGACCCTCGGTCACAGCTGCGCTCAGCTTTTTGAGTTGAGTATTCATAGTGTCGTCTCCCAGTTGGAATCGCACGTCTTTTGCGTGCGCTTTTTTTGATTGGTGAAGCAAGTTTGCGCATTTGGGCGCAGGTCGCAAGGGGTATTACCCTGCG
>CAWVZA010000116.1:0-7847 GCA_963934545.1 uncultured Sulfitobacter sp.
CTCGACCCCGAATTTGCCAAGAAGTTCCTCAACTTCATCATCGCTGAAGTCATTCAGCACCATCAACAACACCAAGATAAAACCTAAAGGAAATCAATACCATGGCTATGAAAATTCGCCTCGCCCGCGGTGGGTCCAAAAAGCGCCCCTTCTACCGTATCGTTGCAGCAGACAGCCGCATGCCACGTGATGGCCGCTTCATCGAAAAGCTCGGCACATATGCGCCCCTTCTTCCAAAAGACAGCGAAGACCGCGTTAAAATGAACATGGAGCGCGTCGAGTACTGGTTGGGTCAAGGCGCACAGCCTACTGAGCGTGTTCAGCGTATGCTCGAAGCAGCAGGCGCACGTCCTAAGACAGATCGCAGCAACCCGATCAAAGGTACGCCAGGCAAGAAAGCAACTGCTCGCATAGAAGAGAAAGCAGCCAAGGCCGCCGCAGCAGCAGAAGCTGCAGCAGCCGAGGAAGCACCAGCGGCAGAAGAAGCAGCTGCTGAATAAGCAGGAACAATCCAGCGCAGCACATCTTTGGATGTACTACGCTGGATAGATCGATTTGATGCACTGACGCTTTGTCTGCATCAATTTCGTTCCAATATTGTGGGGGAGGCATCTGTTAAAAAGGGCCTCCCCCACTCTCTTTTGCACATCACATATCTGACTTCTGCAGCCGTGATCATGTTGCATCATCCAAGCAGTCATCCAACGCTTCCCTTTGCCATGGCTGGCTGGGCGATGTATCCCTAAACTCAGAGCATGAAACAAAAGGCGGAGAGGCATAGGATGCCGACCTGCACATCGAGGAACGCTGATGTTTGGACTACTCAAATTCGCCGCCACATTGTGCATCGGGGCCGTACTTGGCTTTCATCTGAATGGCATGTTGATGAAGGCAGAATGTAGCGCTCGTGAGGGACAATGGACCGGCACCATTTGCGTAGATTCGGAATTAGAACAATGAGCGATACACACATCTGCGTAGGGACTATCTCAGGCTCTTACGGCGTTACCGGAGAGCTGCGGATCAAGAGCTTTTGTGCGGTCCCAGAGGATATTGAGACCTATAGCCCGCTGACCGACGAGAGTGGCGAGCTTGAGTTCAACCTCGCTATTCTGCGCCCTATCAAAAACGGATTTTCGGCACGTATGCCCAACGTCGCGAACAAGGAAGATGCCGACGCGTATCGCGGCACAAAACTCTTTGCACGCCGCGAACAGATGCCATCGCTACCCGATGACGAGTTCTACCACGCTGACCTGATCGGCCTTGAGGTCTATGACACAGGCGGGGTCCTGTTGGGGCGTGTAAAGACAGTGCAAAATCACGGGGCCGACGACCTGCTGGAGCTTCAGCTTGCAGGGACGTCCACCACCATCTTCCTTCCCTTTACCAAGGCCGCAGTCCCGACAATCGATCTTGCCACACGGCGCATGGTTGCTGACCCCCCCGAAGGTATCCTTCCCACACCCAAGGCCGATTCTGAGCCAAAGCAGCAGGAATGAGAATGCGGCGGGTTATTTTGCACGCCAGATTTCACAAGACGGGCACCACCAGCCTGCAACGAACACTGCGCGCCAACCGCGCGGCCCTTCGTCCCGATATCCGTTTGGTTCTACGCCCTGGCATGACGGCGCTGTGTGAATGCGCACGCGCCTACAGCCGTTCGCGTGAGGACTACGATCTGGGACTGTTCAAATACGAGGCGGCGATGCTCATCGAGCGGTTGGAAGACGAGGACGCAACCACGATTGTGATCAGCTCCGAAGACATCAGTGGCCATATGCCCGGACGGCACGGCTTGCATGGCTATGGCGCCACTCCACATTTGATGCGGGCCCTGTCTGTTGCATTCAAAATGGCGGCCCCTGACAATGAACTAACCTTCTATTTCACAACCAGCAAAGCAGAGCCATGGTTGCGCAGTTGCTATGAGCAACACCTTCGCGCTTCGCGTATGGTTTCGAACGAAGCGGACTATGTGGAACGGCTCAAGACATCTTCCGAGCATGATAAAATCATTGATCTGGTGCGGCGCGAAGTGCCAGAGCATTCGGTTTTAGAGGCAACCCTTGAAGATCATGTGGAACGGCCGCTTGGTATAGCAGAGGCACTCTTGGATCACCTGAATTTAAGCCCCGAGCGCTGCGCAAAACTTCGCCCCACCACTCCGCGCACTGCAGCGCTGCCTGCTGAAATCCTCACCGAGCTGCTCACGCTCAACCGCTCCGATCTCAATGACGCGGCCTTGCGAACAGCAAAGCGCACGTTGATCGAAGGGATCGCCTGATGCCGCGCAAGATTGTCGTGCATGCGGGGTTTCACAAGACGAGCACCTCCACCGTTCAGGCCGTGCTGCGCAGCAATCGAAAAGCGCTGATGCCCGCGCTTGCGATCCGTCTCAAAGGGCAAATGCAGGAATTGATCAGCGCCACACGCGGCTACTCCACCTACCTAACGTCCGATGCGCTAGAAAAGGTGCGCCGCCGTTTCGACGCCTTGCTGGACGACCTGCCCGGAATGCCGCGCCGCACATTGTTGCTGAGTGCAGAAGAACTGTCGGGCCATATGCCCGGTCGTGGCCCTCTGGCTGACTATAGTGCTGCACCTGTGTTGATGTATCAGTTTTGGCAGCGTGCGCAGGAGAAATTTCCTCAGACGCCTGTGGTGTTTTGCTTTGCAACGCGTGCACCAGAGGCTTGGCAACGCTCTGCATGGGCGGAGCACGTGAAATCCTCGGGGATGCAGCTTACTTTTGAAGACTACTCTGCGCGATATCCTACCGCATCCGATCTGCCCGATGTGGTCAGCGAAGTCCGGCGCCGTGTCCCCACACCTGTTCACAGCTATGCGCTGGAGGATTGTGCCAATCTGCCGCTTGGCCCAGCCGACCCTGTTCTGGACCTCTGCGATGTATCTGATGACATCCGCAGCACACTGATCCCTCAACCACCCCAAAACACGCGTATGAGTGAAGATATGCTTGCCGCCTTGCTGGAGATCAACAGGGCGCATAAAAACACCGCGACACGCAATGCCGCCAAGGCACTGCTTTTGAGCAAAGGACCTGATGTATGACCCCGCCCAACCGCTCTCACGGGAAACAGCGCGTGATGCCAACGCTCAAACCGCGTGAATTGATCCAAGATACGCCAGACTACGTTCATGTCTGGCAGGCCCACGTGCTGACACTCTTCCCTGAGCTTTTCCCAGGAGTGCTGGGCGCAAGTCTAACGGGCCGCGCACTCAAAGAAGGACAATGGCAGCTTAAGGCGCATGACATCCGCGAACACGGCCTGACCAAGCATCGTAATGTCGATGATACCCCTGCGGGCGGCGGTGCGGGAATGGTGCTGCGCGCCGATGTGGTTGGTCCCGCGATTGAGGCGATCCAAGCACGTGCACAAGGACGCTGGCCCACCCTCTATATGTCCCCACGTGGCAAACGGTTTGATCAGGCGATGGCGCGTGATCTGACCTCTTGCGCAGGTGTGACCATGCTGTGTGGTCGGTTCGAGGGCGTAGACGAGCGGGTGATCGAGCATTACGGCATTACCGAAGTCTCCCTTGGAGATTTTGTGATGACAGGCGGGGAGTTGGCGGCTCAAGCAATGCTGGACGCGACTGTTCGCCTACTTCCGGGTGTGCTCGGCAATGCGGAGAGTACAGTGGAGGAGAGCCATTCCGCAGGTCTGCTAGAGCACCCCCAATATACTAAGCCCGCAGAGTGGAACGGTCGTGCGATCCCGCCCGTTCTGATGTCTGGCAATCATGCCGAGATCGCCAAATGGCGTCGCGAGATGTCGCATAAGTTGACCGCAGAGCGGCGGCCCGACCTATGGGCCGCACATCAAACCAAGGATGAGTGATTGGGCAGCCCTTAATGCCGAACTGGCCCTTTGGGACAGTGCGAGCCTGCGCCCGCGCCTTTGGTGGCGCGATGATGATGTGCAGACAGTAACCCCTAATCTGGAGCGGTTGCTCATGCTCTCGGACAGCTATGCTGTACCCGTACATTTGTCAGTGATCCCAGAAGGGCTGCAAGGTGATCTGGCACCTCGCCTGTGCGATGCCCATAATGCTTTCGTACTTCAACACGGGCTGGTTCATAAGAACCATGAGCCAAAGGGCGAGCCCGCCTCTGAAGTCGGCAACACCCGCGATCTAGCGCTGCAAAAGAAAGACCTGCACCATGGCTGGGAAATCCTGAAATCTGCGGATATGCCACGCCTGCTGAATGGGTTTGTACCGCCTTGGAACCGCATCGGGGATGCAACGCGGCGCAGTTTGCCCGAGTGGGGATACAGCTTTCTATCCGCCTATGAGGGGCGCGGGGATGATGCGGATATCGCAGGTCTGACGCAGATTGATGCCCACCTTGACCCGATCCGCTGGAAACACGACCGCGTGTTTCGCGGCGAGGACAAGATGCTGACGATGCTAATCGAGCATTTGCAAGATCGCCGCTTGGACGCGCCCACGCGCCCTGTCGGCTATGTCACGCACCACTTGCAGACCAGCGATGCAATTTGGGCATTCACGGACAAACTGTTCGCCCGCACCCGTGGCCTATGGTGGACCGTGCCGGACATGCAAAGGGAGACGTAAGCCAGGGTCGACGTGAGATTTGCAAAGGTCGAAGAGCGCACACAAGTCGAAGCATTTATGCACGCCGCCTTCCCCCGCGCAAAATGGGGGGCAGACGGCTGGACCCGGCTACTCGCCAACCGTTGGGGTGGCGCGCGTGGAGAATTCGCCGTTGTTGCGATGGACGGCGTGCAACTCGTCGGTGTGATGGGAATGAACGATAGCATCCGCCACACCCCGCGCGGGCCAATGCGCTATCGCAACCTGACTTCATGGTAAGTCCTGAAATCCCATTGCGGGATGGGGTTGGGCGAGACGCTGATGCACACCGCAATGGCCGACCCCGAAGTGACCTCAACCAACCTCACCAGTGCCAAAGCAGCTTTGCCTTTGGTGGACAGGATCGGGTTCAAAGTGCTGGATGCTCAGCGATTTGTTTGATCCCAAGGGAATGGTGTCACTCTCCCGCTAACCCTAGACCCACTGAGCGACGCGAAATTGAATTCCGTAGATAGCCAAGTTCTGCGCGATCACGCTGATCTCAACCTCAAACCTGTCACCATCGAAACCCCAGACGGCCCTTGCACGCTTGTTTTGTCGGTCAAACAAAAGGTCGACGAATACGTCACTCATGAAGTTGTCTATATCGGTCAACCCGATCTGCTGGCCCGTCATGGCCGCGCGATTGCCGATACCCTGCTGCCCGAAGAAGGCGCCATTTTCAGCATCGACAGCCGTCTCGCCAACGGCGCACAGCCTGACGCAGTTGAGGCAATCGAAGTGCCGCGGTTCTACAAAGGCACCTCCATGCTGCCTGCAGAGATCGACCATATGTATTCCGAGATCGTTTTGATGGATATGAAACTCTACTGAACGCTTGATCGCAGCGGCAATCGGGCCTATAGCGACAAAGTCTGGTTCGCAAAGCGATACCGGACGCGTGCCCCGTGCACATCCATAAGCAATGACGATGCTACCTACGGTGGGCTGTGCGCAGACCCGACAGACAGACCGAAGCTCTGGGATCATTTCAAAAACTTCGTGGCATACCACGAGCATCATAGGAGCATCAGATGAACCTGATCGCACAAATCGAGGCGGAACACATCGCCGAACTCGCCAAGGAAATCCCTGATTTTCGCGCTGGTGATACGATCCGCGTAGGCTTTCGCGTGACCGAGGGTACACGTACCCGCGTACAGAACTATGAAGGTGTTTGCATCTCCCGCAAGCACGGCAAAGGCATCGCCGGCGCATTCACTGTTCGTAAAATCTCATTCGGTGAAGGCGTGGAACGTGTGTTCCCACTGCACTCCACCAACATCGACAGCATCACCGTGGTTCGCCGTGGCCGTGTCCGTCGCGCGAAACTTTACTATCTGCGTACGCGCCGTGGTAAGTCCGCACGGATCATCGAAAACACTCACTACAAAGCACCGAAGGCGTAAACGAGATGAAAGCAGATACACATCCCGAATATCACACGATCAACGTCAAAATGACCGACGGTACGATCCTGGAAATGAAATCAACTTGGGGCAAAGAAGGCGACCAGCTGTCGCTTGATATCGACCCTTCCGTCCACCCGGCATGGACAGGCAGCTCCGGCCGTCTTCTCGACACCGGTGGCCGCGTGTCCAAGTTCAAGAACAAGTACGCTGGTCTTGGCTTCTAAGCCATTCCACCGTGGACAGATTGAAAGGCGCATCCCTGCAAGGGGGTGCGCCTTTTGCGTTGGGAACCACACGTGATCGAAGACATCATTTCTTACGAACGCAGCGTCTAGGGATGCTCTGATGACAGGGGATGCAACAGCAGATATGTCGCTTTTGAATTCTGAGTTTATCGGAGTTTATTCGGACGGATTTTCAGGACGTGACGGACATGTTGAACAGTTAGAAAATGGTCCAACAATCACTTCTTTTGCGCTTTCCGAGATCACGGTGAAGCCCTTGGGCGCTGATCATGCTCTCATCTGCTATCTCGCCACATTTCAACGCCGCACTCGTACGACATCTGAACAGATGTTCGTAAGTTCGATATGGCGACAAGAGAACAATGGCTGGATCAATGTCTTTAGCCAAGACACACCCGCACTTTAGGTCAGAAGTTCCGCTAGTAATGGATGTGGGAAATTGCGTGGGGCGGTGATGGCATAGAACGTCTCAGTCAGTTCCAAATCAAAAGGCGCAGTCGCCAACCTGCCGCTTGCGATTTCGTCAGCGAGGACCACGTCAGGGGCCAGCGCCACGCCCGCATCTTCACGCGCAAGCAGACGCACCATCGCCATGTCATCTGCCTCTGCCACAATATTCGGGGTGACGCCTAAGCGCGCCAGCAAACCGTCAAATAGTGTGCGGATCGCCCCAGTGGGCAGGATCAGCGGCTCGTGCGTCAAGAGCTCTGTCAGGGTCTTGTATTGTAACCTGTGCGCAGCGCCGTGAAGACCCACGCTTTGCGCTGCGATGCGGTGGGTGGGTGGTGAAGGATGCCACTTGCGTGCTCAAGGGCGGCTCGGTCGTGAGCACAACGTCGAGGCCCAGCGCGCGTAGAGTGTCGAGCAGCTCCGCTCCGCCCGAACGCAAGATCACCTCGCACCCGCCCCGCGTCAGCACAGGGCGCCCGAATTGCATTTGGAAGTTCCGCGATAGCGTCGACAGCGCCCCGATGCGAAACGGTGGTAAGGTGGTAGAGGTCTGCGCCAGCGTCGCCTCAAGCTCGGCCCCTGTAGCGAAAATGCGGTCAGCATGGTCCAGCGTTATGCGCCCGACTTCGGTCAGGACCAACTGACGGCCAACACGATCAAACAGGTCTTGGCCCAGCCGTGCCGCCAATGCTTTAATCTGCGTCGAGAGTGCGGATTGCGACAGGTTCAGCCACTCCGCTGCGCGGGTGAGGTTCCCTTCATGGGCGACCGCCTGAAAATAGCGCAGGTGATGGTAATTGAGCATATGCGCCTCCTATCATTTTATTTTATGGAACAATTAGACCCAAAGGATATTTTTTTATTCCACTTCTTCCATCGCCATACCGACCCGAACATAATCATTTCAAAGGGTCTGACCATAGATATTGTCTCCGACATCATTGGCACAGTGATCAACCAGCTTCAGAAACCTACGCTGGCTTTCTTACTCGGTGGCATGATGCTCGCTGCTTTGGGCAGTAAACTTGCTGTGCCAGAGCCAGTGTATAAATTCGTTGTCATGGTGCTGCTGCTCAAAGTGGGCCTTGGCGCAGGCATCTCGATCCGTGAGGCTGAT
>CAWVZA010000117.1:0-7592 GCA_963934545.1 uncultured Sulfitobacter sp.
TGGCGCTGGCTTGGGCCGCAACACGCGGGCGTAGCCCCCTTGTCGGTGGCGACTTTCCAACCCGACCAGAACAACACCTTGACCGCCGCTTGATCCTTGGTGCGATTATGTTTGGTGTAGGTTGGGGGCTTGTCGGTCTTTGCCCCGGACCAGCCCTTGCATCACTCAGCTATGGTGGGATGTCAGGCATTATCTTCTTTGCAGCGATGGTTGCTGGCATGCTTCTTGCGCCATGCGCCATGCGCTGTTGCACTGCTGGACAGCTCTACGCGACAGGCCTAAACAAAGAGTATGGATATCCGTCAACTTACCCCCCGCTATTACGTCGCCCCGCAGATTTCGCCCGACCAGATGGGCGCGTTCAAAGAGGCCGGCATCACTCGTATTCTGTGCAATCGCCCTGATGAAGAAGTGCCCCCCGCCTTTGGTGCCTCTGCTATGCAAGCCGCAGCAGAGGCGGCAGGCCTTGAATTCGCGCTACAGCCGCTGACCCACATGACAATGAACGAGGAAACCATTGCACGTAATCGCACCATCGGTGCGGACCTTGAGGGTGTGACCCTCGCGTATTGCGCCTCTGGTACGCGGTCTTGCATTGCATGGGCTTTAGGTCAGGCGGGTTTGCAATCTGCCGACGACATTCTGGCCGCCGCACGTGCGGGCGGCTATGATGTCGACAACATGCGCCCCTACCTTGAGCAATACGAACCCTGAACCAACTAGATCGAGCATAGCGCGTGGCACCTGACCCACGCCATGCTCACCACCCTGCCTGGTATAGGCCCGCACTATCCTCTGCGTCCTCGTCAGAGCCGGAGCTCTGTGATGAAGTCCAATCCGCCATCTGGTTGTCAGCTGCCTCAGCGGCCTCATCCATATCAGGCAAATCTGGCATATCATTCAAATCGCCAAAAACATCCATGTCCGATAAGCTGGGCAAGTGTACATCATCAAGATCCTCCTGCGCCATCTCATCAAATGGCGACGCCGTGACATCAGGCAAGTCGAGCGTATAACGATCAGATGCACGCCTGCGTGGTTGGGTATATTGTCGCGCAGTGCGTTGCTCTACCTGAACCGCCCGCAAGCCATCGATCTGGCCAAGCGTGCCATGCGCAATCACACGGCTGTTTCCATCAATCACCAATGCCTGCGCCAAGCTCGACAAATTCAGGTCAATCACGTCCCCTACTTTGAAATCGCTGACCTTTTGCAATGGCATCTTCAACCGTGTCAGGCCAATCATCAAATCTGCAGTCAGCCCCATCACGTTCTCAGCCAAGGTTGCATTGGATATCGCTTCTGCCACAGAATCGCCGCCTGTTTCCACGACAGCAGCAACACGCTTTGGCTCAGGCAGCAAAAGCACAAGCTTACCTGCTCGCGCACCTGCCGCCATGTCGAGGGTCATTTCAATCACGGCGTAATCACTCGCGTCCAAAGCAAGCTGGGACTGTAGCGGCTCACGGGCCCAAACGCCCAATCGATACCCTTGTAACAATGCACCGTCTTCAGGTGTGTCAGGCAGCACCGCTGCGCGCGTCAACAAACTTTCAATAAATGGCGCACAAAGGGCTGCATCCGTCGCAGTATGGCGTCGTGCTTCTCCCCCCTCGGGCGGAGCCATTACTTTGCCCATCGTTTGTTGTTGAAGAAGCCCCGTAACCAACACGGGATCTAGGACGGCAGCAGCAGCCTGATCCCCTGTCCCCTCCATCAAAAGCGTCAGAGAGGCCGCGTCAAAACAGCTGGGCACATCCTCGGCACTCATTGCACGTCGCGTAATGCTCAACGCGCTCAAAAGGAACCCCATGAGATGATCTGCTTGCTTGGCCGCTGTCAGTCGCAGCGCCCGTGCAAGCGACATCATGCGCGCAGCTTATGCGTCACGCGCGGTTCGCGCCATCCGCTGTACAAGTGTTGTCGTCTCTGCCGCACTCATAAACTAGTACTGCCCTTTACCCTTGTCCCTGAACAGGCGCTACTTCAAGCCTTGCCATATCTCAGGGCCTCTTGGCACAGGTCGTAAAGGACAATGGTTACCAGCCTATTTATGCGACACCCAATTCTTGATCCTGCAGCAGGGTCCTGCCTCTTGGTAGCCGCACCTCGAACTGCGCTCCACCTGTCTGTGGCACATACAGAATGTCTCCGCCCAACCGCGATATAATCTCACGACAAATGGCAAGGCCAAGACCGGCGCCACTGCCCTCACCCGCATCAAGTCGGGCAAATTTTTCAAATATGATGTTATGGGCATCATCGGGAATGCCACTGCCATTGTCGGTAAACTCGATAACAATATCGCCTTCTGACTGCCCGACAGAAATCGACAAAACTGGCTCATCTGCATCGCAATATTTCAACGCATTCGTCACAAGATTGATAAACACCTGCGCCAGTCTGTCGCCATCTGTAAAGAGCATTACCGCCTCATCGGTCGGACTGCGCTGAATATCAAGTACGCGTGCCGAACTGGCCTGCGCTGTGATCACCGCACGCTCAATCACATCATGCAAACTCACGTGCTCCGCATTAAGCGAGCCTTTACCACTTTCCAGCACCGACAAGTCCAACAAATCATCGAGCAATCGCGTCAAACGGATGGTCTCCGAATGAATGATCGACGCATAGCGGGTCTTTTCAACTTCGCTCAGCCCCTCCATGTCCCGCAAAATCTCCGAGAAGGAGCGGATCGACGTCATCGGGGTGCGCAACTCATGGCTGATCTGACTGAGAAAGTCGTCCTTTTGCAGCGAAAGCTGAGTAAGCTTTTCATTGGCAAAGCCCAACTCCTTCGCCGCTTGCGTAAGCTTTAAAGACTGTGCTTCAAGGCGACCGGAATATTCCAGAATTTGCGCGGATTCGTCGGCCACCGCCATCAGATCCTCAACCGAGATCGCCTGCCCCCCAATGATCTGTCCGATCATGGCGTTTGCCGTCGCCGCCCCAACAGAGGCAGCAAGTTCGCGCTCCAGCGCTTGCACAAACTCTGGCGTGGGCAAAGGCGGCCCTTCCGTACGACCTTGCCGTGCTGCTTGAGTTGCAAAAAATGCCTGTGCTTCAGTTGATCCCAAAATGCGTTGGGACATGATCATCAGGTCTTCTGCGCCACCCTCTGACGCGACCCAGCCCCGCGCAGCAGCAGAAGAATGGTCAAACACGTTTACAAACTGCGCGCCCTGCAAGAGCTCCAACGGTGTGGGAAAACTAAAGATTGAGACCATAAAGAACAGCAGCGTATTGAGCGAAAGGCTCCACCATACCGCGTGCACAGTCGGGTCCAGCCCTGTGATCCCGAACAGCGCCTGCGGGCGCACGATCCCAAGGCCGAACACCCCCTGCTCGAACACCGCTGCAGACAGTGCCGCGTCAGGGCCAAAACTCGGCAGGAGCATGGTGAACATCCAGACGAAAAATCCGACGCTCAGACCTGCAACCGCCCCCGTCCGTGTGGCCCCACGCCAGAAAATACCGCCCAGCAACGCAGGCAAAAACTGGGCCACACCGCCAAAGGAGATCAGGCCAATCGCCGCAAGCGCGCCAGACCCCCCAGAGGCACGATAATAGAAATACCCCAGCGTGATAATCAGCAGGATCGATAAGCGCCGCGCACGGATCACAACGCCGCGCACGTCGCCCGACTGCTGCGCCCCCGCCTGACTTAACTTGAGCCAGAGCGGCATCACGATATGGTTCGACATCATCGTGCTGAGCGCCAGTGTTGCCACAATCACCATTGAAGTCGCCGATGAGAAGCCACCCAAAAACGCCAGCATCGCCAATCCGTTTTGCCCTTGGCTGAGCGGGACTGTCAGCACGTACAGATCAGGGTTCGCACCTTCTGGCATCAACTCCAGCCCGATCACAGCAATCGGTACAACAAACAAACTGATCGCCAGCAGATAAAGCGGGAAAGCCCAGCTTGCGATCTGCAAATGCCGCTCGTCGTCATTCTCGACGACCATCACTTGAAACATGCGCGGCAGGCAGACAAAGGCAGCCGCCGACACTACGATCAGGGCTGTCCAGCGGCCACCGCCCGTTTGCCATGTGCCAATGGGCGATGCATCAATGCGGGCCACTGTCTCGGCCACACCGCCTGCGACCCCCCAGACGACAAAGATGCCAACGGCTAGCAATGCCACCAGCTTCACCACCGCCTCGACGGCCACCGCAATAACAACACCGTGGTGGCGTTCATTCACGTTTAGGTTTCGGGTACCGAAGACGACAGTAAAGATTGCCAGACCTGCAGCGACCCAAAATGCGGCATTCTCGTTTATCTGGGTTGCTTGCCCCAGTGCCGCCTCTTGCGTTGCAAAGATAGAGACCGACAATGTGACCGACTGCAATTGGAGTGCGATGTAGGGGGTCACACCCACAACAGCCATCGCTGTAATCATCACGGCAAGTAAATTGGACTTTCCAAACCGAGCAGAAATCAAATCCGCCACCGAAGTGACCCGCTGTGCGCGGCCGATGCGCACGAGATGTCGCAACACCCACCACCAGCCGATCATAACCAGTGACGGCCCAAGATAGATCGTCACATACTCCAACCCTGACCGCGCAGCATAGCCAACAGCGCCATAGAACGTCCAAGCCGTGCAATAGATCGACAAAGACAGCGTGTAGACCAGCGGGGAGCGCAGCAGCCACCCTCCCCTGCCGCGCAGCGCCGCACGCTCTGCCAGAAAAGCCACAAGGAACAGCCCTGCCACATAGACAAGGCATACACCGATAAGCTGATTGAGCGTGACCATCAGGTGTCCAATGCCTCGTCAGGCACGACATTGGTGTCACTGCGCCGGATACGCCGCCAAAGGCCGAACGAGGCTACGATCGCCAACACCCAGACACTGAACAAATACCAGATCGCAGTGGAGAGCGACAAGGCCACCACGTCTTCATGTCCTTTGGGCCACATCAATGGCACCACGAGAAACAGCAATGTGCACAGCAAAGGTAGTATCCGCACCGCATCCATCATGCGGCGACGGCGATAGCTGCGCCGCTCCAGAAATAAACGTGTGTCAGGCATCAGCCTAAGCGGCCTTCGGTCAATTCGCGCACAGCTGTTAGCATTTCGTCATTGGAGAAGGGCTTCGTCATAAAACGGCTGACACCTGCCTGCATCGCCATTTCGCGGTCACGGCTTTGTCCGAGGGCGGTGAGCATGAGCACTGGCATATCAGCAAGGCTGTCATCGCTGCGCAACTCTGCAAGGATCTCGAACCCCGTCTTCCCGGGCAACATGACATCCAGCATCACCAGATCAGGCCGCGCCGCACGGATCACCTCAGCCGCATTTCCACCATTGGCCAATGTTTCCACCCGCCAGCCGTCGCGGCTCAGCAAAAATCGAATTGCTTCAGCAATGTTGGTCTCGTCCTCCACCAACACGACATGTTTCGACATGCAGTTGTCCTCCCCCCGATTGATGCGCACCCCTAACTGATTTTGCATCAGCGTGGGTGGCATACGTCTTGTCCCTAGGATGCACCCTTGCGCGGCAGGTGTCAAAATTTACGCGTTCCTACTCCATCATTACAGACGGCTCGCGCCGCGCTGCACAGCTGGCATGCGGGCAAATGCGACAGGTCGCTCCCACCTCGCGTAGCTCCTGACTGGTGTCACCTGCAGGTGCCGGCACCAACAACATAACCGCACGCGTCGGTGCAGGAGTATTATATCCATCAGCAATAGGCGTGTCCGTCGTTGCATAAGCGTCAAATTGAACATTGGCACGACCCAACTGGCCCAGGCGTTCATAATGAACTGTGTTCGCCGTGCCCAATGCCCCGAACAAGGGCCAAAGCGGACAACAACTGTCATACCGCGGCACTGAAAATCCATCGATTGATTTGCGAAACAGGATGGTCCCAGAGCGATCACAGACCACAAGCCCCGCACCCAACGCCCGCAGTGCCGCCAAACGCCGCAAAATCTGCGCAGGTTCCAGATGGAACCGCCGCGCAAGGGCAATCGGGTCAAGACCCAAATCAGTAACCCCCTGCTCTAACGCAGCAAGAGACAAAGCAGCAGCATCCTCTCGTACCTGCCCCAACACACCACGTAAAATGAACTTCGCCGCATTCGACAATACCTCGGCATCCAGCGCCAAGATATCATCCACAGCCTTAGGCGTCGATTGCACCTCTAGCGCTGGAAAGTGGAAATTCTTCCCAGCAAGGTAGGCTTCTACCTCCTCTTGGGGAGACTTGCCTGTCGCGGCATCTGTGCCTTTCGCTTGCTCCAGATATCCGACCAACGCCTGCGCACTCTGCGCCAGCCTCTGACTGTCGGCATCAAGGTTGGCGTGAAACCGGTTCTGCCATTCCAACTCTAGCGCATCATCCCCTGCGAGGATTTCAGCCGTAGAGCGAACTGCTGCTGCTGTGGTCAGCAGTTCATGCATTGAGTCCGCAAGCAAAGGATCATGGGCCATGCGGTCGCTAAGTGTCTCGACTGTACGCTCCAATGTGGCGACGCGACGCTGACGTGTGGCCAGCGCTTCCGCCCATGCAGGAAAGCGCCCTGCAAACGCTTCGACCTGTGCGGCATCATCACCAGACATCTGTGCAGCAACCGCAGCCTCGCCTAGCACGCCTAAAAGTGCGGCTTCTGCCCCTTCGGTAAGCACTTGTGGCGGCACGTCCAGCGCCCCCGCAATATCAAGTAAAAGCTTACCACCGATTCTGCGGCGATTATGTTCGATCAAATTCAGGTAACTGGCGGAAATGCCTATCCCCTTGGCCAAATCAGCCTGCTTGACCCCTTGCATCACCCGCCGCTCACGTATGCGACTGCCGGTCAGTGCATCACGAGGCATAAGAGGATTTGTATAAATTAACACATGTTATCAAAGAGTTTCTGCACTGCAACATCATTAACTTTACACCTTATGTGAATTGATAGTGCATTTATTTACAAATAAAGCCAGCCAATCAAGGGGCTTATTGCAGCACAGCCCTCCCACCCCGATAGTGGCGGTGCACGAATTACGTGCCAGCACCAAACGCCCGGGAGAAGGCTATGGTGCGCGTTTTAACACTTTCGGGAGGACATCATGTCAATCTTCAATCCGACACGTCGCGGTCTGATCCAAACTGGCGTAGTTGCCGGTGCTGGTCTTGCACTGCCTACATACTTGCGCGCCGATGCGCACGCCGGTTTCACCAACGCACCAACAGGTGACACGGTAACGCTTGGTTTCAACGTACCACAGTCCGGCCCTTACGCGGATGAGGGCGCAGACGAGCTGCGCGCATTCGAACTGGCTGTTGAGCACCTCAACGGCGAAGGCGACGGCGGCATGCTTGCAACCTTCAGCTCCAAGGCGCTGGACGGTACGGGCATCATGGGCAAGAAAGTCCAATTCGTTACAGGCGATACACAGACAAAATCAGACGCAGCACGCGCATCTGCCAAGTCCATGATCGAAAAAGACGGCGCAGTCATGATTTCCGGTGGTTCCTCCTCCGGTGTTGCGGTTGCTGTTCAGGCACTTTGCCAAGAAGCCGGCGTTATCTTTATGGCGGGTCTGACCCACTCCAACGACACAACGGGTAAAGACAAGAAAGCCAACG
>CAWVZA010000118.1:0-7576 GCA_963934545.1 uncultured Sulfitobacter sp.
GCATCAACCGGATGAATGACACGATTGATATTTGCCGTGTGCACGGCCAAATCCTGATCGACGGTGAAGACATCTATTATCCGGCGGTTGATCCCGTCCAACTGCGCGCCAAGGTCGGTATGGTATTTCAAAAACCAAACCCATTCCCGAAGTCGATCTATGACAACGTAGCCTACGGCCCGCGCATTCACGGCCTTGCCCGTAACAAGGGAGAGCTGGATGAGATTGTGGAGAAGGCGCTGCGCCGTGGTGCGATCTGGGACGAAGTGAAGGACCGCCTCCAAGCGCCGGGAACGGGATTGTCAGGTGGCCAGCAACAGCGCCTTTGCATTGCACGCGCCATTGCGACCGAGCCAGAAGTGCTACTCATGGACGAGCCTTGCTCGGCGCTGGACCCGATTGCGACGGCACAGGTTGAGGAGTTGATCGATGAGCTGCGCCAGAGTTATTCTGTGGTGATTGTCACTCACTCCATGCAGCAGGCAGCGCGGGTGAGCCAGCGCACGGCATTTTTTCACCTCGGCAATCTGGTAGAGTTTGGCGACACGGACAAGATTTTCACAACCCCCGAAGACCCGCGCACCGAAAGCTATATCACTGGAAGGATCGGTTAGACCCATGGACGAGACAAATCACATCGCCTCCGCCTTTGACCGCGACCTTGAGAAGGTTCAGACCCAGATCATAAAAATGGGCGGGCTGGTTGAAGATGCTATCCGCCTCGCTGCCAAAAGCCTTGAGACACGCGATGAGCCTCTGGCTGAGCAGGTCCGCGCAGCTGATAAGCAAATCGACATTCTGGAAGCACAAATAAACGAGAATGCAGCGCGTTTCATCGCTCTGCGTGCCCCCACGGCGATTGACCTTCGCATCATCCTCAGTGTTATGAAAATTTCGGGCAACCTTGAGCGGATCGGCGACTACGCCAAGAACATGGCCAAGCGGACGACTGTTCTGTCCCAGATGCCGCCCGTAAACGACAGCACCGCAGCGATCCGACGTATGGCGCGGTTGGCTGAGGAATTGCTCAAGGACTCGCTGGATGCGTATATCCGCCGTGATGCAGAACTGGCGGCTGATGTGATCGCGCGTGATGAAGAACTTGACCAGATGTACGATGGTCTGTTCCGCGAGTTCCTGACCTTCATGATGGAAGACCCGCGCAATATCACGGCCTGTATGCACATGCATTTCATCGCCAAGAATGTGGAGCGGATGGGCGATCATTGCACATCAATGGCCGAACAGGTGATCTACTTGGTCACAGGTGCCACACCTGATGATGCGCGGCCCAAAGCGGATGAAACATCGCTGAACGTACAGGGTTGACCAAGATGTCTACTGCGCAAATTCAGGTGCTTTTGGTGGAGGATGAGCCCGCACAGCGCGAAGTGCTCGCTTATAACCTCGAAGCTGAAGGATACGCAGTGCGACAAGCCGAGAATGGCGAAGATGCGATGCTTTTGATCGAGGAGGCAGCGCCAGACTTGATCATATTGGATTGGATGATGCCATTGATGTCGGGGATCGAAGTGTGCCGGCAGGTCAAGACGCGGCCGGACACGCGTGCCATTCCAGTGATCATGCTCAGTGCACGTTCGGAAGAAGTGGACGCCGTACGCGGGCTTGATACAGGTGCTGATGACTACGTCTTCAAACCTTATAATCTGCGTGAATTGATGGCGCGGGTCCGCAGCCAGTTGCGCCGTACCAGACCTGCAGCAGCGGGTGCTGTGCTAAGCTTTGATGATATTTCTTTGAATGCCGAGACCCACCGCGTGACGCGAGGCAACGATGAAGTGAAGCTTGGGCCCACCGAGTACCGCTTACTCGTTACGTTTATGGAAAAGCCTGGACGGGTCTTGAGCCGTGATCAGCTTTTGGATCTGGTTTGGGGGCGTGACATCTATGTGGATACGCGGACTGTTGATGTGCATATCGCACGGCTGCGCAAGGTACTCATAGGGCAGGGTGGTACTGACCCCATCCGTACAGTGCGTGGCGCAGGGTATTCGTTAGGTTAGCTATTCGGCGCATTTGCAAGAGGTCTGATATCGGTCAAAGTGCTAAGCCGCGTTGATCCTCGCGACCCATACTTATGACAATCGGGTTGGTCGATTGCCGCGCTTGAAATGCGGCCTTGCTGTCAATTCCTTGCCATTTGATGCCGATCAAGGCTTGCGCAACTGCGCTGCCCAACGTGGTGCCGGGGCCTGTGATGATAAAGCGGTCGGGAGCAAAATTGCGCGCTGCTGAGATGATGGCAGCCGTGAAATCATATGGCTGTGTGATTTGGTGGCCAAGGGTGTAGTCGCGCAGTCCCTTAAGGTTCGTCGCCTTTGGATGCCAGACATGTCCGCGCCCGTCGATCAGGGCTGTGGTCGGGTCGGCAAACAGGGATTGGGGCAGGGCACCCTGACCCATTTGCGCCACATCGTGCATCAGGGACGTGTGGAACGCTGCGTGGTTGGGCAGGCGCAACGGTTTGCGTTCGGCATCGTCAGCTGTGGCCTGCTCAAATGTGGTCAGTCCCGCTTCATTGCCTGCAACGACAAGCATACCACCCAGATGAATAGAGAGCGCGAGTACATGCTCGGGGCGCGCGTCTATGGCTGTGACGATGGATTTCAGCCGCGCCTCCTCATTCGGGATTGCCTGCCAGTTCTCGTCCACGAACGGATATAGAATTTGGCCACCTGATGCGTGTTCGTGCATGAAGGTGCCCATGGTGTTCACAATCTTCATTCCGTCTTGCGCACTGGCACCACCACCCGCCGCAAGGGCGATGTACCACCCCAGCGAATTGCCCGTTACTGCAACAATGTCATGGCTATTATGCGTGGCACGGGCGTCCAAATAACTGCAGGCATAAATCAGCGTTGAGGCATTGTCGCCCGTGGTGTGGCGGCTGCTTGAAAACCGCTCATCCGTGTCTAGGTCAGTAAGCGTGGGCTGGCCTGCATCAGCGCGCAGTGCGTCCCAGTCCGAGATCAGAGGATCAGTCCCGTGGGCCCGCGTGAGTGTGCCAAGCTCGGCTTTGTTATAAGTGCCACGACCGGGGCAAATGAGGGCGGCAGTCGGGCGGCTCATGACGCCACCAATTCTGTTGCTGCGGCGATAATGCTGTTGGTTGAGGGTAGGGTGGCTGCATATGCAGGACCCGTAGCGATAAAACTGTCTTCGGCAGTGATGCGTGACACACGATTGCGGCCTGCCTCAGTGAAATGCGTCATGAGGGCTTCGGACTGGCTGCCTGTGCTGCGGCATTCATCGACGATGAGGATGTTTTTGCAGTCTTTTGTCGCTTCAAGGATTGCATCCATCGGCATCGGGGCAAGCCAGCGCATATCAACGACGCGTGCGTCGATCCCGTTTTTCCTCAAGGTATCATTTGCTTGTGTGGACAGGTAGTAGCCGTTCGCGTAGCTCACAATCGCCAAGTCTGTGCCAGTGCCATCGATGCCGATCTCTCCCAGCGCAATACGCCTGTCCGGTGCGGGATACGTAGTGAGCCAGCCTGCATCACCATTCTCATGCAGGTCGCGCATGGGGTAGAGGGCAATCGGTTCAATGAACACCACAACCCGCTGCTCTTCGCGCGCCAGACCTACGCATTCGCGCAGCATCATTGCGGCATCGGCACCGTTTGACGGACAAGCGATGATCAGGCCCGGAATGTCACGCAAAACAGCGAGGGAGTTGTCATTGTGGAAGTGCCCGCCAAACCCTTTTTGATAGCCGAGGCCCGCAATCCGCAGAACCATTGGATTGGTGTACTGGCCATCTGAGAAAAAGCTGAGGGTGGCTGCTTCGCCTCGCAACTGGTCTTCGGCGTTGTGCAGATAGGCGAGGAACTGGATTTCTGGGATCGGAACAAACCCGTTATGTGCCATGCCGATAGCGAGGCCAAGAATGGATTGCTCATCCAGCAGCGTGTCGATGACACGGTCAGGACCAAAGCGGTTTTGCAGTTTTTGGGTTATGCCGTAAACGCCGCCTTTGCGGCCTACATCTTCGCCAGCCACAATAATTTCACCATGCTCGAGCATGAGGTCGGTGAGGGCCCAACCAATAAGTCGGTTGAGCGGCTGAGGCTCGCTCATCTGTTTGATATCGTTTCCGAAAACCTGTGCGCGGGCCTGCGGTGTTGGTCCATTGGTGGGTTTGCAGTTGCGGGTCGGGGGAATGATGCTGGCCATAACGCCTTCGGCATCTGTGAGCGTTTCCTGCTGCATGACTTCTTCTGCAACGCGGGTGCACGTAATCTCTAACTCTTTATATATTTCAAGAGATTGCTCTGGTGTGGTAATGTTCGCGTCGCGCAGGATACGGGCGGAGTGAAGCAATGGATCATTCGCCTCGGAGGCCTCAATCGCTGACTTGTCACGGTAGGTCATCTCAACGTCGGAGCCTGCATGGCCGTACAAGCGCACAGTGCTGATATGCAAAAATGCTGGCTTGCGGGTGCGTCTTACGTAGTCAGCGGCAGCTTGTGATATGCGTAGGGATTGCGCCATATCAAGCCCGTCACAAGTGAAGTATCGCAAGCCGGGGCGGTTTGCATAGTTCGCAGCAACCCAGCCGCGGGGCGTGGGAACAGAGATGCCTATGCCATTGTCTTCACATACAAAAAGCAGCGGCATGGGCACAGATTGATAGCTGGTCCAACAGGCCGTGTTGATAGCACCTTGGGCTGTGGAATGGTTTGAGGATGCATCGCCGAAACTACACATGATAATGCTGTCATCCGGCAAGCACTGATGCTCTGGCAGGCAACGGCGGCCAAGCCCGAGCGAGTAAGCCGCACCAACTGCTTTTGGTAAATGGCTAGCGATTGTAGATGTTTGCGGGGGGATGTTCAGTGCGCGTGAGCCCAAAACCTTGTGACGGCCACCCGAAATTGGATCAGCTGAGGCCGCGCGAAAACTCAAGAGCATATCCCAAATAGGGCTTTGCCCGGGAACCTGAGTTGCGCGCTGGATTTGGAATGCAGCATCACGGTAGTGCAGGAATGCCATGTCGGTAGGCCGCAGGGCCTCAGCCACAGCTGCCATGCCTTCATGACCAGATGATCCGATCGTATAGAAGCCTTTGCCTTGGGACTGCATCACGCGGCTGGTGCGGTCGAGCTGGCGGCTGAGCGTCTGACTGCGGAAAATCTCCATCAGCGTCTCAGGGGCTATCTTGGGGTCTGGTGCATCGCCTTCGGGTAGATCATTGGCGGCGAGCCGTCTCAGGAAGTTCTGGTGGACGATAGCGGCGCGATCCATGATGGTCTCCGGTTGCGAATATGGTTGCGCGCAGGTTTCATGACACCTTAGGTGAGGTCAATGCACATTTGTCGGGCTGATGTGCGTGATGGGTGGTCTGAGCGTTAGTAATACGTGATATGTATAATCATTATTATGTAATATATTGATATAGCCAGAACTGGTAAAGTGCGTGTCGCTTACCCTGTGGGCACTGGACAGCGCGATCAATGGCTGGCAGGGTTTTATGGAATATATTGTATCGGAATGACTATGCCTTCGGTTCTTGTTTTGAACGGTCCTAACCTCAACCTACTTGGCCAGCGCCAACCTGAAGTGTACGGCAGTGCCACACTGGCGGACATCGAAGCGTCTTGTGCGGCGCATGCATTTGAACTCGGGCTTGACGTGACCTTTGTACAGTCAAACCATGAAGGTGTGATGATTGACGCAGTCCACGCAGCCAAAGGCGTGCATGGTGGGCTCATCATCAATGCAGGTGCTTACACGCACACTTCAATCGCATTGATGGATGCAGTCGCTTCAGTCGAGCTTCCGATGGTCGAAGTGCACCTGAGCAACATCCACGCCCGCGAGCCATTTCGCCATGTCTCCTACCTGTCCAAAGTCGCGATTGGTCAAATTTGCGGGTTCGGACCTCAGGGTTACCTCATGGCATTGGATGCGTTGCACGTCCGTCTGGCTTCAAAGTGAGCTTACGTGCGTATCTTCTCGGGGTCGCCGATGCCAAGAACATTGAAGAGCTGTGGGAAGCACATGTTGCGAAAATGGGCGAATACGGGTTTGACCGTCTTCTCTATGGGTTTACCCGTTACCGGACGTCGACCTCCCTTGGGGATCCAAGTGATTTCATAATCCTGACGAACCACAATCGCGCTTATACGGATGTGTTCCTTGATGAAGGCCATTATTTTCATGCGCCAATGGTGCATTGGGCATTGGCCAATGAAGGCGCGAAAAGCTGGAAGCTACTGGCCGAGATGGATCATTCAAAAACACTGAGTGCGCAAGAACGCCGCGTGTTGGAATTCAATCGTGATATGGGCGTAACAGCTGGCTATTCCATCAGCTTTAAGTCGATCTCCGCTCGCTCCAAGGGCGCTATTGCACTAACGGCCTGTCAAGGCATGACCCAAGATGAGATTGATGCAGTTTGGGCCACGCATGGGCCTGACATTACATTGATGAACAATATCGTTCATCTCAAAATCCTCACCCTGCCCTACACCGCTCCGAACCGTGCCCTGACACCGCGTCAGGTTGAAGCGCTTGAATGGGTCGGCGATGGGAAGACGACACAGGACATTGCAATGTTGATGGGTCTGACCCCTGCAACAGTGGAAAAGCACTTGCGGCTTGCGCGTGATGCACTGGCTGTTGAGGCAACGGCACATGCGGTTATGAAGGCGGCATTTGCCAGCCAGATGTTTGTTTTGGATGCTGAGCTTAGGTAATTAACCTTTAGGTAAAGTATACCTTACTTTCATTAGGAGAAGTTAAGGCGCACATTCCCCTAGTCAGATGTAAAAGCTAAGCTTGTTTGACAGACGGCTCAAAAAACTTTGAAATTACAATGCGCTGGTGGGTCGCCGGGTCAAGTGGGGTTAATGGTCAGGCCCACTTGCCGGAGCTTACATGTTCCCTAGCTCTCCCCGGAGCATCGTCATTTTTAGGGTGCATGATGCAGCATGGTTTTCCGTTTGGACGGCCGCGCTGTTGCTCGTGTTCAGTCAGTCTAAAACTCTTGATCAGCCAGCCTTGAATATCGGAAATGCCAGTCAAAGCTGTAGAAAGAGACCCCTGCCCCTGTCCGCTGTATTGAGGGCCAGTGCGGTTTGATTGGTCTGGGACAAACGCGCTGTGTGATCTTTGGATTGCTGTGCCAGTGCATGCGACATGAAAAAAGGCAGAGCCGAAGCCCCGCCTTTTCAAACCTAATGTCCTAGAAGGATCAGGTGTTCATTTTTGCAACTTCAGCGGCGAAGTCTTCTTTGACAACTTCAATGCCTTCGCCAACTTCGAGACGTACGAAGCCAGTGATTGTTGCACCAGCTTCTTTCGCGGCGGCGCCAACGGTGAGGTCAGGGTTCACAACAAACGCTTGGTTCACAAGTGTCACTTCGGACATATACTTTTGCATACGGCCAACGATCATTTTCTCGATCACGGCGTCAGGCTTGCCTGATTCCTTGGCGATTTCGATCTGGACCTGCTTTTCTTTCTCGATCACAGTTGGATCAAGATCTTCCTCGGACAAGGACGCAGGGTTGGTCGCTGCGATGTGCATTGCAACCTGTTTTCCGAAC
>CAWVZA010000119.1:0-7540 GCA_963934545.1 uncultured Sulfitobacter sp.
TCCGTCTGGGGTAAGGGGTAGTCCGGCCGAAGGAAAATTTGTGCAACAAAGCCGCTGAGCGGGGGATGACTCCGTACATACAATTGTTTTCTGAGCCTGCTCTCAGTCTCTTGTTTGATTCAATATTCTCTAATCAGACGGCTACAATTAATCAGGTTTTGGGTGCTGGAAGCTCTGACATCTTTTTATCTAGCCTTGCCGAAGCGAGCCTTGAAATTGATCCTTTGCTCGAAGGAATGTGGGAAGCATTCTTTACTAGATCGAATGAAGCAGGATATGACTTATCTTTGCTAGGAGAGAAGCTCACCGAGCTCAATGTGATTAAGGTCGAAGTAAGTTCGGACGAAAACGGAATAAACATCACATTTGAAGACGATCCAATTCCATTTTAGCGAGCGTAGGTTGGGTGTAACCCACGCGTCCAATCCGTGGGTTGCACCCACCCTACGTCTGATATTTAAACCGAAACCATACACCGACGGGTGTACAGGGAGTGTACAGACGGTGCAGACATAGCACCCCCCATTGACCAACCCCCCAAATCCGCCAAAGTACCCAAATGTTGAACCTCGCCAGCCCCCCGCCGGATTTCACCGAAAATCCCTTCCCGCACTACGATGCGCTCCTGCAAAACGCCCCCGTTTGCCCCCAGCCTGACGGCTCTTTTATCATCTCCCGTCACGCCGATCTGAACGCGATCTACCGCGACACCGTCACCTATATTTCCGATAAAAACAAGCGTTTGAACCCAAGTTCGGCGCGGGCTCCCCGCTGTTCGAGCATCATACAACGTCGCTGGTTTTCAACGATCCCCCCCTCCACACCCGCGTCTGCCGCATCATGTCCTCCGCCCTTGCGCCCAATGCAATTGCACTCATGGAGGACGGATTAATCAAAACCGTCGACCATCTACTCGAAAAAATGCCACAAGCCACCGATATCATTGAAGATTACGCCTCAGCCATCCCCATCCAGATCATCGGAAACCTCCTAGATATCCCGATACAGGAACGCGCCCCCCTCCGCGATTGGTCCCTCGCCATCCTCGGCGCCTTAGAGCCGACCCTGACAGACGCCTAACTCACCAAAGGCCACACCGCCGTATCCGAATTTAAGTTTTACTTACAAGACCTTATTACCCGCCGCAGTGCCAACCCCGGTGACCCAGAAACAGACGTCCTGACCCGATTAATCCAAGGCGACACCCAAGGAACTCTCTCCGAAATAGAGCTTATCCAAAACTGCATTTTCATCCTCAACGCAGGCCATGAAACCACCACCAATCTCATCGGTTCGGGCCTCACTCTCTTGCACGAACACCCCCTTGAAAAATCTAAACTAATCGCCAAACCCAGCCTCATAAATACGGCTGTAGAAGAGGTCCTCCGCATGGCCTCTCCCAACCAATGCGGCAACCGTCAAGCCACTTCAGAAGTCACCCTAGGCACCCACAATATCCCCGCAGGCACCAACCTCCACCTCTGCATTGGTGCCGCAAGCCGTGATCCAGAAGTCTTTGATGACCCGACACAATTCGACATAACCCGCCAACCCAATCGCCACCTCGCCTTCGCAGGAGGCCCCCACGTCTGCGTCGGCCTCACCCTCGCCCGCATGGAAGGCCGCATCGCGATCCAGCGCTTTCTAACCCGCTACCCCAACTACAAAATTTCCTCAAATCGCAAATCTGGAGGTCGTATCCGCTTCCACGGCTACGCCTCACTCCCCACAACCTTGACCTGCAAATGCTGGACACAGCGCCCCGCCTCAGCAAAACTCCAATAGAACCCAGCAAAAGCGAGAGACATAATGTATAGGTTCAAAGGATTGGCGCTTATCGCAGCCCTCGGCCTCATGACCGCCGCACCCCAAACGGCCATGGCGCAGACCAAGATCTATCCCTACAGGACGTCCGAGAATTACTGCCCACATGGATTGGAGCCTGTCTCCATCAACAGTGTGATCTGTTGCGGCGGCCCGAACCAGCACATCAGCTATCAATCCGCCATGTCCCACCCCGTCGCCAAGAAAAAGCGCCATGTGACCCATCGCGTGAAGCACAAAACCCACCGCGCGCGCAGCAGCTGCCAAGTTGGCACTAAGGGCTGCACGTTCGATTGAGGACTTGGTTCAACGAGTATCCCCGACACGATGTTGTTGGTGTCGGGGTGTTTTCAAAGCAACGTAATATCTGACGCCATCTGCCGTCCATCGCGTCCCTCTGTCAGCTCAAAACCGACTTTCTGATCATCTGCGAGGCCAGTCAGCCCCGAGCGTTCAATTGCCGAGATATGCACAAACACGTCCGAGCCGCCGCCTTCGGGTGCGATAAAGCCGAACCCCTTTGTGGTGTTGAACCATTTCACTATACCTGTTGGCATCTCTCAAGCCTCCTTATTCAGAATGGTGCCGCGCAATTGCGGGTGGCGTAGTCCAAAGCGGTCCAGCCACCTTTAAAATAATTGTTCGCTTTCCATGAATTTCAAGGACAGATATGTGGATTATCGATAACTTTGCGTTTTTGTGACCGTGCTGGGGAGAAATTAGGCAATGATTGAAGTCTTTGGATTGAAAAACTGTGACATGTGCAAAAAGGCGATGAAGGCGTTGCCAGAGGCGCAGCTTCGTGATGTGCGGGTGGATGGTGTGCCTGATGCGGTGATGGCACAGGCGTTTGAGCAGTTCGGGGAAAAATTGCTCAACACCCGCTCAACAACATGGCGGGGGCTGGATGAAGCTGCGCGACAGGAGGCCCCACTGACTTTGATTGTACAGCATCCTGCCTTGATGAAACGCCCGCTGATTAAAGCGGGCGGTACGTTGTTTCTGGGCTGGTCGGCAGATACCGAAGCGGCAGTGAAAGCTGCCAGCTAGTCGCGGCGCAGGGCGCGGTCAAAGGAGATCGGGCCTGCGCCTTTGACAACAATGACCAGCAGTAAGAAGACCCAGAGCGCGCGTTGATCCATGATCATGCCGTCAGTAAAGCGATCAAACCATGCGCTGAGCACTTTGCTGTCGCTCCACGCGCCGTGGCCGCAGAGATCTGTGAGGGTTTGTACCGCGAGAAATCCGATCATACCCAGTGCAGCGATGCGGGTGAGAAGGCCCACTACGATGAGCAGGGGCAGGACGAACTCTGCCCAAGTGCCTGTAAGCACCACGAGCTTCTGCCAGAGTGCCAGTTTTGAGGTATCATAGCCGACTGTCTCCATCACTCTTGGAAAAATCTGCGCATAGGCACCTGTTGAGGGCGCAAAGATGCCGGCAAAGCCGTCACCAAGCTTGGTCAAACCCGACACCCAGAAATACATCAACAGAATTGCCGCAAACAAAAAGCGCGCAAGGGTCGGCAAAAGCCAATCGGCCTGCTCCAGCCTATCTGTGATGGAGTGGTAAAAGGTAATCAGGGTATTCATTGTATGTCCTTTTCGGGCGTGCAGAAGGCGTTGGATTGAAGTGCAATTGTAAGAGTTTCAGCAAAGTTGAATTCGGGGGCAGCGGATGTTGCTGCTTCAACTGCGGGGCCGATGGGTTGTGTTTCAAGTGCGTGAAGCCATGTCGCCGCGCCACTTGGCAAAAGATGAACAGCAGGGTCAAATTCGGGGCGTGTGATCAGGATGGCTTGGCCTTGTGCGCGGGGGGCTGGCGCGTGCGGATCATTGGCGCGTTGCCATAGGTCAAACAGGGGCCAGCTAGAGCGGAGAAGAAGCGCTGAAGGTGCGCGGTGCAGGTGAACAGTAGCCAGCATTTCGGGAGCTTGTTGTAAAACGGTGGGATCAAAGGGAGCGGCGTCCGCGGAATGATAGGATGTGCGCAAGACCAGCTCGAGACGCGCAACATCACCGAGATAGCCAAGATGTTTGAGTGGATCGAACCCCTCGAGAAAAGCAGGGAAGTCAGTGCCATAATGCATGAGCACCGGTGAACGCGGAGGATGGGCGCGAACAAACATCGGCATGAGCGTGTCGAAGTTCTGAGACCCCAGCAGGGTGCGAACAAGCGGGAAGGCGACTTTCATCGCTTCAATAAGTGAGTGAGTGACGTTGTTGCGGTACACGCCATAGCGACTGCCTGCTGGCGTGCCCGAACCGTCGATAAGGCCATCTGGAACGGGAGCCGCTATGTCCAACAATGCAGCCCTGAACTGATCTTGGGTGACGTTCATCAGGGGGCCAATATAGGCGCAAGGGCCGCCGCGGCGCGATCTGCTTCTGCGCGCAACACGGGCCAATCGGGCACATCGGTATCCCATTCCACCAAGACAGGCTTGGGGCCAGAACGGGCCAGCGTATAGTCAAGCAGCGTCCAGACAGGATCAACAACAGCAGCGCCATGGCTGTCAATTAGCAAGGGGGCACCATGATCGTCATGATCCTCCGCATGGCCACCCACATGTATTTCGCCAACAGCTTCAAGCGGGTAGGCATCGATATAGGCATGAGGGCTGAGATTCAGGTTCGTGGCGGAGACAAAGACGTTGTTCACATCCAGCAACAGGCCACAGCCTGTGCGTTGGACAAGCGATGCGAGGAAATCCGCTTCCTCCATCGTGCTTTCCGAGAAGGCGAGGTAGCTGGACGGGTTTTCCAGCAGAATTTGGCGGCCAAGCGTATCTTGGACCTGAGTGATGTGGTCGGCAACGCGGATCAGCGTGGCATCGGTGTAGGGCAGGGGCAGCAGGTCGTTGAGGTATTTCGCGCCATGTGTCGACCACGCCAGATGCTCGGAAAAGCTGGCAGGATTGGTGCGGTCAATGAGGGTGCGCAGGCGGGCGAGGTGATCGAGGTCAAGCGGCTGATCGCCACCGATGGACAGGCCCACACCGTGAACGGAAAGGGCAAAACGCTCGGCCAGCGCACGCAGTTGCGCATGCGGGCGGCCACCGTCGCCCATGTAGTTTTCCGCATGGACTTCGATCCATTCGACAGCGCTGGGCGCCTCTAGCAGATCGGTGAAATGCTGGGGTTTGTAGCCGATGCCCACACCGTGTGGCAGGACAGAGGTAGGGGAGGATTGGTCATACATGTCAATGCTCTCCAACGTTCAGATGGTGACCACAGGGCGCAGGTACAGTTGCGCCCTGTAGTAGGGTAACTATGCTGGCAGATCGCGGTCTTGTGGCTCAAGCGAGCCTGCGCGGGCGGAGCCGTCTGCCATGGCTGGCAGATCAATCGCCGCGCATGTGCCTGCATCAACAAGTGTCCAAGCGTTACCTTGGTAGTCTGTCACAGAGGAACCTGCACATGTTGTGCCTGGGCCAGCTTTGCAATCGTTGGCCCCAGCAAGGGACACGCCATAGCATTTCTCTTTTGAAGCTGCTTCGGCTGACGTGGTAACGCCGGACATGGATGCGGCAATGATGCTTGCAATGGCGAGGGTTTTCATGGCTGTGGACATCAGGTCTCTCCATTTTGAAGTCTTCGTTTGTATCGGTATGGCAAATAAAGCAAGCAATTGCGACAAAATCTACTCACGAGACAGTGTGTCACAGGTCTGTTAGAAAATCCGCCGAAATTCTTGTATGAATTCGGCGGATTTTATCATTATCACGCGTTTCTGTAACAATTCAGGGAGCCATGTGCCGGCACTCCCTCTCCAATGTTACAGAAGATCAGGTGCGGTCGCTTCCACTTTGAGTGCCGCTGTAACATCACTGAATGCTTGGACCGAGGTCTGCTTTTCCCCCAAACGGCGGACAGAAACAGTGCGCTCCTCAACTTCACGGTTGCCAACGGCGAGGATCACAGGAACTTTACCCACCGAATGTTCGCGTACTTTGTAGTTGATTTTCTCATTGCGGATATCGGGCTCTGCGCGCACACCTTGCGCCTGCAATTCTGCCACCACCTCTGCGACATAGGCGTCCGCATCCGATGTGATGGAAGCGACGACCACCTGACGCGGGGCCAGCCAGAAGGGCAGCTTGCCCGCATGTTCTTCAATCAGAATACCGATGAAACGCTCGAATGAGCCAAGGGTTGCGCGGTGCAGCATAACGGGGCGATGCTTGCCGCCGTCCGCACCGACATAGGAGGCCTCTAAGCGCTCGGGCAAGTTGGGATCAACTTGCAAAGTGCCGCACTGCCATTCACGGCCAATCGCGTCCGTAAGGGTGAATTCCAGCTTGGGGCCATAGAATGCGCCTTCACCTTCAAGCAGCGCGAATTCATAGCCGGCAGCGTTACACGCATCCCCCAGCGCCTTCTCAACGCGGTCCCAGCTTTCCTCAGTGCCGACCCGCTTTTCAGGGCGGGTGGACAGTTTGATGTGCCAGTCGTTGAACCCCAGATCGGAATAGACGTTTGCGAGGAAGCTGATGAACTTCGCTGTCTCCTCCACAATCTGGTCTTCGGTGCAGAAAATATGCCCGTCATCTTGGGTAAACCCACGCACGCGCATGATACCATGCAAAGCACCTGAAGGCTCATAGCGGTTGCACGAGCCAAACTCAGCCATTCGCAGGGGCAGATCGCGGTAGGATTTCATGCCAGTGTTGAAAATCTGCACATGGCAGGGGCAGTTCATTGGTTTGAGGGCGTTTACAGTCTTTTCGCGGGCGTGCTCCTCGTCGACCTCGACGATGAACATGTGGTCCTGATAGTTTTCCCAGTGGCCTGAGTCTTCCCACAGCTTGCGGTTCACGACTTGTGGTGTGTTCACCTCGACATAGCCATCAGCGCGCTGTTTGCGGCGCATGTAATCCTGAAGCTGTGTGTAGATGAGCCAACCGTTCGGGTGCCAGAAAATCTGGCCAGGGGCTTCTTCTTGCATGTGGAACAGGTTCATCTCGCGGCCCAACTTGCGGTGGTCGCGCTTGGCCGCTTCCTCCAGCATATTGAGGTGCGCCTTGAGCTTTTCCTTGCCGGTGAAAGCTACGCCATAGATGCGTTGCAGCATCGCGCGGTTGCTGTCGCCGCGCCAGTAGGCACCCGCGATGGACATGAGTTTAAAGCTGTCACCAGGCACTTGGCCCGTGTGCTGAAGATGCGGACCACGGCACAGGTCCTGCCACTCGCCATGCCAATACATGCGCAACGGCTCATCACCGGGAATGCCCTCGATCAGCTCGACTTTATACGGCTCGCCCAAATCCTCGTAATGCTTGATCGCACGGGCGCGCTCCCAAACTTCGGTGCGTACAGGCTCGCGCTTGTTGATGATCTCTTTCATCTTCTTTTCAATCGCGCCGAGGTCTTCTGGAGTGAAGCTCTCCTTGCGGTCAAAGTCATAGTACCAGCCGTCTTTGATCACGGGGCCGATGGTGACTTTTGTATCGGGCCAGATTTCCTGCACCGCACGTGCCATGATGTGGGCGAGGTCATGGCGCACCAGCTCGTTGGCCCGATCTTCATCGGCCATGGTGTGGATGGCGATGCTGGCGTCAGTATTGATCGGCCATGCAAGGTCGTAATGCTCACCATTGATGGTGGCACTGACGGCTTTTTTGCCAAGCGATTTCGAGATGTCATTGGCCACTTCACCAGCAGTGATACCTGCGTCGTATTGTCGTGCATTGCCGTCGGGAAGGGTGAGTGTGATC
>CAWVZA010000120.1:0-7459 GCA_963934545.1 uncultured Sulfitobacter sp.
GTATATCATGCTTGGGATGGATGTTTTCGATGCCACGGCCCATGCGATGACGACGATTTCGACGGGTGGTTTCTCAAATTATGACGCCTCCTTTGGCACGTTTCAGGGGCCTCTTGAGTATGTGGCAGCCTTGTTCATGTTGCTCGCGGCTCTGCCATTTGTGCGCTATGTCCAGCTGATCAACGGCAATCCAATGGCACTGCACCGTGATCCTCAGGTGCGCGGGTTTGTGATGACGATTGTGGTCTTGATCGTTTTGCTGGTGCTTTTGCTGGACAAGGGTGTGCATCTGGACAAGGAGCAAGCTGTGCGTGAGGCGCTGTTCAATGTGACCTCAATCATTTCGGGTACAGGCTATGCGTCCGTAGATTATATGCAGTGGGGCAGTTTTGCGGTCGCCCTCTTTTTCTTCATGGGCTTGATCGGTGGCTGTGCGGGATCGACCGCGTGTTCGATCAAAGTGTTCCGCTATCAGCTCCTCTTTGCCTCCATCCGTGCACAGCTTCGGCGCATTCGCTCGCCGCATGGCATCTTTATTCCGCGCTATGATGGGCGGCCTGTGACCGAGGAGGTTCTGGCCTCTGTGATGTCGTTCTTCATGTTCTTTATTGTGACCTTGGGTCTGGTGGCTGTGGCGTTGTCGATGACAGGGCTGGATTTTGTGACGTCCGTGTCAGGGGCTGCTGCCGCTTTGGGCAATATCGGACCGGGCTTGGGTGATATCATCGGCCCTGCAGGTAACTTTTCGTCTTTAAACGACACTGCCAAGTGGATTTTGACGCTGGCGATGTTGCTGGGGCGGTTAGAGCTGATGGTAGTCTACGTAATCTTTACTGTGAAATTCTGGAGAGCCTGATGCCCAATACGAAATCCGGTCCGTTGACCCGCCCGCTTGGCGCGCAAATATCCCATATGCTTAAGGCGCGCGGAGTAGATGTGATTTTCGGTATTCCAGGTGTGCACAATCAAGAGATGTACCGTGGTATAGAGGAAGCAGGCATCACTCATGTTCTGGCGCGTCATGAACAGGGTGCAGGCTTCATGGCTGATGGCTATGCCCGTGCCTCGTCCAAACCGGGGGTCGCTTATGTGATCACGGGGCCAGGTCTTTGTAACGTGATGACGCCGATGGGGCAGGCATATTCGGATTCTGTACCGATGTTGGTGATCTCAAGCTGTCTGGACGAGACTGCAGCGCGGCGAGGCCAGTTGCATCAGATGAAGGATCAGGAGATTGCCGCGGGGACTGTCTGTGACTGGTCTCATACGGCGCAGAGTGCGCAGGCCGCTTACAGTCTGGTCGACCGCGCCTTTCAGGAGTTTGCAACGGGCCGTCCACGCAGCAAGCATATTCAAGTCCCTATTGCAGCACTTCAGGCAGAGGCGCTGCCAGCGGATGCCCCCGTGGTTACAGCACGGCAGGCACAATCTCTCAAAGCAGAGCTTGGTCCCTTGTTGGAACAGATCAGATCAGCGAAAAAGCCGATATTTGTTTTTGGTGGCGGCGCAGTACAGGCGAGTGAGCAAGCACGAGTGGCTGTGAAAGCACTGGGGGCCGCCAGCTTTGTTACCTATGCAGGGCGCGGTATCATGGCGCCTGATGATCCGTTGTTCTTTGGTGCAGGACTTGCGCGCCCTGACAGTGCGAGGGTTATTGCGGGGGCTGATCTTGTGATCGCCATTGGTACCGAGCTGGCTGAAGTGGATATCTGGCGTGCGCATCTAGGCCATACTGCGCCGATGATCCGCGTGGATATTGACGCTGAAGTTCTGAGCGATCCGCAACGGGCTGAACTGCCTGTGCAAATGGATGCGGGGCTGTTTCTATCGTCTTTGGTGGATGGATTAGGCGCACCTCAGTCAAGTGCTTGGACCGCTAAGGACGTTGCACAAGCGCGGGCGCGGTGGCACGCTGAAGTGGATGCTGAACGTCCCGGGATCGTGCCTATATGTGATGCTTTGCGCACGGCACTTCCTGAAGACACGATGATCTATTCCGACATGACCCAGTTTGCTTATGTGGCAAAAGAGGTTTGGGACATGGAGCGTCCGGGCCACTGGCACCACCCATATGGCTTTGGCACGCTGGGCTATGCCACACCTGCGGCCATTGGCGGTGCGATTGCGCGGGGCGGTAAACCTACGATAGCGATCATCGGGGACTATGGGTTCCACTATACCATGCAAGAGCTTGGCGTCGCTGTAGAGCTTGGCCTTAGCTTGCCCATCATTCTTTGGGACAATGGCAAGCTGGGTGAGATTGAGGACAGCATGGTACGTGCACAGATTGCACCCAATGCGGTGATCGCGCGCAATCCGGATTTTTGTAAACTGGCTGAGACTTTTGGGGCGCAGGCCGAAGCTCCGCAAACGCTTGAAGCGTTTCAAAATGCTGTACGTGCCGCCTTTAGTGCGGATGGCCCAACATTGATCTACGCAACTCCGGCATTGACCGAATAAGATTTACTGGGAGCAATGGTCGTTAAATATAAAGGGGCGGACATTCACAAGAACGCCGCCCCCTTTATGTAGATATTAATGCTGTATTATTCCCAGCAGCTGACTAGAACAGTCATGCCACTTGCCTTTTCTGACAGCTGAAATGCAGTGAGACCTGCAGTGCCCTCTGCAGCGGCTTCTGACAGGGACACGCCTGCATCGCTGCTGGCCGCGACAATGCTGGAAGCGGCCAGCGCAAAGGTCACATCATCAGGCAGAACTGGCCCGTCTTTTGGTGCAGACGTGATCATGCCAATCACTGCCCCTGTGCGGTCAAGGACTGGACCGCCTGCATCGCCTGCACGTGAGCGCAGGACAAGTCGGCTGATGTTCTCTTCGCCTTGCAGGCCGCGTATGTCTGCCAAGGTGCCAAAGCTCATAGATGGCGAGCTCAGCACACCTTCAAAGGAATAGCCTGCGACAGCGACTTCGCTCTGCAAGCGTGTGGGCCGGCTGGCGAAGCTGGCCACGGCCAAGGGGGCGAGGGCGGCTTTCGGCTTGAGAAGGGCGACGCCGCTTGCGGTATCATCGGCAACCAGCTCTGCGTCAGTGTCACCGTCGAGGGTGATGCGCGAGCAGCTTTGAACCGCAGCAGAGGTGGTTACTACATTGCCTACATCATTGATGAAAAAACCGGAGCGCGAAATCTTTGGCTTGCGGATTTGCAGGCCTGAAATCAGGTCGATCGACTGCTGTGACGCATCACCAGCCGAGACACTCAGCACACCAGGCATCCGTGTGAAGCTGCTGCGCATTTCGGCCAATAGACGGCGGCGGCGCTCTTCATCACCGGCGGGCCACAAAAGAGTAAACCCTTTGATCTCGCCGTTTTCGAGGGAGGCTTCGGTATAGCTGATCATGCGGCCGCTCTCCCCAACGAGGGTGAAGTTCGACTTACCCCGTTCACGCGGACCGTCTAGCGGAACAATCTCAAGGGTCTGCATGATCTCATATAGGCCGTAGAGCGTGTCCTGATCGCCGGACTGGCTGATCAGAAGGACACGGGCTTCGACATCACCTGTGGGTATGTATTTTGCGAAAGGTGGCTCGTAACGGTCGAATGTAAGGACATCCATCGGCAGTGTCATCTCAATGCCTGCTTGGGCGTCACGCACGATTGTCAGGCCCAGCCCTTTGAGCACGGCATTGTATTGCGTCTTGAGGGCAGCACGCTGGAGCGTTGTCAGGATGCCGGTTTTCTCATAGTTGTTTGCGTCTTGCCATGCTGCCATGGAATTCCGCGTACCACGGCCAAACGAGCCGTCGATTCCAGCGTTATAAAACCCTGCCCACTGCAACATAACCTGAAGCTGCTTTTTCTCGTCGCGGCTTAGCTCGCGTTCGCTGCGTTGTGCTTCGGCTTGCGTTTCGTCTGCGGGTTCCGGCTCTGGCTCGGGTGCAGGCTCTGGCGCCGCCTCGGCGACAGCTGGTGCTTCTTCGGTTGTTTCGGCCACGACAGGCGCGTCTTGGGCCGCAGTTGGCGTCTCATCTGGCTGTGGTGTAGGAACAGTACCATCTGGCGCATCAACTGCACCGCCTCCCAACACATTTGCACCAACGGGCCAGAATTGCTGGCGCAGGCGGCTTGATCGCTGGATGAAGCTGTCGCGTGGGATCAGGCCGTCACGGCGGTACTGGCGCAGCACGATGTCAGCATCGGCCCGGCGGTAGGGGCCGACGACGACAGCATACCAGCCGCCCCCAACGCCGAAACCATTCACATCTTCGAGCAGAGTTGTGTATGCGCGGGCACGGTCTGTTGCGCGGGCCAGTGGTTGTTGTGCTTCGATCTGGACCCAAACCACCTCATCTGGATCATCCGATTGCGCATACGCAGCACTGGAGAAGCAAAGGGCTAGGGCGGTCAGGAAGATCGTCAAAATACGCGGCATCGACTTATAATCTCTCAAAATATGACTTTGCGGCATATAAACAGCATTTCATGCTGATTCCCATATAAGAAGCGTCTTGTTCTGTGAGATTTTAACCCTTTGCGGCCTCTGCGCGCATCTGTGCCGCCGCTGATTGACCCTTGGGGCGGCGCGGCCTAGTAAGAGCGCCAAATGGCAAAGGACTTTTACATGTCAGACACGCCCCGTTCGTTTCAAGAGATCATCCTGCGGCTGCAAGCCTATTGGGCGCGCCATGGCTGCGCTATTCTACAGCCCTATGACATGGAAGTAGGGGCGGGCACATTCCACCCTGCAACGACCCTGCGCAGTCTTGGCACAAACCCATGGGCCGCCGCTTACGTGCAGCCCTCGCGCCGCCCGACCGATGGGCGCTATGGCGAGAACCCGAACCGTTTGCAGCATTATTACCAGTATCAGGTGCTCATAAAGCCGAGCCCGCCGAATTTGCAAGATCTGTACCTCGGCTCGTTGCAGGCGATTGGTGTGGACATGGACCTGCACGATATTCGCTTTGTTGAGGACGATTGGGAGAGCCCGACGCTGGGCGCTTGGGGTCTGGGCTGGGAAGTCTGGTGTGACGGCATGGAAGTCAGCCAGTTCACCTACTTCCAGCAGGTCGGCGGGCATGACTGCCATCCTGTCTCGGGTGAGTTGACCTACGGGCTTGAGCGCCTCGCCATGTATATCCTCGGTGTTGATCATGTGATGGACATGCCGTTCAATGATCCTGACGCGACGATCCCGCTGAGCTATGGCGATATCTTCAAGCAGACCGAGGAAGAATACGCGCGCTGGAATTTTGATGTGGCCAACACCGATGTGTTGCTGCGCCACTTTGAAGAGGCGGAGGCTGAGTGCAAAACGATCATCGAGCAAGAGCATATGGACCCCAAGACGGGCAAACGCATCGTCATGGCGCATCCTGCTTATGACCAAGCAATCAAGGCGAGCCATATGTTCAACCTGCTGGATGCACGCGGCGTGATTTCTGTCACCGAGCGTCAGTCCTATATCGGGCGCGTACGGACGCTGACCAAGATGTGTGCGGATGCCTTTGTCCAGACTGCTGCTGGCGGCTGGACCGGTGACGCGACATGATGGGTAAAATATTGGGGACTGTGATTATGGTATCTGCTCTGCTCGCCGGTGCGGCGCTGTATTACCTTCAGGTGTATGGCTTTTACGAAGAAGTAAACGCGCCTGCGGAAGGCATCATGTTGATGCCACTGGGCAGTGCCGAGGGCGAGGTAATCCCGATGGAGGATTTCCGAGCGATTGATGCGGACAGCTCTCCCATCCGCTACCGCGCTTGTTTCACCACGCCTTATAGCTTGGCCTTGCTGACCGAGACGTTTCAGATGGTTGAGGATGTCGAGCCGCGCAATGCGCCGAACTGGTTTGACTGCTTTGATGCGGCCACGCTGGGGGCTGAGTTGAAGGCGGGCACCGCGCTCACTTTCCTAAGCCAGAAGAACATCCGTTTTGGTGTGGACCGGATCGTGGCGGTGACGGATGACCGGCGCGGCTATGTCTGGCACGAGTTCAATGATTGCGGCGACAAGGCTTATGACGGCACGATTGTGGGCGAGGAATGTCCGGCACTGCCGTCCCGTATTGCACCAACAGAATAACGCCGCTTGCGGCAAACACGAGGTACTCCAGTGGCTGACCTGCTGATTGAATTGTTCTCCGAAGAAATCCCTGCACGCATGCAAGCGCGGGCCGCTGAAGATCTGAAAAAGCTGCTGACCGATGGCATGGTAGAGGCGGGGCTGACCTATGCGTCTGCTGCTGCGTTTGTGACGCCGCGTCGTCTGTGCCTCACGGTTGAGGGGCTGCTGGATGCCAGCCCGCGTACGGTAGAAGAACGTAAAGGCCCCAAGGCCGATGCGCCCGAGAAGGCCATCGAGGGTTTCTTGCGCGGTGCAGGTCTGACCCGCGATGATCTGGAAGAGTGCGAGACGCCTAAGGGTGCGATCCTGTTTGCCAAGATTGTGAAAGAGGGGCGTCCAGCAGCAGAGATTAGTGCCGAAGTGCTGGCGCAGACAATCCGCACTTTCCCGTGGCCCAAATCCATGCGCTGGGGCAATGGCACGCTGAAATGGGTGCGCCCGCTGCATTCGATCCTGTGCATCCTGAGCCGCGAGGACGGCGCGGAAGTTGTGCCGCTGGACGTGGATGGCATCGTGTCGGGGAACACGACTTATGGTCACCGGTTCTTGGCACCTGATGCGATTATGGTGAACGGCTTTGACGATTACGCGGCCAAGCTTAAGCGTGCGTTTGTGGTGCTGGACAGTGCCGAGCGGCGCGATGCGATCTGGAATGATGCGACCAACATGGCGTTCGCCAGTGGCATGGAAGTTGTTGAGGATGCCGGGCTGTTGGCCGAAGTTGCGGGCCTTGTGGAATGGCCTGTCGTGCTGATGGGACGGATTGGCGCGGACTTCCTCGACCTGCCACCAGAGGTGTTGCAGACCTCGATGAAAGAGCACCAGAAGTTCTTTTCCGTGCGCAACCCCAAGACGGGCCGCATAGAGCGGTTTGTGACTGTTGCCAACCGCACGACTGCGGACAATGGCGCTACGATCTTGGCAGGCAACGAGAAGGTTCTGTCGGCGCGTCTCGCTGATGCAAAATTCTTCTGGGACAATGATTTGCGGATTGCCAAGTCTGATGTGGGCATGGCCACGTGGGTCGAGAACCTGAAAAATGTGACCTTCCACAACAAGCTGGGCACGCAGGCGGAGCTGATTGAGCGCATGGCTGTGCTGGCCCGTGAACTAGCCCCGATGGTTGGGGCTGATCCTCAGGCAGCCGAGGATGCAGCGAAGATTGCCAAGGCTGACCTGTCCTCGGAAATGGTCTATGAATTCCCCGAGCTGCAAGGGCTGATGGGCTGCTACTATGCGCTGGCCGCTGGTATGAGCGCCGAAGTCGCCGCCGCCGCAGAGGAGCATTACGCGCCGTTGGGGCCGTCAGACGATGTGCCGACTGCGCCTGTGTCTGTTGCCGTGGCTTTGGCCGAGAAGATCGACAAGCTGACA
>CAWVZA010000121.1:0-7455 GCA_963934545.1 uncultured Sulfitobacter sp.
GGGGAGAGCGTGTTGGACTGACAGGAACAGAGCTGCCACCGCGTGCAGGACGGCCGCAGATCATATCATTGGCGCAGCTTTTGTGCCGCGACGACGCAGCCGACTATGCGCCGCCAGAGCACCGCGCGATGATCCCGCATGCAAGTGCTGTTTTTATATCAGATTTCATGGGCGACATCGACGGCGTCAGAACTGCCCTGACCAAAGCGGCGGATCGCGGCGTGCGCGGCGTGCTCTGCCATGTCCTCGATCCATCCGAAGAAGCCTTTCCGTTCACGGGGCACACAATATTCCAATCCATGGGCGGTACGATGAGCCACGAAACCCTCAAGGCCAACGATCTTCGAGACCGCTACCTTGCGCGGCTGGCTGAGCGAAAGGCCGAGCTACAGTCGCTTTGTGCACTGACAGGCTGGCGCTACGGCGTCCACCACACTGACGGCACAGCGCAGGCAGGCTTACTATGGCTTTACGGTGCGCTTGATGCACGGGCGGTGGCGGCATGATGATTTTGGGCGGCATAGGATTTACCGCGCCTTGGCTCTTACTGGCGCTTTGTGCACTGCCAATCTTGTGGTTGCTGCTGCGTGCTGTGCCACCTGCACCGATCAAACGCCGCTTTCCCGGTGTTGCACTGCTGTTGGGCCTGAAGGATGACGAGACAGTCTCAGACCGCACACCGTGGTGGCTTATGTTGCTGCGAACACTCGCAGTCGCTGCGATTATCCTTGGCCTTGCGGGTCCCGTTCTGAACCCCGAGCAGGAACAGGCAAACGGCGAAGGTCCTTTGTTGTTTGTAATTGACGGATCGTGGGCCGGTGCCACCCGCTGGCCCCAGCAACAAGAAGCGATCGAAGCACAGTTAACCCAAGCCAGCCGCCTTGGCCGAACCGTAGGATTTTTGACCCTAACACGGCCTGAAACGCCTATTTTCCAATCTGCCGATTCGTGGCGTAGCAGGCTTTCTGGTCTTATTCCAATGCCATGGCAACCAAGCGAAGAGATGTTGGCACGCGCTCAGGATACGCTGGAGGCATTGGGTCAGTTCGATACGCTTTGGTTCAGTGACACTCTCGGATATGAGGGCCGCGATGAGCTTCTCAATACCTTGCAAGAGCGCGGGACTTTCGAAGCATATCAGAGTGCCACGAATGTTATGGCCATTCTGCCTGCAACATATGAAGACGGCGCTGTGCAGTTGCGCATTGTACGCACAATTGGCGGCGCAGAGAGTGACGTCTTGATCCAAGCGCAAGGCCGCGATCCGGCAGGAAACGGACGAATCCTTGCCTCTGCCACCGCTACGTTCGCGGCGGGCGAGACAGAGGCGCAGACAGCACTTGCCCTGCCGTCCGAACTGCGTGCCCGTATCACAAGATTTGACATTGCAGGCCAGCGATCGGCGGGCGCCAGTACGCTCAGCGATGACGGCCTACGACGCCGCGAAGTTGCGTTGATTTCTGCACGCGAGAACCTTGAGAGCTTGGAGCTGCTTTCTCCCTTGCACTATATTGAGCAAGCTTTGGCGCCCACTGCTGAACTGCTGGACGGGTCTCTCAGTGATGTTTTGCCCGCGAACCCGGATGTGATCGTTTTGGCCGACATTGCAACATTGGCAGACGCAGAAGCGGTGCCGCTCACCCAATGGATCGAAGATGGTGGAATGCTGATCCGCTTTGCAGGTCCACACATTGCCGCATCCGATATCTCGCGCATTGACGAAAATCCACTGATGCCTGTGCGCCTGCGTGCAGGGGGCCGCAGTGTGGGTGGTGCAATGAGTTGGGGCGAGCCAAAAGCACTATCACCTTTCTCAAACGGTTCACCGTTCTTTGGTTTGAACATTCCCAAAGATGTCACAGTCAGCACCCAAGTTATGGCGCAACCTGACCCCACCTTAGCGGAGCGCGTGATCGCTTCGCTAAGCGATGGCACACCCTTGGTCACACGCAAGAATATGGGCCAAGGGCAGATCGTTCTGTTCCATGTTACCGCGACAGCGGAATGGTCAACCCTTCCGCTGTCGGGCCTTTTTGTCGAGATGTTGGAACGACTTGCCGTTTCCTCGTCAGCGGCCAGTGCCACTCAGGCAGCACTGGAAGGCACAAATTGGATACCGCGCCGTGTGCTTGACGGTTTTGGCACGCTGCTGGATGCAGGCACATTACCAGGCGTCGATGGTCCCGCCCTTCTCGCAGCCCCTACAGGTCCAATGCTGCCACCTGGTCTATATTCCTCAGAGGATCGCACGTTGGCGCGCAATGTCCTTACAGCCGATAGCATACTAATCCCCGCCACATGGCCTGCGGATGTGTCTGTGCGCGGTCTGTCCGTCACTCCGGAACAACCAGTTGCGGGCTGGCTTCTCAGCCTTTCCATCCTTTTGCTGCTTGCCGATGTGGTCGTGTCACTGTCCCTATCAGGCCGGCTGTTGAATCGGAGCAATGCAACGGCAGCAACTCTGACTGCATTAATGCTCTTCGGAGCTCCTTCAGATGCCCAGACCATCGAAGATGAGTTTGCTCTTTCAGCTACAACAGAGCTAACCCTAGCGCATGTGGTGACAGGTGATGCACAGCTGGACGCAGTCGCTCTTGCAGGGCTGACTGGCCTGAGTGACACACTCTTTTTCCGCACCTCGGTTGAGCCTTCCACCCCCCTTGGCGTGAACCTTGAGACAGATGAACTTGCTTTCTTTCCCATTCTTTATTGGCCAATCACGCCACGCCAACCCACGCCGTCTGCAACAGCTTATGCAAAGCTGAACGATTACTTGCGCTCCGGCGGGATGATCCTGTTTGACACACGTGACGCGGATACGGCCAGTTTTGGCGCGTCCAGTCCAAATGGTCGCAAGCTACAGGAACTCGCTGCACAGCTGGATATCCCTGCGTTAGAGCCACTTCCCAGCGATCACGTCATTACTCGCACGTTCTATCTGCTCCAAGATTTCCCCGGCCGTCACAACAGCCGCGATGTCTGGGTTGAGGCTGCTGATCCCAATGCCGAGCAAATTGAGGGCATGCCTTTTAGGGACCTCAACGATGGGGTGACGCCTGTTGTGATCGGTGGAAACGATTGGGCAGCAGCATGGGCCGTAACTGTCGGCGGTGCGCCATTGCTACCCGTCGGGCGCGGCTTTAGCGGGGAACGACAGCGCGAGATCGCCTACCGCTTTGGTATCAATCTGGTCATGCATGTGCTGACCGGAAATTATAAATCGGATCAGGTCCATGTACCTGCACTTTTGGATCGGTTGGGCCAATGACAACAACGATTGTATTTGACCCGCTGATACCATGGGCGCTGTTTGGTATGGTCGCCGTGATCGCTGGCCTTGGCATTCTGCTCGCGGTCGTGCGTGGATTGCACGGGTGGCACATGCGCGGTGTGGCAGGGCTGGTCGTGCTGGCCGCATTGTCCGGCCCATCTGTTCATCAAGAAGACCGCGCACCTCTCAGCGATATTGTCCTTATGATTGAAGACGAAAGCGCAAGCCAACGCCTGTCTGATCGGGCAGAGCAGACCTCCTCTGCCGCAGATACCCTTGCCGCGCAGATCGAAGCGCGGTCCAACACTGAGTTGCGCCGTATCACAGTTGCAGACGGTGAAGGCGACGCTGGAACAGAGCTTATGACCGCCCTGAGCGATGCCTTGGCGGAAGAGCCACGAGCGCGTATTGCAGGGATCGTGGCACTCACGGACGGGCGCGTGCATGATGCAGATTTGCCCATCGATTTGCCCGCACCGTTTCATGTGTTGCTGAGTGGGAAAGAAGCGGATTGGGACCGCCGTCTGAGCGTTGTTGGCGCGCCTGCCTTTGCCATTATCGGGGAGCCTGTTGTGCTGACCCTGCGCATTGATGACCTTGGCGCTGCACCTGCGGAAGAGCCGTTTGCCCAGCTTGATATTTCCATCGACGGCGAAGATGCCCAGACATTTCGTGTGCCGATTGGTCAGGATCTTGAGCTGCCCGTGACTCTGCCGCATGGCGGGCGCAATGTGATCCGCTTTTCCCTGCCCGAAGCGGAAGGCGAGCTGACCGACCGTAACAATGCCGCTGTGATCCAGATGAACGGCGTGCGCGACCGCCTGCGCGTGCTGCTGGTGAGTGGCGAGCCGCATGCAGGCGGGCGCACATGGCGCAACCTCCTGAAATCCGACAGCTCCGTCGATCTGGTGCATTTTACGATCCTGCGCCCACCAGAAAAGCAGGATGGCGTGCCAGTGTCAGAGCTCTCCTTGATCGCGTTCCCGACGCGTGAACTGTTTATGGAAAAGATCGACGACTTTGATCTGATCATTTTTGACCGTTACAAACGGCGCGGCATCCTACCTTCGCTCTACCTTGAGAACATCGCGCAGTATGTACGAAAGGGCGGCGCCATACTTGTCTCCGCTGGCCCCGATTTTGCCAGTGCGGACAGTCTTTTCCGCACACCCTTGGGCGCAGTACTGCCCGCAACACCCACAGCACGAGTGATTGAAGAACCCTACATGCCACTCGTACCCGACCTTGGTAACCGACATCCCGTCACGGCGGACCTGCCGCAGAATGGCGATTGGGGCCGCTGGCTACGTCAGATTGATGTAACGGCCACCTCGGGCAACGTGGTGATGACAGGTGTAGAGGATCGTCCACTGCTCATCCTTGACCGTGTCGAAGAGGGCCGTGTAGCACTTCTTGCCTCCGATCACGCGTGGTTGTGGAACCGAGGCTATGAAGGTGGCGGACCCCAACTTGAGCTTCTTCGCCGCTTGGCGCATTGGATGATGGGCGAACCCGAGCTTGAGGAGGAGGCCCTCACCGCCAATGCGATCGGCCAGACAATGCGGATCGAGAGACGCACATTGAGTGAGGAAGTCCCACCTCTGACAATCACTGGTCCAGATGGACCAGTGACAGAACTTCCGCTGACACCCGCCGCGCCGGGGCGGTTCGAGGCTACTTTTGAAGGCCCGGAGATTGGGCTGTATCGTTTAGAGAACGGTGACCAGCTCACTGTGATCGGCCTTGGTCCGGCCGCTCCGCTTGAATTCGTAGAACCAATCGCAGACTCAATCGCATTAGAGCCTGTTATCGCCGCACTACGCGGTGGAACGGTCCGCTTGGAAGATGGCCTTCCGAGTGTGCGCAACATCCGCGCAGGGCGCCCTGCCGCAGGCCGTGGCTGGATCGGGTTTACACCACGCGATGCTTATCAAACCCGCGATGTTCGCCAGACACCGATCCTGCCCGCGTGGCTCGTTCTTCTGCTGAGCGCTGGCTTGATAACAGCCGCGTGGCTTCGTGAGGGACGCCGTTAAAACTAATGCATGTTCGCACGCTCCATAGGACTGATTTTTCTGACGCCCTTAGGCCCTACCGAATACTAACCCGCGATCCAGTTCCCGTGAGTGAAAATCGAGACGCCTTTGACGCTGTGCTAAACCACGCTGGCACTTCAATTTTCGGAATGGAGGAAAACGGCACAATCATCGCAATGGCCACGTTGCATTTACTGCCCAATATGACCTCAGGCGGCAGGTCCTATGCATTGGTTGAAAATGTCGTGATCGATCCAGAATATCAAGGCCAAGGTATTGGGCGACAAGTGCTTCAATCGTGCATAGATCAGGCAAGGTTTGCCAATGCCTACAAAGTGATGCTCCTGACTGGAGAGGCCCGCGGCATAAGCGGATTTTACGAAAAGCTTGAATTTTCTGATCGTGAAAAGCACGGGATGATGCTCCGCTTCTAAAGTAGAATATGCGCCCAGAGCGGTAAGACCAGCAGCGACAATACCACCTGCCACGTCATAATGTCTGCATAAAGATCGGCATCACCCCCCATCTGCTTGGCCACGATATACCCATTGGATGCGGCTGGGGCCGCAAAGACCAAGACCCCAGCAAAAACCTGCATACTTGATAGCCCAATCCAAAGACCCAGCATCACAAACACACTGGACGCCAAAATAGGCCGCATAAACACTCCGAAACACACCTGCCAATTCAATTGGGTCAACCTTCGCAAGCTGATGCCCGCACCGACAGCCATGAGGCCCACGCCTAACGCCCCGCGCCCGATCATATCCAGCGCGTCGATGACAGGTAGCGACAAGGAGACACCGCTCAGATTCAGCACGAGTCCAATGGCACAGGCTTGGACCAGTGGGTTGCGCGACAGAGTGGTCAGCACCTTTGACACGCTCGCCTTAGACGGACCAAAGGCCGCGAGCACGACGATGCAAGTGATGTTGATCAACGGAATCAAAATCGCGATGGCGACCGCCATGAGCGCCAAACCACCGCTCAGAAATTGCTCAGCTGCCGCGAGGGCGACAAAGGCATTCCAACGAATGCTCCCCTGAAAGAGTGAGGTAAACGCAGAGTTTCCAAGAACCGTTTGCGGCAAAAGACGCAACGAGAGGGCCAGCATGGCCAACACTCCCAGAGTTCCTATGAGCGCCAGACCAAATCCGCCAAACCGCTCAAGCGATAAATCGGACTGGGAAATAGCAAGAATGAGTGTCGCAGGGATGAGACCTCTGAAAGAGAGTGTTTCAATCGCGGCCCATCCAGCACGGGGAATTATCCCACTTTTTGCCAAGGAATAACCGGCAGCGAGGATCAGCAATAGAGGGAGGACAGACAGGGCAAGCGACATCATTCACCAGTGTCACCCGCGTCTGAATTAGTCCAGCCGGATTTCCACGCTGTCACTTTGGCCCGCCGCATCAACAACCGAGATGCGAGTAAAGCCTACATCCTCAAGCGGTAGGACAACATCCCGCCCCCGAAGCTGCGTCACCAGTGACATCCCATCCACCAGAATGGTCAATGGTAAAACGCCTGAGCTTAGTTTGATCGGTACGCCAAAGCCGCTTCGCCTTAGAACTGAACCATCAGGTGGAAACGCAACTGAGGGACCGTTTGCGACCTCGGAGAATACCGAAGCGCGACTGTGAAACTCTCTTAGTTGCTCTGGCAAGTGGGCCGTCCCTAGGATCAGCGTATCCGCAGGCGGGGGACGCAGCGACACCCGCTGGGCGCTTATACGACCAAAAGTCTCAAACAGAATGGGTGCTGCCAATGCGCCACCAAATGCGCCAGGAACAGGCGTTCCGTCGGGGCGGCCCATCCACACAGCAACCACATGCTGTCCGTCAAAGCCGATGGCCCATGCATCGCGGTGGCCATATGATGGGCCTGTTTTGTAAGCTACCTCCACCACAGATGCCGCTCCAAGGCCCATGCCACCCGCATTTGCCACAACTTACCCGCACGAGTTTCCGTACCAGTATTTTCAAGCAGCCGCGCGACCTGCATGGTTAGTGTAGACGCACCAGAGACAACACGCCCATGCCATGCGGCCTGACCAGCAGCCCGTATCATTGCGCGTAAATCGACACCTTTGTGGCTTTGTTGCACAAATCATCCTTCGGCCGGACTACCCCTTACCCCAGACGGATT
>CAWVZA010000122.1:0-7303 GCA_963934545.1 uncultured Sulfitobacter sp.
GTCGGTGTCCAGCTGCTCATGACCGCCAGCTAACACGATGGAGTCAGACAGTGAACCCTTGGCAAAGGATATTTGTGCAACAAAGCCTACTTGGACTGAAAGCTTCCAGCCTGGTGATAACTAGCTGGCTGGTGTGGGTGACGAGGCACGTGAGAAAATTCTGGAACTCTTCCCGGAACTTGCCACACGTGAAGGCATCGACGCGTATGCCGCCGCGCGTAAGTCGCTCAAGAAGTTCGAAGCCAAGCTTCTCACCAAGAAAAGCTAAACTTCCCATAACAGAATTCCCCGAGGCGGGCCCGCAAGGGTGCCGCCTCGGGGTCCACGTGTATGCAGCATCATTCGGGAGTAGTGACCTCAGTGAGAGAGAGCGGAGTTCCCTTGGGGGCGCCGATTTTCATCTTTTGGTTGTTTGTTTCGCTTAAGCGTTCAATGGCTCTATTTTTAGAAAAATGTATCCAAGAATATGTAATTTAAAGATAAATTAACTTTTCTGTTCGTTTTCGCTCTGACATATCTCAATATTGGTACGTATATTAATGATTATCCTTTTTTAAAGCCAGTGGGGCATTAATTCATAAGAGGGACCTAAGATGGCTGTTATTAATGGCACCGACCGTGACGACAGCCTTGCTGGTACCGATGAAAATGACATCATCACAACGGGCGAGGGCAATGATACATTAGCGGGACGCGCTGGCGACGATGTGCTTAGCGCGGAAGGCGGTAACGACTTTCTCTTCGGTGAAGAGGGCGATGATACCCTGCTTGGTGGCGACGGTATCGATGACCTTTTTGGCGGTGCAGGTGATGATTTTATCGACGGCGGCACTGGCAATGATTTGATGACTGGTGGTGCAGGCGCTGACACACTGATTGGTGGCCTTGGTTGGGACATCTTTTATGGCCTCAATCCGGGTGACATCGTATCCGGGGGTGAGGGTGGCAACGTCGACTACAACAGCCTGAATCTCACAGGATCTGCAGCTGGTGGCGTGACATTCGAAGTTGTGCTTGATGAGGATAACTCTGAAAACGGGGAAGTTATCTATACGGATGCCGAAGGAAATGATCTTGGCAAGATTGTATTTACTGACATTGAACAGATTATTCCCTGTTTCACAACCGGTACGCGGATCGCGACACCGCGTGGCGAAGTGAATGTCGAAACGTTGAAAGTGGGCGACCGCGTTATCACCCGCGACAACGGCCTGCAAAATATCCGCTGGATTGGAAATGTGGAGATGTCTTCTGCTGATTTTCAACGCAGAGAGCATCTTGCGCCTGTCCTGATCCTTAACGGCGCATTGGGAAACGATTTGCCAGAACGTGATATGATGGTTTCACCGAACCACCGCATGCTGGTGGCAAATGACAAAACCGTCCTCTATTTTGAGGAGAGTGAAGTCTTGGTTGCGGCAAAGCACCTGACAGGCCGCATGGGCGTTAAACGCGTACAGAATGTCGACACGAACTATATCCATTTGTTGTTTGACCAGCACGAAGTGATCTTGTCCGATGGCACGTGGAGCGAGAGCTTCCAGCCGGGGCTGAGCTCGCTTGCTGGGGTCGGAAATGCACAGCGCAACGAACTTTTGGAGTTGTTTCCAGAGCTTGGAACGCGTGAAGGGGTCGAGCGATACGCCTCTGCGCGGCGCAGCATAAAGGCGCATGAAGCGGCACTCCTAGTTGATTAGCGCGTTTTGCAGTTTCCACTCGGCCCATGCCTCAGGAGTGTCGAGATCAGTGCGGGCATGCTGGTCGGGTAGGGCGATATAAACTGTATGATGCGCGTTCTGCTTGACCACAGCTTGGCCGCCACTGTCTCCCACCAGTGCGGTCAGTTTCGGCAAAAGACTGCGATGGAACACAATAGGATGGCCTGCTGATCCGTCCTGTGTGGTGGCGCGCCAAATACGGGCTTCTGATTGCAGGTCAACGGCGTTCAGCACCATCATCAGATCGTCTGTTGTAAGGTCAGGCATATCCGCAAGTATGACCATGACCGCCTCTGTGTCTGCTGGCATGGCGGCCAACCCTTTGCGTAGACTGGCGTTCATCCCTTCGGATGCGTCTGCTACGGGTATGCAGGTTACGTCCAACCCCCCAAGCGCATCATAGCGCAGATGGGGACGCGCGGGCAGCGCTGCGTACACTGTGCTACCCGTTGCTTTCGCGCGCTGTGCCGTCCGGCGCAAAAGCGGCATGCCGCCTATCTCCTCCAACAGCTTATCACGCCCACGCATACGCGAAGAACTTCCCGCTGCGAGGATCAGGATCGGGATCATGTTAGCCGCGCATCCGTGCGCCATCGGCATCAAAGAGGGCCTCGGTGATCAGGCGGGCAGGGCGCATCTGTCCAAGGATCTCGATCTCGACTGCCAATCCTTCATGCGCTTGTGGTACGGGGACAAACCCTTGGGCAATAGATTTGCCTGAATAATGGGAGTAGCCGCCCGATGTGCAAAATCCAATGACGGTACCCTCATGCCAGATCGGCTCATACCCTTGCACATCTGCATCAAGTGCATCCACTTCAAACGCCACCAGCTTACGTGCGGGGCCATTGGCACGCTCTGCCTCAGTGGCGGCGCGGCCAATGAAATCGGCATTTTTCTTAAAGCTGATAAAGCGATCCAGCCCCGTTTCGGCCGCCGTATAGTCGGGACCAAACTCCAAAAGCCATGCGCCAAAGAACTTATCAAGCCGCAGCGACATCATCGCGCGCATGCCAAAGGGCGTCATGCCATGAGGTTGCCCTGCCTCCCAAAGCGTATTCCACAACTGACGCTGGCCCATTGCATCGCAATAAATCTCATATCCCAGATCGCCCGTATAGCTAACGCGCTGAACCAGACAATTGGTCATGCCCACTGTCATGGCACGTACATCGAGGAATTTCATTTCGGAGACATCGTCCAGCGTGCACGCTTGGAGCACTTCGCGGGCTTTTGGTCCGGCAATCTGGAACCCCGTGCGGCGATCCGAGATGTTCTCGACGCTGACGCCTTCCTCCATATGCTGCTCGAACCAGCGGCTGTGGAAGGCCTGTGCACCATAGGAAGCGGTCAGTTGGAACAGCTCCTCGCCCAGACAGGACATGGTGAAATCACCGATGAAGCGGCCCTTGGGCGACAGCATCGGTGTGAGAGATATACGGCCAAGGGCAGGGACACGCCCCGCCATGATACGGTCCAGCCACGCCCGCGCATTTGGACCTGTGATGAGGTGTTTGCCAAAGTTCTGCACTTCGTTGATGCCGACGCCCTCGCGCACGGCGCGTACTTCGCGGCCTGTCGCGTCAAACGCGTCAGAGCGTCGAAAGGATGGCGTTTCGAATGTAGGCTCGTCGCCTTGCGCAAAGTAGTTTGGCACTTCGAGCCCGAATTGCTGGCCCCAAACGGCGCCCATATTGCTAAATATGTCGTACATCGGTGTCGTGTGGTGCGGGCGTGCGGCGGGCAGTTCCTCGTTGGGGTAGGCGACCGAGAAGCGTTTTTGATAGTTCTCGATCACTTTGGGCAGCGTGTAGCCAGGGCTGATCCATTTCCCAAAGCGTGAAACATCCATGGCGAACACATCGCGCTCAGGCTCACCCTCAATCATCCATTGAGCAAGGGTGAGGCCAACGCCGCCCCCTTGGGAGAAACCTGCCATAACACCACACGCAGACCAGTAATTCCGCAAACCCGGCACTGGACCGACCAGCGGGTTGCCATCGGGGGCAAAGGTAAACGGTCCGTGGATCACGTTCTTTACGCCCGCCCGCTCCAGATCAGGGAAGCGGCGGTAGGCAAAGTTGATGCTCTCTTCGATCTTGTCAAAATCATCGGCCAACAGATCCTGACCAAAGCTCCAAGGCGTGCCGCCCACGGCCCAAGGGCGGCAGGTTTGCTCGTAAAAACCGATGCACAGCCCCATGCCCTCTTGGCGCAGATAGCTTTCACCTGCGGGGTCCATCACATGGGGATGTTCACGACCCTCTACCATCATCTCTTTGATCATAGGGACTTCTTCGGTGACCAGATATTGGTGTTCCATCGGGTGCAGCGGCAAATAAACACCGGCCATTGCGCCCACTTCACGCGCCCATAGGCCGCCTGCATTCACCACATGCTCGGCGTGAATCGTACCTTTGTCGGTGACCATATCCCATGTGCCGTCTGCACGCTGGTTTGTCTCTTGGACCATTGTGTGCGTTTCAATCGTTGCACCGCCCATCCGCGCAGCTTTCGCATAGGCATGGGTGGTGCCAGAGGGATCGAGGTGCCCGTCCAGCGGATCATAAAGCCCGCCAATGATGCCATCCAGATTGGTCACAGGTGCTATCTTTGCGATCTCTTCTGGTCCGACAATTTCAGTCTCAAGACCCATAAAGCGGTGTTTGGCCTGCTCGGCCAACAACATATCAAAACGGTCCTGATTGTCGGCCAACGTCACGCCGCCGACGTGGTGCAAGCCACACGACATGCCGGTGATCTCTTCGAGTTCTTTATACAGCTTGATCGTATAGCCTTGAAGGGCGGCCATATTGGTGTCGCCATTGAGCGTGTGAAATCCACCTGCTGCGTGCCACGTTGATCCTGAGGTCAGCTCGGAGCGTTCTAGCAGCATCACATCGGACCAGCCGAGCTTTGTCAGGTGATAAAGGACTGAGGCGCCGACAACGCCGCCACCGATAATGGCGACACGAGTGGTGGTTTTCATGGGTGCAATCTCCGAATGGGTTATGTTCACAGAATGTTATGATTGCATCGAGGGCAAGTGGTTTTACGACAGATTTTGTCGGTATTGGAGTGGTTGGTTAGGGGTGGTCGTATCGATGTGCTGTGCTAGCTGTCGGGTATGGACAAATTGAACACACTCAGCACTACCGCCATCCGCAAAGGACTGCAGTATTCGCGCAAACTTTGGGTGCGGGTGGTGCTGATGGGGCTGCTGGCCGTTGCCGCCACAGTACTGAGCCAGCTGATTGAAGCTTATATTCCTGAAAAGCTTGCAAAATCAGTGAGCGGAGGCGCGGCTGACCGTCTGCTACAGCTCATTGCAGTTGCAATGCTCTCGGTTACGATTTTCTCGATCACAGTCATGGTGTCGGTCTTTCATTCATCCTCGGCCCAGTGGACCCCACGGGTGCAGCGACTGATGATGCAGGACCGCACCACGCAGAACACGATGGCAGTGTTTCTTGGTGCCTATGTCTACGCACTGCTCGGGACTATCCTGCGGGAGATGGGCGTTTATGTGGATGATTGGGCCTTTGTGCTGTTTTGGATGACTGTGCTGGTTCTGGCTGTAATCGTAATCTATCTCATCCGTGGATGTTGCATTTGCAAGGGTTCGGCCAGCTCTTGGACACGACACGACACGGCAGGTGGAAAAAGTAACCCGCGCACAGTTTCACGACCGTCTGGCGCGTCCATGCCTCGGCGGGCGACCACTGACCAAAGATCTGCCAGAGAATGCGCGGACGATCGTGGCATGGGAAAGTGGATACCTCCAGCATATCTATCCCGAAGCGTTGAATGCCACGGCGGAGAAGTATGACGTTCTGGTATATCTAACGCAAAGCATCGGGCACTTTGCCTTTCTCAACGCGCCCCTGCTTGCGGCAGAGCCGATGGGGGAAGACCCCGATTGGGAGGCGCTGACGGAGGATATCAAGGACTCCATCAGGTTGGCTGATGTGCGCCAATATGAACAGGACCCCCGATTTGGGCTGATTGTCATGGGGGAGATTGGATCAAAGGCTATGTCACCCGGTGTAAATGATCCGGGCACTGCGATTGATGTGATCACCCGCATCGGACGTATTCTATCTAACTATAAAGATGAAACAGCGTCTGAGCCTAAAACGCTTTTGGCACATCTGTATGTGGCGCCGATTGATCCTGCGGATTTGTTGCGCGACGGATTTGGGGCGTTGTCACGCAACAGTGCTGGGACGTTGGAAGTGCAGATGCGTTTGCCGCAAACTCTATCGGGTCTGATGCGTCACCCTGATGCGGGGCTGTGCAAGGCAGCACAGGAGATGGCAAAGTCAGAACTGGCGCGCGCACTTGAGGCGCTGACGTTTGCGCTGGATAAAGCTGCACTTATCCAATCTGTCGACCCTGAGGTGCAGCCGAAATGATCCCCTTGTTCTACCGCGACGGATCATGTCGCAAAAGGGATATCAGCGAAGGCGATTGAGGGTCACGTTGGGGTGTCGCCCACCACCGTCAGGACCCATCATATGCGCACCCATGCCCAAGCTGTCATCATCGGAGGCGGCGTTATCGGCTGCTCCATCCTTTATCACCTGACCAAGCTGGGGTGGACCGATGTTGTTCTGCTGGAGCGTGACGAGTTGACCTCGGGCAGCACATGGCACGCCGCGGCCAACATTCACGGACTGCATGACAACAACAACATCACCCGCATCCAGAATTACACAATGAACCTTTATAACGCGTTGGAGGCCGAGACAGGCCAAAGCTGCGGTGTCTTCCAGCCTGGATCGCTGTATCTGGCGCAGACAGAGGCGCGCGAACACCAACTGCGCCTGCAAGAGGCCAAGGCGAAATATTATGGTCTGCCCTTTCGTGAAGTGGACCGTGCCGAGGCTGAGGCGCTGCACCCGCTGGTGGATTATGACGGCATCCGCTGCATCATGTTTGAGGAAAACGGCGGCAATGTTGACCCCTCTGGCGTGACCAATGCTTATGCCGCAGGGGCGCGGCAGAACGGGGCGGAGATCATCCGCTTTTGTCCCGTCATTGGAACGGACCAGCAGCCAGATGGCACATGGATCGTGCGGACCGAGAAGGGTGACATCCACACCGAATGGATCGTAAATGCGGCGGGCTTGTGGGGGCGTGAGGTTGCCGCCATAGCGGGGATCACCCTGCCGCTTCAGCCAACCGAGCATCAGTATTTTGTAACCGAGAGTATTGCAGAGATCGAAGGGCTGGACTGCCGCTTGCCCTCTGTTGCGGACCGCGATGGAGAGTACTACTTGCGCCAAGAAGGCAAAGGTCTGCTGGTGGGGGCCTACGAAAAGGACCTGCGGTTCTGGGCAGAAGAAGGCACGCCGTTAGGGTTCGGGCATGAGTTGTTCGCCGATAATCTTGAGCGGATCGAGGAAAACATGATGCGCGCGATTGACCGTGTGCCAGCTGTTGGAACGGCGGGCGTCAAGCGGGTGATCAATGGCCCGATGATCTGGTCACCAGATTCCAATGTGTTGTTTGGCCCAGTGCCAGAGCTGAGCAATTATTTCTGCTGTAACGGCATCATTCCGGGGTTTAGTCAGTCGGGCGGA
>CAWVZA010000123.1:0-7222 GCA_963934545.1 uncultured Sulfitobacter sp.
CGAGAGCTGCACGATGGTGCCGCCACAGATCGAGCCTGAGATCAGCGCAGCGGACCGTGAGGTTTTTGAGGACATCACTGCGATCAACCGCGCAGAGGAGCCGCAGTATCAGGGGTGCTTTGTCGATCCGGTGGGTGTGCAGAGCGCTCTCCAAGCCACACGCGGTTGGAGCGCGGAGCGTGCCTTCTCGGAATATTTTGCCATGGTTGCTGCGGGTATTGTCAGTGGTGAATGGCGGTTCTTCAGCGACAGTCCGCTGCGCACGCCGACAAGCGTTCAATATGTTGGCGGCAAATGCGCGCAAGTCCCCTATGCCGCGCAACTGGCCCAAAGTCATGACGAGCTGATCGGATCATATGACGGTTTTGTACGTGCCAACGCGCGCTACGTCGCTTGTGAGGTGGGTGAGCCTATCATGTCTTTCAAATGGACCGAGTCCTATCAATCGCTGGGCGAAGGATTGCCAGTGAATGCGTGGCATCCGTTTGAGCTGCAGTTAATGGCCTTGGGTGCGGGTATGATCGAGGACGCATCGTTGCGCGAAAAAGGCACGCTACGTCCGCCGTTTTGTGTGCATGACGGTTTGATCACGCAATAACGATGTGATCTTGGTTCTTGCACCTTGAGCAAAGTCGCGGTCATATTGATGCATGGATATTCTGAACGTGGATGCGCGTGCCCAATCTGCCGCGCTTGAGAATGGTGAGCTGTCGAGCCTTGAGCTGATGGATGCCACGTTGGCCCGTATTGAGGCTGTGAACGGTGAAGTGAACGCAATTGTCAGCTTGCGCGACGGGGACCGTTTGCGCGATGAGGCGCGGGCGGCGGATAATAGCCCCCGCAGTGGTTGGCTGCACGGCATGCCGATTGCGATCAAGGATTTGGCAAATGCAGCAGGTTTGCCCACATCGATGGGTTCGCCCTTGTTTGCAGGGCAGGTGGCAGAGACGGATGATCTGATGGTGGCGCGGCTCAAGGCTGCAGGCGCGATCATCATTGGCAAGACGAACACACCGGAGTTTGGGCTAGGGAGCCACACGTTTAACCCAGTGCATGGCGCCACGCGCAATCCCTATGACCTGACCAAGTCGTCTGGCGGCTCCTCTGGCGGGGCGGCGGCGGCACTTGCAACTGGGATGCTGAGCATTGCTGACGGGTCCGACATGATGGGCAGTCTGCGCAATCCTGCGGGCTGGAACAACGTTTACGGCATGCGACCCACATGGGGGACCGTGCCGAACGAGCCTGTGGGCGATATGTTCCTGCACCAGTTTGGGACTTCTGGACCCATGGCGCGCAGCCCTGCGGATATGGCGGCACTGTTGGATGTAATGACGGGCCGTGATCCACGTGAGCCGCTGAGCCGTGATACACCTGACACGCTGGCGGGGATTGACGATGCGCCATCTGGCCTCAAGATCGGCTGGTTGGGAGATTGGGATGGGGCGTTTCCGTATGAGGACGGGATTGCGGATATCTCGCAGGATGCTTTGCGACAGATGGAAGGGATGGGGCATAAAGTTGATACGCTACCCGCGCCCTTTGATGCGGAGGCAATGTGGCGGTCTTGGATTGATTTGCGGTCCTTCGCCGTGGCAGGCGGGTTGGGAGTGATCCACGGCGATCCTGCGCGGCGTGAGTATCTCAAGCCTGCGGCAGTCTGGGAGATCGAGCGGGGGCTGGCCATGACGGCGATGGATGTGCACCGCGCCAGTGTGACGCGATCCGATTGGTTCCGCAAAGTGATGCGGATGTTCGAGAGTACAGATGTGCTGGTGCTTCCCTCTGCGCAGCTTTGGCCGTTTGATGTGGATTGGGCATATCCAGAGAGCATCGCAGGGCATGCGATGGACACCTATCACCGCTGGATGCAGGTGGTTATCCCTGCTGGGCTGATTGGCCTGCCTGTGGTAAATGTGCCTGTTGGATTTGGTGAGAATGGTTTGCCTGCGGGGATACAGCTTATTGGGCCACGGGGCAGGGATGCGATGCTACTGCGACTTGCGCAGCAATGGCATGCGGCGACGGATTGGCCGCGCGCACAGGCCCCTAAGATATTGGGGTAGATGTCATGAGCCAGACCCGCGCGCATGGTGTGCCAGAGCTTAGCCCTCCAACGGATGCTTTGCTCCGCCGCGCGCTGGGGCTGGGGTGGCGTGATTTCAGGGCGGCGCCTGCCTTCGGGATTCTTGTGGCAGTGCTGTGTGTGCTGACAGGTTGGGGTATGCTCTCGCTCACCGTTTGGGCGGGGCATACCTTTTGGCTGGTGCTGGGTGTGTTTGGTTTTCCTTTGGCTGCCCCATTTGCAGCCTTTGGAACTTATAAAGTCTCGCGGCTGCGGGACGCAGGCGAGGAACCAACCGTTGGCCGTGTCTTGCGCGTGCTTTGGGCAGAGCGTGGGGGGCAGTTGCCGTTTCTATCTGCGTTAAGGATGGTGGCACTGCTGTTTTGGTTTTTCCTTGGGCATATGATTTTTGCATTGTTTCTGGGGTTAAAACCCATGACAAATATTATGTCCTCGGTGGAAGTGTTTCGGAGCGTGGACGGTTTGATGATGCTGGGGCTTGGGTCCGCAGTCGGGGCTGTTTTCGGACTGCTGCTTTATGCGATGTGTGTGATTGGCTTGCCGCTGCTGCTCGACTGTGAGGTGGATTATGTGACTGCGATGCTGCGGAGCATTTCTGTCCTTGCGGCGCACCCTATTCTGATGATTGGTTGGGCGGCTTTGATCGACGTGCTGCTGGTGCTGGCAATGGTGCCCGCATTCTTGGGCCTGCTGGTTGTGTTGCCTTGGTTGGGGCATGCATCATGGCATGTCTATGCGCAAATGCGCGACACTTAATCAGGCGTTTCGCGGCCATGTGCCAACAGTTGCGCACGCAGCGCTGTTGCGCGTGCATCCCCAAGCTCCAGTGCAAAGATATAAGCGTGCGTCAGGTAGAAGCAGGCAGTGTCGATGTCTGCAGCTTGGGTGGCTGCTAGGCTGTAGAGGGTGATGAGGGCATCGCTGTCCTCTTCCTCATGTGCTGCGATAAGGTGTGCGTCAAGATCGTTCATTCAGCGGCGAGGGGAGCGCGGTGACGCTCCATTTGTGTGGCGACCCAGCCGTGGAACATATGCGTGGGGCCGTCCATCGCGGGGGAGAAGCGGCCACCGTCAAATCCTACGGCGTGGCGGCCGCGCTGCATGCCTTCCACGACAAATATGTCTTCCTCGAACACCTCTTTCCACTGGGTGGTATTGCGCGCGCGCAGTTCAGAGTCAGTGCTTGGTTTGGCATAATAGAGGTGAATACTCTCGATCGTTTTCTCTGGCCCTTGGGGTGTGAGAATGATTGCAAAAGTGTGGTCGCGGTGCACACCGAGCAGGACATTGGGATAGGCGATGATGTATTCGGCGGCGGTGTCCCACTTGTTGCTCAAGCCCTCAAAATCGGGAAAGCTGTTGCCGCCTTCATCCTTGAGTTGGCGGTACACCAGCGTCCCTTGGCCTGAGTACTGGCCTGCAAGCTCGATGTGGTAGTGGTCCTCAAGGCGCGAATAGCTGTTGAGACTAGGGTGGACCCACGGAAGATGGTAGCTTTCGCAGTAGTTCTCGACAGCGAGCTTCCAGTTGCAATTCACTTTCAGCGCAAAGCCGCTGTCAAACCCGCCGTGGTGGAGCGGTTTGTCGAATTCGGCCCAGCGGGCAATCAGGTCTGCGTTTGCGTCCTCGAAGGGCTGGGCCGTGCCAGATATGTTGATCCAGACGACATCCATCCAGATATGGCTGCGCACTTCGATGAGGCCGAGCAGGTTTTTGTCGATGCCCTCATGGGTGTTCTGACCAGGGCCGCCGACGTGGGGCGTGCTCACCAGTTTGCCTTCGGTCGAGTAGCACCACGAGTGGTAGGGGCAGCGGATTGCCCCCTCGATCTTGCGCGCCTCAGAGACGAGTATCATGCCACGGTGGCGGCAGATGTTCTGGAACACGCGCACTTGGTCATTGCGGTCGCGCACCAGCAGAAGCGGCATGCCGAGGAAAGTTACAGGTTTGGCATCGCCGATTTGCGGCACATCCGCGCCAACACCGAGGCCCGCCCAGTTGTCGAACAAGACAGCTTGGCGTTCCTCGGCGAAAATCTCAGGATCGATGTAGTGCCCATTGGGCAGGCCGTTGGCCGACCCGACGGGGTTATGCACTGTAGTTAGGTCTGATCGGTCCATGAGGCGCTCCCTTTGCTTGGGATAAGCCTACAAGGTGCGGGTGATTCCCTGCTCGCTGTCAGCGACCCGCTTTGATCAGGGGCGACATTGCCTTAGTTGCCGCGCGACAGAGCGGCGACGCCAGTGCGGGCCACGTCGATGAGGCCAAGCGGGCGCATGAGGTCGGCAAATGCATCAATTTTCTCGGGCGCGCCCGTGATCTCAAAGACAAAGCTTTCCAGTGTGCTGTCGACCACATTGGCGCGGAAGATATCCGCGAGGCGCAGGGCCTCAACGCGCTTGTCGCCTGTGCCAGCTACTTTGAACATCGCCAACTCGCGTTCAACCGATGCACCTTCAACTGTGAGGTCATGGATTTCGCGCACAGAGATGATGCGGCCTGTTTGTGCCTTGATCTGCTCAATCGCTTGCGGGGTGCCGCGGGTGACAATGGTGATGCGGCTGAGGTGACCTGTATGGTCCACTTCGGCGACGGTCAGGCTGTCGATGTTATAGCCACGTCCAGCATAAAGGCCGATCACGCGGGCAAGGACACCCGGCTCATTCTCGACGACCAAGGCGAGGGTGTGGCGTTCTTCGACGTCCGAGAAGTTGGGGCGCAGGTTATAGGCGGAGTGGCTTTGAGCGCCTTTTTTGATTTTGAGTGGTGACATATCGATTACCTAGCTTTGTTCATAAGTATTATAGAGCATTTCAAAAGGCCCTCTTGATCAAGAGCCTGTCGCTGGTGTTGCTCGAGCTTAACTATTCGCGATTTTTGTTGATCTTTGCAGTGGTTCAACGCAGAGGTGCGTAGCTTTGCTTCCCCAATTTTGCCTTGCCAACCGGACCAGCCAAAATATCCATCTGCCGCAACCACAGCCGAGCGACCGTTGACTGCGGTTTTGCGCAACCATCGTTCGGCACTTTCTGCGGCTGTCCGTAATAATCCTTCAATAGGCTTTGCAAGCCAGGATTGTTTGGGGCTAAGCGTGGCGTAGATTTGGCAGTTTTGGCTATTCAGGCTGCAGCTTTGAAAGCTAAGAAGCCTGGCCGCATCCAGTGTATTCAAATTTGATCGCCAAGAGAAAGCTCCGCTTGCAGACACATAGAAAGCTCCGAAATAACGCCCGTTACTTTTGAATTCCTCAAAAGCATCGGACTGAGTGGTACTCAGGGTCCGAGGTGAAATAATCACGAGGTCGCTATCGCGGATCGCAACTTGTTGCGCTTGGGTTGCCTGCGTTGCAAGAGCCAAGACCAATGCCGTCGCGAAGAAAACTCGGCTAAACAAGAACCTTACCCTCGGCGTCGATTGCGGTTGAGGTGTCAACCTCGCCCATGATCATCTCGTTATGCGCCTTGCCTGACGGGATCATCGGGAAGCAGTTTTCGTGCTTGGTCACGGCGCAATCAAACAGGACTGGGCCATCGTGGTTGATCATTTCCATGATTGCTTCGTCGAGATCAGCTGGGTCGGTGCACAGGATGCCTTTGGCACCGAATGCTTCGGCGAGCTTTACAAAATCTGGCAGGCTCTCGGACCAGCTAGAAGAATAGCGTTCCCCGTGCAGTAATTCCTGCCACTGACGGACCATGCCGAGGCGCTCATTGTTGAGGATGAACTGTTTGACGGGCAGGGCGTATTGCATGGCAGTGCCCAGCTCTTGCATGTTCATCAGCCAGCTTGCTTCGCCCGCGACGTTGATCACCAGCGCATCAGGATGGGCCATTTGCACACCGATAGAGGCGGGAAAGCCATAGCCCATGGTGCCGAGGCCGCCAGAGGTCATCCAGCGGTTTGGATCCTCAAAATCGAGGTATTGCGCGGCCCACATTTGGTGTTGGCCCACTTCGGTGGTAATGTAGCGGTCGTGCTTTTGGGTCAAAGCCTCAAGACGCGAAAGGGCGTATTGTGGTTTGATTACAAGGCCCTTCTGCTCATACTTCAAGCAGTCAACGGCGCGCCATTCCTCGATCTGTTTCCACCATTTGGCGACAGCTTCGGAATTCGTTTTGCGACCGCGTGATTTCCAAACTTTGAGCAGGTCCTCAAGGACATTGCCTACATCGCCCATGATCGGGATATCAACGCGGATGACTTTGTTGATGGAGGATGGATCAATGTCGATGTGGGCCTTTTTTGAATTCGGGCTGAACTTCTCGACAACGCCAGTAATGCGGTCGTCAAAACGCGCACCGACGTTGATCATCAAGTCACAATCGTGCATCGCCATGTTGGCCTGATAGAGGCCGTGCATTCCGAGCATACCGAGCCACTTGTCGCCAGAGGCGGGATAGCAGCCGAGGCCCATGAGCGTGGAGGTGATCGGGAAACTAGTCGCCTCGACCAATTCGCGCAACAGCTGGCTGGCTGCGGGGCCAGAGTTGATCACGCCGCCGCCTGTATAAAAGACTGGCTTCTTGGCTTTCTCCATCGCCTCAACCAGTTCAGTGATCGCGTCCATGTCGCCCTTGAGCTGGGGCTGATAATGGGATTTTACAGTTGCTTTGGGCGTGTAGGCGCCTGTGGCGAACTGAACATCCTTGGGGATGTCGATCAGAACGGGGCCAGGGCGGCCTGATGTGGCGATGTGGAACGCCTCATGGATCACGCCAGCAAGTTTATCTGTCTCTTTTACAAGCCAGTTATGTTTGGTGCAGGGGCGGGTAATGCCAACCGTATCGGCCTCTTGGAACGCGTCCGAGCCGATCATGAATGTTGGCACCTGACCCGTCAGAACGATGATCGGGATGCTGTCCATCAACGCATCGGTAAGGCCAGTCACAGCATTCGTAGCACCGGGGCCAGAGGTCACAAGAGCAACACCGGGCTTACCTGTGGAGCGGGCATAGCCTTCGGCGGCGTGAACGGCGCCTTGCTCGTGGCGAACCAGAACGTGCTTGATGCTGCTTTGCTGGAACACTTCGTCATAGATCGGCAGGACAGCACCGCCAGGATACCCGAATACGGTATCAACACCCTGATCAATCAGGGCTTGAACGATCATTTTCGCTCCGGTCATTTGGCGTGTCAT
>CAWVZA010000124.1:0-7208 GCA_963934545.1 uncultured Sulfitobacter sp.
TTTCGTCAGACATGCTCATGCGCTCCGTGTGTTTTTCTTGTTCATGGATGCAACATCCAGAACTGTAGGCTCTTGGGCCTCATGAGGATGCTCACCGCCTGCATATACACGCAGGTTGGTCATGATCTGGCGGCTCAGACGGTTGCCGGGCAGCATGCGCTTAACGGCGAGTGTCACGATACGCTCGGGGTGCTTGCCCTCGAGAATGTCGGCTTTTGAGCGCTCTTTGATTCCACCAGGGTGGCCGGTGTGCCAATAGAACATCTCTTCACGCTTTTTGCCGGTCATTTGGATTTTCTCGGCGTTGATTACGATGACATTGTCGCCGCAATCCATGTGAGGAGTGAAAGAGGGCTTATGCTTGCCCCGCAGACGCATGGCGATTATCGACGCAAGACGGCCCAAAACGATGCCTTCGGCGTCGATGATGATCCATTTCTTGTCAATGTCTGCCGGTGTTGCAGAAAAAGTTTTCATTTAGGAGTATCCCGTTCGTGGTGTATCGGAGCGAATGCTCCTATGTGATGGGTGGCTTATATCCGAGCCACACTGCGGGTCAAGCGTCACAACACCGTACATATATAGCAAAAACAGTATCTTATAAATAAGGTATCATATTACCCCACTAAGTTTCTGTTTTTAACGCTATCTCTTCACCCTGCCCCTCTCCGCGTGTAGAATCTGCATATCACAACAGGATATAACAATGTTCATCAACGCTTCTGTGCTCTTCGCCGCTGCAATCCTGTTTGGCGCCTCAACCTATCTCGGGATGATCCCCGTACACCGCATGATCCAGCGTCGCGAGGCACAGCATGAGCTGCGTATGGGCTCTGCCAGCTATTTCAGACGGATGGGCGGATTGGTTTTTGTGGCTGTATGGTTAATTACGGTTACTTTTCTATCAAAAATCATTGGCGAATGGGCGGTGACGGGTGATCTTGACGCTTCAATGGACCGCGCAGGGCTTCGTATTGGCCTCCTGCTTCGGTTTGCTGCGTCCTTCGGGGATTTACGCTAATGAGTGTCGAGCAATCCGCACTTCAATGCGCGTCTTGTGGTGGGATGTGCTACTTTTCTCCTGTGGCACGCGCGCTCGAATGTCTGAGCTGCGGTGAGACCTATGATTTAGGGCAGCCTGACGACTATCGGGCTCGCGATGAATTTGCTCACCGTGACGCTATGCCAGACCTCTTCACTTGGGCAGGGTTCATCCCTGCCCTTTTTTGATACAATTACATTACCTAAAAAATTGTACCTTTAAACCGCTTTGGCGGGTGGGATAGCATAGGTCATTGTCGCCTGTGCCACGGGCTCTGCCATCCCCTCGGAATAGACAAGAACATGGCTCACTGACAGTTGGCGCCCCAACTTGAGCAGCCGTGCTGTCGCAATCAGATCAACCCCTGCCTTGGGCTTGCGCATGAAATCGAGCGAGCAGTTGGTTGTCACCGCAAGCGCCTGCGGCCCTATCATGGCGAGTGTCGCAATGTATGCTGCCACATCTGCAAGTGCAAACATTGACGGACCCGACACCGTACCACCGGGGCGCAAGTGTTTCTCGGTGATGATCAAACGCATGGTCACTTCGTTCGGTTTGACCTCTTCGACGTTGAAATCATCCGCAACCTGCTGGAACACCTCACGCATAAACGCCATAAGCTCCAGCGCCTGCATCATCACTTCACCTTTTACGGCCATACTTGCTCTCCCTGCCTTGTTGCGCCTAGAGTTGCCCCAAGCAAGCGAGGGCGCAAGATGGCAATTCTGGAAATTACGCAACGGGACGCGGTCACGCATCTCACAATGAACAGCCCCGAGCGGCTTAATGCGCTCAGCGACAAAATGCTGTCGGCTCTGCAAGAGACGCTGGACACCCTTGCGGATGATCCGACCTGCCGCGTGATAACGCTGTCGGGTGCAGGAAAAGCATTCTGCGCAGGCCACGACCTGCGCCAGATGCAGGCGATGCGCCAGAACGAGGATGCAGGTGCTGCCGCCTTTGCTGATCTGTTTGCCCGCTGTACTGATGTGATGATGCGCATCCAATCCATGCCCCAACCCGTCATCGCCCAAATCCACGGCATCGCAACTGCGGCAGGATGCCAGCTGGTCGCGACATGTGACATGGCCGTGGCGGCACATGGCACGCGGTTTGGCGTCAACGGCGTCAACATCGGCCTGTTCTGTTCAACCCCGATGGTCGCCCTCACCCGCAACATCGAGCCGAAAAAGGCGTTTGAGATGCTCACCACGGGTGATTTCATAAACGCCGAACGCGCCGAGGAATTGGGCCTGATCAACCGCGTTGTGGCACCTGATGCCCTTGAGGCGGAAACCGCCGCCCTCGCCGATCAAATTGCGGGCAAGTTGGGCGCAGCAGTGAAAATTGGCAAACGCGCATTCTACGAACAGCTCGGTATGGAAACCGCCGCAGCATACGCCTACACGGGCGACGTCATGGTGGAGAACCTGCGCAACGCAGACACCAACGAGGGCATGCAAGCCTTCATCGAAAAACGGCCACCTGATTGGAAACACTGACTGCTTCCTAAAACGGGACGGTCTATTTCCAAACCAATCGTCGCAATTTTGCCTTAATCTTGTTACGAAGCCTCTTATTCTCGTGAGGAGTCCGTGATGAAGATTTTGACGCTCGTCGTTTTTGGCGCTGGTATAATATACGGTGCCACAGCATTTGCAGGGTCTATCCCCACTGCAGCCAATGACGTCGACTTCCACCAGTTTCCTGCCGAATTGGTGAAGCTGGGCCGTGATCTCTTCTTTGATCCGATCCTATCGGGGAATAAGAATATCGCCTGCGCCACCTGCCACCATCCCAGCCTCGGTACGTCTGACGGCATGTCCTTGTCAGTTGGTGAAGACGGTGTCGGCCTCGGGGAATCGCGCCGCGTGGACATGGGCAATGCCCTCTCGGCCTTTATTGGCTCCAAGTTTCGCGCAACAGAGAGCCCGTTTGACCGCTATCTGGCGGGAGAAGATGCAGTGTCCGAGGAGCAGCTTGCAGGAATGGACCTGTTCTATGGAAAAACGCGCTGCTCTACTTGTCACTCAGGTACCTTCCAGACGGATCATAATTTCCATGCCATTGGCCTGCTCCAACTCGGACCGGGGAAAGACGACTACGCCTCTGATGCAGAACGCGGCATGATCACGAGTGAGCAGGAAGACATGTACCGTTTCCGCACGCCAACGCTGCGCAATGTCAGCATGACAGGCCCGTATGGCCACAACGGCGCTTATGCCAACCTTGAAGATATCGTGCGTCACCATCTTGATGCGGTAAAAGGACTCTCCTCTTATGACCGCAGCAAAGCTGTGTTGGCCGATGATGTTGCTGCCAATGACTGGAAAGCCATGGATGATTTCGACGAAGTCATGCGTATTGCCGAGGCCATTGAGATCAGCGATGTTGCCTTGGTCGAGGATGAGATCGCCAAGATCATATCATTCTTGGGTGCCTTGACCGATGAAGGAGCCGGCAAACGCGGATTAGGCACACCAAACTCGGTCCCTTCTGGTCTGCCACTGGATGCCACAGCCCCTCCCTCCTGATCAAACTTAACACTATAAAAACATGACCCTCGGCACCTTTGGTGACCGAGGGTTTTTTCTGCGCGTTAACCACTGTTGCCAAATCAGCACCTCAGTGTTGCTCACTTAGGTCTAGTAAATTGGGCAGGAATAAGGCACAAATAGGACATGGCACGACGAGCTGCCCCATTTAGGGTCGCCACCAGCGGAAGGTCCCTCCAGATCAGACTCTCATGTGATCCCCTTATTCCCGCAGCGGCGACCCCAAATCTCCCCACTTCAGTACATGGCTACAACGGCCCCGCCCCACACTTTGTCGCATGCGCAATGGCTGCGGCCTGTTGCGCAGCAAGGCGTGCTGGATTATCTGGCAGGCATGGATAAAACATTACACATCATCGGCGGCGGTATGGCCGGCTCAGAGGCTGCTTGGCAGGCTGCAAACCTTGGCATCAACGTCGTCATCCACGAGATGCGTCCCAAGGTGGAAACCTTCGCACACCAGACAGGTCTGCTGGGCGAGATGGTTTGCTCCAACTCCTTCCGCTCCGACGACAGTGAGCAAAATGCCGTGGGCCTGCTGCACTGGGAAATGCGTGAAGCAAACGGTATCATCATGCAAACCGCCGAGAGGCATCGCCTGCCCGCAGGTGGCGCGCTGGCTGTGGACCGTAATCCCTTTGCCCAGTCGGTGACCGACACGCTGATGGCGCACCCGAATATCTCTGTTGAATATGGCGAAATCACTGCCCTCCCAGAGGACGGCCATTGGATCATCGCCACTGGTCCGCTGACCTCCACCGATCTGGGTGCTGCGATTGCGGCGGAGACAGGCGCAGAGGCGCTCGCATTCTTCGACGCCATTGCCCCGATCGTCTACCACGACAGCATCGACATGAGCAAAGCGTGGATGCAGTCGCGCTATGACAAGGGCGAGACAGAAGAAGAACGCACGGCCTACCTCAACTGCCCCATGGACAAAGATCAGTATTACACCTTCATCGACGCACTGGCCGAGGCGGAGAAGACAGAGTTCCACGAGGGAGAGACAGCAGGTTATTTCGACGGCTGCCTGCCGATTGAGGTCATGGCGGAGCGTGGTCGTGAGACCTTGCGCTTTGGTCCGATGAAGCCCGTTGGCCTCACCAATCCGCACCAGCCTGAGGTCAAAGCATATGCTGTCGTACAGCTGCGCCGCGACAACAAACTTGGCACGCTTTACAACGTCGTAGGGTTCCAAACAAAAATGAAATACGGCGCACAAACGGCTGTTTTCAAAACTATTCCTGGACTTGAGAATGCAAATTTTGCACGCCTCGGCGGCATCCACCGCAACACATTCCTGAACTCACCCACTTTGCTGGATGGGCAGATGCGCCTGAAGTCGCAGCCCCATATCCGTTTCGCAGGTCAGATCACTGGCGTGGAAGGCTATGTGGAGAGTGCTGCGATGGGCATGCTGGCAGGGCGCCTTGCTGCCGCCGAAATCACAGGCGGCGCACTCGACACGCCTCCGCCCACCACGGCCACCGGCGCGCTAATCACCCATATCTCGGGCGGTGCGGAGGCCAAGACATTCCAGCCAATGAACGTGAATTTCGGCCTCTTCCCGCAAGTAGACGGTCTGAAAAGTGGCCGTCGCGGACGCAAAGACCGTTACAAAGCCTACACAGATCGCGCAAAGGCGGATTGGCAGGATTGGTTAAGTGCTGGACAAAAACGTTAACGAACGTAATCTATCGATATGAGTATATTACTTGAACAAGCCGTCTTGGACCGAGATGCCGACGCAGCCAGTGCTTTTTATGATGAATGGGCACCTGATTTCGAAGCTGATCTGACGGCGAAAGGCTATGCCGCCCCCCACCGCTGTGCCGAAGCATTGGCCGAGACGGTTTCTGATCGAAATGTCGCTATCCTTGATTTTGGCTGCGGCACTGGACTTTCTGGCAAGGCATTCACGCACGAAGGCTTTCGCAATATCGACGGTGTAGACCTCTCTGCCACAATGTTGGAGCAGGCACGAAAGACTGACATCTACGGCAAACTGTCACTGATCAATGCGGAGGCGACCCCCGAAGGCAAATATGACGTCATCAGCGCCGTTGGTGTGATCGGCCTCGGAGCACCCCCAAGCTCAACCTTTGATATCCTCATGCATGCCCTGCCAAAGGGCGGGAAACTGGTGTTTTCCTTCAACGATCATGCCATTGCTGATCCAATGCATACGGGGCGCCTCAATGAATGGATTGATTGCAGCACTGCGCGTGTTCTATTTGCAGATCATGGTCCACACCTGCCCGCACAAAACATGGATTCAACGGTCTACGTAGTTGAAAAGTATTGACCTTTAGAACGCGGTTTGCGCCTTCTCCTACGGGGCCGCTGCATCTGGGCCACGCATACTCGGCCCTTCTCGCCTATGATCTTGCCCAAAGCGCAAATGGCGAATTTTTGTTGCGGATCGAAGATATAGACAAATCGCGTGCCCGCCCTGAATGGGACGCGCAGATATACGACGATCTGGCGTGGCTTGGTCTGAAATGGTCGACACCCGTCATGCGTCAATCGGAGCGGAAGTCAGCTTACGACACGGCGCTCGACACCTTGTGGCGGCGCGGCCTGCTCTATCCCTGCCACTGCTCACGCGCAGATATTGCCGCAGCAGCGAGCGCGCCGCAGGAAGGTGCGCCACTGCTTGGTCCTGATGGCATTATCTATCCCGGGACCTGTCGGCCCGAACAAGCCATAAACACACCGCGGCCACAAAACACCCCACTGCGGTTGAATATGAAACGCGCATGTCAAGACCTAAATTGGCCACTAAATTTCGATGAAGAAGGCGATGATGTCCCACAGAAAGTTATATTTTCCGCAAAAGACATGATCGAAACGGTAGGCGACATCGTCCTTGCGCGGCGCAATATGGGAACGTCTTACCACCTCTCCGTGGTCGTCGATGACGCGGAACAAGGGATCAGTCATGTGGTACGCGGACGTGATCTGATGGAGGCGACCCCCATCCATATCGTTCTACAAAATCTGCTTGGATTGCCAAATCCAGTGTATCACCATCACCGCCTGATCCGAGACGAGGTTGGCAAAAGGTTGGCAAAGCGCAATGATGCACGCGCAATCAGCCTGCTCCGACGCAAAGGCGCAAATCGGCAGGATATTCGTTCTATTATAGAAGCTTAGGGATTAATCTTAACTCTTCACAGTAAGGTCGATTTCACCCCTTGCTGACACATGAGTATAAAAACAACTGCGCGCGCCCGTGTGACAGGCCGCACCGATCTGGGCCACCTGCATCACAATGCAGTCGCGGTCACAATCCACCCGCATCTCTTTGAGCGTTTGCACATGACCCGATGTCGCCCCCTTTGCCCAAAACTCCTGACGCGAGCGGCTCCAATACGTGACCTGCCCACTTTCCAGCGTGCGCATCAGGCTCTCGGCATTCATCCATGCCATCATAAGCACTTCACCCGTTTCATGATCTTGCGCAATCGCGGGAATTAAACCCGCCTCATTGTATTTCAACGTCGATGGATCAAAGGACATGGTGGCGCACCCCGTTCAAAAGTTTTTGCATCCGCACTGGTTAAGCTTATGTAGAGGGGAGACAAAGGAAATGCCATGTCCAACGATAC
>CAWVZA010000125.1:0-7140 GCA_963934545.1 uncultured Sulfitobacter sp.
CACGATGGAGTCAGACAGTGAATCCTTGGCAAAGGCTATTTGTGCAACAAAGCCGATCAGTGCCTAAAAGTTATTATCATAGACCAAATCATTGGATGTCAGGTCCTGCCAGACACGTAGGGCGCTTCTGTCAGAAGTTGTCCGCAAAGACCGAGCAAAATCGCACTGCTCCGCATGTTCAGCCCCGTGGACAGCCTATACCCGCAAGTGGACTTCGAACGCGCGGAACCTCTCGTTAGTATCCTTGCTAAGCCCTACCGCCGTACCGTCAATCGTGATGTGGCAAACGGACGATGAGCGCTGGGGCAGCCTGCAGTGTTCATGCGCCTTCAATCAAGTTCACAAAAGGCCGAGCGAGATGCATTTGCCCCCATCTATGCACCCTCTCGATTGACATGAATGGAAACATCCTGCGACAACTGGAATCCACGACAGCCTTGTCGATAACGTCCTCGCGCCGCTGCGAAACTGAATGCACACATCTGACCCGCAGGGTCGAAAGGAACACACCATGTCCGATCCCGCTGCTGACATTATTTTTCATGCCTATCCGCAATCGCCCGTGGCTGAAAAAGTGCGCGTCGTCCTCGGCATCAAAGGTCTAGCATGGCGCAGTGTAGAAATTCCCCGCCTGCCCCCAAAGCCCGTGCTCACAGCCCTCACAGGAGGATACCGGCGCACGCCAGTGATCCAGATCGGCGCTGACATCTATTGTGACAGCCAATGTATCATACGTGAACTTGAGCGCCGCTATCCAGCCAACAGTATTATGCCGACCTCCGAGCATGGCCTCATGTGGTGCTTGAGCCGCTGGACGGACGGCACATTATTTGACCAGACGGTTCGCCATGTTCTGGGCGCTGCTGGCGACGGCTTGGACAAAGATTTTGCAGCAGACCGCGGGCGGCTATATCTGGGAGAGGATTGGGCCGCGAACCTGAAACAAGCCAATGCAGACCTCCCCCACCTTGTCTCACAAATGCGTGCACCCCTGTCATGGCTGAATGCACAGCTGTCGGATGGGCGTGCCTTTCTGCTGGGTGATCAACCTGCCGCAGTAGATGCACAATTCTACCACGTCGTCTGGTTTTTGCGCGGCCGCTGGTCAGGCGGGCCGTCATTTTTGTCAGAGTTTTCGGACCTTGTGCGTTGGGAAGACAATGTCCACACGATCGGCCACGGCACGTCCAGCGTGATGGGGGTGCAGGACGCCATCCACTGCGCAAAACAAGCAGAGCCAACAGCCCCGACAGGCGTAGCAGACCATGACCCTCAAGGATTGTCTGTTGGGCAGTCCGTCACAGTCAAACCTGACGTCAATGGCGGCGAGCAGCCGGTTGCAGGCACCATCCGCTATGCCGATGCTGAGACTGTTGTGATCGACCGCAGTGCGGACGAAGTGGGGACAGTTTGCGTGCATTTCCCACGCTCCGGCTACCGCATAGACTTGGCCTGATGCCAGATTAGAAAGGGCATACCGATGATCGACCTCTATACATGGACAACACCAAACGGCCGCAAGGTTTCAATCCTTCTGGAAGAACTTGGCGTGCCATATACCACACACTCCATCGACATTACCAAAGATGAGCAGTTCGCCCCCGATTTCCTCAAGATAGCACCCAACAACCGCATCCCTGTAATTGTCGATCATGAGACTGGCATCCAGATGATGGAAACCGGTGCAATCATGATGTATCTCGCCTATAAATATAAACAATTTCAATGTGATGGTGATGAATATTGGCGCATGGTTGAATGGCTCATGTGGCAGATGGGCGGTCTGGGACCAATGCTGGGACAAACTCATCACTTCGTTAAATATAACAAAGGCAAATCAGAGTATGCCGAACACCGCTACAGCACTGAAGCGCGGCGATTGTACCGCGTGCTGAACACGCGGCTGGAAGGGCGCAGCTTCATCGCGGGTGCGCAGGGCGGAATGTATTCGATTGCTGATATGGCCTGCTGGCCGTGGGTGTCGCGGTTTGAATGGCAGGAGATTGACTTGGACAACTTTCCAAACGTCAAAGACTGGTATCTGCGGATCGCGGCGCGTCCTGCTGTGCAGGCAGGCTATTCAGTGCCAAAGTTCACAACCGACGTGCCTATGCCGTAACAAAGCCATGTGAGGACAGGTCTGCTTTTCAACAGCATAGTGTGCTGACCTATTCGGTCGCGTGTTTGGAAACCCGCCGCCCTCTTTCAGTCACACTGCCGCAATGCACCACTGTTTGACTAGCGACTGGTGGCTTTCCACTCGGTCGGGGTCACGTAGACGATGCGGTCATCGACACTCACCATGACATCCCCGTCTTGAATATTAACTGCAATTCGCATTGAGCGGCTGGCCAACTTCGCGAGATCGCTGGTTTCATCTTCCGCAAAATTCACGACTTGCAGATTATCAAAGCGGGTCGTGCTGTTTTTGATCTTTTCCCACCACACATCAGCAGGCCTACCGCCATAGCAATAGACAATCACTTGCTGCGCCTTACCACAAGATTGGCGCACGACCTTATCGCTCGGCAGCCCCAGCGCAACCCACAGTTCCAGCTCGTCACTTAGGCTTTTGCGCCAAATATCCGGCTCATCATCAGTGGAAAGCCCTTTGGTCATTTCCAACTGTTCATGAGCATTCAGTGCAAATGCAAGGATCCGTACCATCAAGCGCTCATCCGTCTCGGACGGGTGCTTGGCTACAGTCAGCTTGTGGGTCTCATAGTAGTGGCGGTCCATGTCAGACACAGACAGCTCGACCTTATAAACCGTAGATTTGATTGCCATGACGTTTTCCGTTCCTACAAAGATAGGGCTGCCTAGTGCGTCTGATAGCCTTGTGAAAGCGAATAAGGCCCACGCTTCGATCCGTCAGCCCAGAAAAGAGACGACATTTGCGCTATCGGGAAAACGATATGGGCAGGGAAAAGTAATGAACACCCGATTTAACGCCTCTGGGCGCTGCTTTGAACCGCGCACGCCTGACCGCCGAGACAGCTGCCTTGTCCAATGCACGGTTGCCAGAGGAGCGTTTGACCTTAACCGACGCCAAGCGGCCTTTGGTCGAGACTGCAACGGTTAAGACGACCCTGCCCCTTGCGCGCGTATTGGCAGGAAATTTTTTGCGCCGCTCCACTGCACTGCGAATGCTACCACCCCACTGTGCCTTTGCCGCAGGGCTTGATGCTTGACGCTTAGCGGGCGCCTTCGCTTTCTTTTTCTTACCCGCTGCTTTTCCCTTCCCCGCACCACTTGCTACTTGGCGTTTCGCTGCTGAGGATTTCTTTTTGGCGACGGGTTTCGAAGCGGCAGGTTTGGAGGCCGCAGGTTTCACTCTTGCTCGTGGCGGTGGCGCAGGACGCAGTTGCGGGCGCGCAGACTGCACCGCCGCAAAATCAGGGCGTGGTGGATCGGCCATATCGATCGAGGGAAGGTCTGGCGCCTCAAGAGCAGCTGTTGCGAAATTTGGAACAGGCGCAGCAGGGTTTGGCATTGCAGTGGGAAGCACCTGCACAACAGGCTCGCTCAAAGGCTTAATCTGCTCAGGCATCGCCACCTGCTGGACAACTTCCACTGGGCGATCCCACGCCTGCACCATCTCGGACAGGCTCTCACTGCTCGCGGCCAGCGTCAGCACTTCTGCACCCTCGTTGCCCATCGCTTCGGCAGAGCCTCCTTGCTCCCCTTGGAAAAAAGCAAAATGCGACGCCGTGGCAATCACTAGGAAGATGCTGAATTCCGCAAAATACCTCATGGCGCCCGCACCGCCAGCACAAATTCAGTCAGCCCGATTGCGGACAATTCCCGTAGCGTCTTAGCCAGCAAGGGAGCTGGCAGCCCAGCGTCCGCCCACAGGGTCAATACTTGTGCAGGATCAAGCCCACGTAACACGCTCCACGCAGCATCTCCGCCTTGGCCCTGAACACTGATTTCCCCCTCCAGCGACAGATACAACGTCACGTCCTCGCTCAACGCAGCCTCCTGTGTCGCTGTGGGCAAGGTAATATCAAAAGGTGGTGGCGGCGCAATCCGCGCGGACATCATGAAAAAGATGAGCAGTAGGAAAACAACGTTGATCATCGGGACCACCGATTCAGCTGTGCGGCGGCGTTGGGGCTGTTTGAATTGCATCCCTGCCCTACTCCACAATCGACAGCGAGGTGAAACCCGCCCCGCGCAAAGCTTGCGCCACATCAATCATCCGCTGCAAAGTCGCCGCATCACTGCCCCGCAAAATCGCAGTGTCCGTCTGCGCCTCAACCAATTTCTGTAGCTGCTGCACAAGCATGTCTTTGGACATCACAATGCCGTTCAGTTTCAATTCATCCACTCCGACATCGATCAGTCGCGGTGGCCCCGAATAGCTGCTGCTCTCCCCACTTGCCGCAGATAACGGCAGTGCATTGTCCCGCCCGAATTGCGAGGCGAGCATGAAGAAGACCAACAGCAAAAACACCACATCAATCATCGGTGTAAGGCTCGGCTTGCGCCGTGGACGTGGGGCGACGAAGGCAAACATCAGGCCACCGCAGTGCTCGGAGCTTGGGTGAATAGACGCGTGGCCATATCCTCCATATCACTCTGAACCCGCTCGACAATTCCCTCAAACCAGCTGAGCGCCACGGCCGCAGGGATCGCCACTGCCATACCTGCGGCCGTGGTCAAGAGCGCCTCCCAAATACCGCCAGCAAGGACAGAAGGATCCGCCTGCCCCGCACTTGTCTCCAGCGCCTGAAACGCCTCAATCATTCCTAGAACTGTGCCGAGCAATCCGATCAGCGGCGCAATGGTCACAATCAGATCCAAAGGCCGCAACCCACTGCGCAAGCTAGCAAGCTCCCCCGCTCCAATGCGCAAAATCTCCTCGCGGGCCAATGCATCAGGCAACGCCCGCGCCCGTAGCGCACCTGCCAAAAACCGCGCACGGATATTGCGCTGTGCGCCTGCCCCCACACTCCCCGCCGCAAGCATTTGCTGCGCTTGCTTTGAGGACCAAGCTCCCGACAGGATCAATCGCCAAAGCTTCCACAAAATGATCGCAAGGGTGAGCACAGACAGGACGGCAATAGCCGCCAAAGCAGGTCCACCCGTTTCAAGGAACTTCTGCACAGGTTCAATGTTAAACATATCTCGAACTACCCATCATGATCATTTGTCTTGCCTGCCTCAGCAGCCTGAGCGAGCAGCAGCGCGATGTCCGCTTTCCATTGCATAGCACCTTCAGCCGTCGCCGCATAAGCCGCAGCGCCCACAGTCTCACCAATCTGCGTGTGAAGCCCCACATAATCCACTGTGCCACACGGTGCCGCCACAGCAATGCAATCAGTTCCAGTGCCCGTCGCCACACCAGAAGAGACACGCACACCTGCATCCATAATTGCTGCTGTTCGCGCCTGCGTGGCGATGCTCATCATCTCGATCAGCGCAGTCTGGCTCAGCGCTTCATTCACCCGCACGGCCACATTGATTGTGCCCCAGTCCATTGTGCTGCGGTCTTCGCGGTTTCCGATCCGTTCAGCATTAGACAGGCCCACAGTCGCCACACAGCGCACTTCAGTCTCGTCAATGCGCACAGTCTTGTCATGAAAAAACGCAACATCACGGGATGTGAGGAAAGCTACGGCATCTTGAACGTCCCGCGCCTTCAGCTCTGATCCGAACCATTCCACCACATCCAGATCACGCGGCAAATCCGCATTGCACACTTCCCGCCAGACGATTTGGTTTGCCATCACAAATCCGGGTCGGTTGATCGCCCAGCTCAGCACTTGCATCTGCTCACCCAGATCAAACGTCAGCCAAGGCCGCTCAAGGGTCACTGCACTCATCCCACAACCCCCATCGCCTGAAAGACCAAACCATCAGGCGTGTCCTGCAAAAATGCGCTGATCCCGAACGTCTCACGCAACAGATCAGGCGTCAGCACTGCACGCGGCGTGCCATCCGCCACAATCCCACCGCCACCGATCACAACCAGCCGCGTGCAATGCCGCGCCGCCAACCCCAGATCATGCAATGAGACGATCACAGAATGTCCCTCCTCCGCGAGGCTGACAAAGGTCTGCATCGTGCCAATCTGGTACGCAGGATCAAGGCCCGCAATCGGTTCGTCCGCCATCAATAGCGGCGTCTCCTGCGCCAAGGCGCGTGCAATCAAGGCGCGCGCCTGCTCACCGCCCGACAGCTGGGTCGCGATGCGTTCGCGAAACCCGCCCAAATCCATCCGCTGCAATGCACGGTCAACCGCCGCAATGTCCGCCTCAGTCGCTCGCTGACCTGCACCCAGATGCGGCGTGCGGCCCAACATCACCAGCCGCTCCACACTCATCGGCCACGCAATCTCACGCGCTTGGGGGAGCCACGCCACCGCCTGCCCTCGTGCACGTGGCGACAAGGCAGCAAGCGAGCTGTGCCCTTTTGAGACCAGTAACCCCAGCGCACCTCGCATCAAGCTCGTCTTACCTACGCCATTGGGACCAATGATCCCCACAACTTCCCCTGCGGCAACCGTTAGGTCAACATCGCGCAAGATGTCACAAGGACCGCGAAACACGCTGAAACTCTCAAGGATCAGCAAGCTCACAACCCGTCCCTCCGCGTGCGGTAAATCAGATGCAAGAAGAGCGGCGCACCAATAAGCGCGGTCACAACCCCCAGCTTCAAATCCCGATCAGGCAAGATCATCCGCACGAAAATATCCGCCGCCAGCACCATCGCCGCCCCGCCAAGCGCCGAGGCCCACAGCAGCCGACCCGGTTGCGCACCCACAAAAGGGCGAAGCAGATGTGGCACTACAAGCCCTACAAAGCCGATCGCCCCCGCCACTGCCGTAGACGCACCAACCACGGCCGCCGTCCCGAAAATCAGCGTCAGACGCAGACGGCGCAGACCAATCCCCATCGCTTCCGCGGCGTCCTCACCCAGTGTCAGCGCGTCCAATCCCCGCGCCAGCGCCACCAGCATCACTGAGCCGATCAAGATCAGCGGCAGCGCAATCCACACATGGGTCATGGAGCGGTCCGCAAGCGATCCCATCATCCAGAACACAATCTCGTTCGCGGCAAAGGGGTTCGGCGACAGGTTGAGCACCAACGACGTCGCAGCCCCCGCCAGCGCCGATATCGCAATCCCTGCAAGGAT
>CAWVZA010000126.1:0-7127 GCA_963934545.1 uncultured Sulfitobacter sp.
AATCACCCTGTTCCTCGCGGCTGGTAACTTTGCCGAGGCGCACGGGGTCAAGACAGTGAGCGCAATGAACGGCATGGGCCGTCTTATGCCAATCTCGATGCTTGCCTTCACAGTCGGAGCGCTTGGAATGATCGGCATTCCCCCCCTCGCTGGATTTATGAGCAAATGGCATCTTGGTCTCGGCGGTCTTGAAGCGGGGCAGCCAGAGGTCATTGCGCTGCTCGCCGGGTCAAGCTTGCTGAACGCCGCTTATTTCCTGCCGATCCTCTATCGCGCATGGTTTCTTGATCCACCAGACCCCGCACCGGTCCGCCGCAAGCTCGGCTGGATGCTTGCCCTGCCGCCCGCCATGACAGCCGTCTTGATCATAGCAGCCGGTCTTTTCGCAAATGCATCGTTCAGCCCGCTTGGCTGGACCCGCTTTATTGTTTCTTTGGAATACCAATGATCGAAGTCCCACTCTGGCTCGTGCCCACTGTTCCGATGGTCCTGGTTCTTGCGTTTTGCATTCCGGGGCTCAGACCCTATGTTCGGGGTCTTATTCCATTTGCCCCGCTCCCCGCATTGCTGGCGGGTCTAGCCGATCCGGGCCCCATGCCCCTGCGTCTGGACTGGCTGCTGTTGGGAACCGACTTTGCCCTCAGCAAAACCGCAGCGACCTTTCTGATATTCACCTCAATTCTATGGAGCCTTGCCGGTTGGCAGTTGATCAGGCTGCTGGCACGTGACCCCGCCCAAGACCGCACAATCGCCTGCTTTCTTTTTGCGATGACGGGCAATCTGGGACTATTGATCGCGCAGGACATCGCCGCGTTCTATACCTTCTTTGCGATGATGAGCCTTGCCTCTTGGGGACTGGTGCTGCACGGCGGCGGTGTTGCGCAGACCTTTGCGGGGCGCGTCTATATCGTTTTCGCTATCGCTGGCGAGGTCGCTCTTTTTGCCGGTCTGGCGCTAGGGCACTTCGCCACGGGTGATCTGCGACTCTCTGCCATGACGGGCGACACCGTGCCCTTGCTTGCAACTGTGCTGGTCTCATTGGGGTTCCTGATTAAACTCGGCGCCGTTCCAATGCACCTTTGGCTGCCACTGGCACATGCCGCAGCGCCTGCACCGGCAAGTGCGGTGCTGTCGGGTGCCATGTTGAAGGCCGGATTGTTCGGTTTGATCACTGTTCTGCCGCTCGGTCAAACCGCCCTGCCCGAAGTTGCGGTGGCGTTTGCGGCGATGGCGCTGGCCGGTCTCATTCTCGCACCCGTGCTTGGACTGGTTCAACAAGATCCTAAGGCGGTGCTCGCCTATTCAAGCATTGGCCAGATGAGCCTTATTCTGCTGGGACTTGCCGCAGCCCTTGCCGCACCGGGGGCGTGGGTGTTGATCGCACCGGCACTGGTAATACTGGCCGTTCATCACGCTTTTGCCAAGGCGGCGCTGTTCCTTGGCGTTCCGGCGGTCTGGTCCGTGGATCGGGGTGCGGTGCGCACTGCGGTGCTGGTTCTCATGGCGCTGCCTGCACTGGCCCTTGCGGGGATGCCTGGCACAAGCGGTTGGTTGGCCAAGGCAGGCCTAAAAACTGCGCTGGAGGGTGTGCCTGTCGGGTGGTCGATCTGGCTAGGGACAGCGCTTTTTGTCGCGAGCCTCGGGACAACACTTCTCATGCTACGCGCGCTCTTTTTGCTGGCGGGCGCCGCGCACAAACCCGAGACTGCGCGCGACGTCGCCCTTCCATGGCTTGCAATGACGGCCTTGGTCATCTTTGGTCTGGGGGTCGCAAATATCTCGCCGGACGTCGCCAAAGCCGCCTCTCTGGCCGACCTCCTGCCAATTGCAACTGCAGGGGTTCTCGCGGGACTGGGTGGCCTGATTTTCCACTACGCAGGGCTTCGCATGGAACCTGCGGCGCCGGGCGAATTGCTTGGAATGGTGCGCAGCGTTTCGCAGCCAGAGCCGGCGTCCAAGCTGTTGCCGACCAAACGTGCCCACGCTCTGTTCTTTCGCGGCCCCGCTACGGCCCTCCTTCGACCAGAGCGCGGGGCGCTCGCGATCCTGAGCATAGCGATTGGACTGGCTCTTTTCACGACGCTCATGCCCATACCCGCAACAGTTTCGCCTTCACTGCCTACGGGCGAGTACGCTCAATAGGGTCTTTGCCCCGCCGCAGGAGCGTCAGACCGGCCCAGAGCCATGTCGCACTGGGCCGTTGGGTAACAGTCGCCCTGTGCTGTGCCAAAGATACTTAGGTCCATCTGGCTATGGCCCCACCAGAGGGCGCCCTCACGCGACCAAACTGGCCTAACCGCACCGAACCTGTGGGTGGGCAGCTCGGGGATTGCACGTGAATTTTAGTGTCTACAGGGATGAAAACAGGTCGCCCAGCGTTCTTGTAGTAATCGGCGCAGAGTTTTCAATTTGATCAGCGACCCTGCCAGACGGAAAAGGAGTTTACCATAATTTTTACCTACAACGCGGTCAAACGAAGCCCAAGGTAGTTTCCCTGAACGTTTCCAAAAGCGCCTCTCTTTCACGAGCGGCCAATGTTCCGGTTAAAGGGTGACCCGTCACGGCAACACGTTGGATTAAGTGGACGTTCAAACAGGCCAACTCGGGGAAGTCCAATTGCCCTTGTTATCAATTTCGCAGTTCTGATTCAGCCGCTGAGCTAATCTGGTGAGATAGGACCAGATGTATGGATGATGGCTTAAAAAGTGTGAAGCTGGGTGCAGGTGTCCGTCTCCCCGACTTGATCAGAGCAAAATATCTCAGCAGTCAAAGCCTTTTTTAAAACCACCAACCATAATTCGAATTAACGCTTCTGAAACGGAGACCTAAAGATGGCGATCGCTTGGATAGTATTAATATTCCCCCTCGTTCTCATGGTGGCCGGTGCCATCAGGTTGCGTGAGACAATCATGCCCGTCACACCGCCTGAATGGGCTGAGCGGGCGGCGTTGGTCGGCATCGGTCTCGCAGCATATTCAGCTCTGCACGTCGTTACTTACGGACCCACAACGTCACCCGTTCTCGGATTGGGACAGTTCGGCTTCTCAGTTCTGCTGGATGAAGTATCGGTAATCTTGCTGGTGTTGACGAGCGTTCTCGCATGGGTAATTTTGCGCTTTTCAGCGACGCATCTTCAAGGAGAAGACGGGGAAGGGTATTTTACCTTCAGCTTGTGCGTAGTCTTGGCGGGCGTTGTCTTGCTGGTTACGGCTGGTAACCTCGTGCAATTGGGCCTCGGTTGGGTGGCAACCGCGATCGGTGTGAACAGACTTCTCACATTCTATCCAAACAGGCCCGGAGCTCGGCGCGCCGCACGCAAGAAATTGATGTTTGCGCGGGTTGCAAATATCGCGCTGGCGGCTGGTTTGATGCTTCTCTACGCAGCCTATGGCACGTCCAATATAGCCGACATCAACGCGGCAGCACGCGCAGGTGACATACCTGTCACAGCACTTTTTGCCACTTTATGTCTGGCCATCGCGGCGGTGATGCAGTCGGCTCTACTTCCAGTCCATGGCTGGCTGACAGATGCCATAGAGGCCCCTACCCCCGTTTCAGCGCTTCTTCATTCTGGTGTCGTCAGTATGGGTGGTTTTCTGCTGATCCGCTTTGCAGACGTGATGCTCGGCGCGCCCTTCATCTTGGCTATTCTCGTCATTGTTGGGGGCTTATCGGCTCTTGTCGGATCCGTCGTCATGTTGACGCAATCGGCCACAAAGACCGCACTGGCATGGTCCACGGTTTCGCAGATGGGGTTCATAGTGTTGCAATGTGGTCTGGGGTTGTTCCCCCTCGCACTCCTGCACATCGTTGCGCACGCGCTCTACAAAACCCACGTATTGCTGACCTCAGCAGGGGCAGGTCAGCTAGCTCGCTCAGCGCGACAGCTCGGCCCTGTTGCACACCCTGCGGCCGACAAAGTCGCGCTGGCAATGGGGATCGCAATCACGGTCTACGCGCTTGTCGTGCTGCCACTTGGCCTCGTAGAAAGATCTCCACAGGCGGTGGTGCTTGGTGCAATCCTCATCTTCGGGGTGGGGTATCTGGTTGCGCAAGGCCTTGCAGATGCAGCACCGCGTGAGCTGGGTTTTGCGACTGCCTGGGCCTCGGTCCTGTTCGCCGCATCGTATTTAACCTTTCAATGGATTGCCCAGAGATTGACCGCTGGCACATTGCCCCCGACACCGGACGCGGGTCTGCTGGAATGGATGCTGATCACGCTGGCGCTGTTGAGCTTCGCGGCCGTCGTTGTTTTACAGGCGCTATTGCCGCATTGGGCCACCCATCCTGTCGTTCGCGAGATGCATGTCCATGTCACGAATGGATTTTACCTCAACGCACTGATGGACCGTTACGCCAGAACCTGGAAAACCGACCCTAAATCCAAGGAGACCTGAGCGATGCTCATTCGGAATCAAGACTTCTCGCCCGATTTGCTGGGGCTCATCGGCGCGGCTGAACACGCCGTCCGTAAAATCGCACCGCTTTTTCCACTTTCTCATATTGAAGCGATGAATCCTTTCATTGGCCTAAGCGACGAGCCTATCGCCCATGCCGCCGCGCGCCTCGAACGTAGTGCAGGGGCTTACATTTTTCCGAGCCGATCTGTCCAACTGGGGCGCATTGTAAAAGGAGAAATTACTCTTGAGGATATTCGTATATCGCGTTCTAAAATTGCTCCTAACCTTGAACTGAGTGAGCAGGAAATCCTCGAAACTGCTCAATCTACAAATTACGTACCGCAGGCCATTCCTACCGTTGCAGACCTCGCAGCTGAACACAGTGGAACTGACTGGCCAAATCTTGTCACCGAGCGGATAGGAACCTGGGCACAAAGCCATTTTGACTCCGGCGAGCTCCTTTGGGCACAGGAGGCTGACCAAAGCGCATGGAACAGTTGGCGCGATTGGGCCATGACGGATCGGACGCCTGAGATCTTCGACCTCACTGGTTTTCGTGACACGATCAGCAACAGTCAGCACGATCATTGGCGTGCTATCGCAGACGCTTGCGGCGCACTTGGTATCGACAACGATGCGGCACCATCAGTGTTTCACCGCCTTTTATGTGATTTGGGTGGATGGGCTGGGCTCGGACGCTACCGCCTGTGGGAAGCGGAACGGGCCAAGGCGCGCGACACTACTTTTGCGGAATTGCTCGCCATCCGCTTGACATGGGAGCAGGCCCTTCACACGCGCTATGCTGAGGATGTGGGTCCGCAGTGGGACGCTCTGGTCCTTAAGCATCGAGAGCCGTTGCAGGTCGGGACGAACCATTTGATCGACGCTGTCTTGCAAAGAGCAGCGGAGCTGGCGTCGGCCCGCCACCTCGACACATTGCTCGCGCAAGCGGGCGGCGCAGCCGAGCCTGTTAAATCCATGTCATGCAAAGCGCAGCTGGTATTCTGCATGGACGTCCGCTCCGAACGACTGAGGCGTGCGCTTGAGACCCTCGAGCCTGAAATTCAAACCTACGGAACAGCTGGCTTTTTCAGTCTTTCCTCAGTGAACCGGCCGTCCGATATAGAAGACGACGAAGGCTTACATATTGATGGCAAGCTCCAGAGGGCCATTTCACGTTTCTCGCGTGCAGCCGTATCAAGCTTTGTTTATGTCGGGGCCGCGGGCATCCTCCGACTAGGGCCACTCGTTGATTCCTCGCAGTTCCACGATCGCCGTGTCATCGGCTACGGCAGCGTACCCAAATTGACGCTCGACTCCTCAAGCGAGGCCGCGGCTGATGCAGCGGAGGCGGCACTACGCTCTATGGACCTGATGAAGGACTTCGCGCCAGTGGTGGTCTTCATTGGTCATGAATCACGTGTCACCAACGATGCGCAAAGCGGCCTCTTGCAGTGCGCGACATGTGGAGGACACGACGGAGCGATGAACGCCCGCACCCTTTCGGGCCTCCTCAACGAAACGCCGCTCCGCAAAATGCTGGCGCGTCGCGGCATTGAGATACCTTCAAAAACAGTGTTCCGAACCGGGCTTCACGACACGACGGGTGATACAGTGACGCTTTTCGTCACTGACCCCGTCGGGGACTGCGATCCGCCGCCGATCAGGTGGCTTAACGATATCCTTGATCAAGCCTGCGGTAAGGTGCGTGCCGAGCGGTCCACCGATCTGCCCCCTACTCGACGGGGCGGCGCCCTGTACGCGCGGGGAGGAGACTGGTCTCAGACGCGCGCGGAATGGGGTCTCGCCGGTTGCCACTGGTTCGTAGCGGCTCCGCGAAGTGCAACACGAAACCAGAATTTTGGAGGCAAAGTCTTCCTGCACGACTACGAAGGTGCCAACGACCCTGACGGCAAAATACTTGCAGAAATCGTTGGCGGCCCTCTGTTGGTCGCCGCGCGGATCAACCTCCAATACTATGGCGCAGCGGTATCCCCACAATACTTCGGTAGCGGTAACAAAATGGTCCAAAGTGCATATGGTGGGATCGGCTTGCTGGATGGAACGTCCGGAAGACTGAGAGGCGGGCTTTCGGACCAGAGCCTGTTTCTCAACGGCAAACCTGTCCATGATGCCCTGCGCCTGATTGCGCGAATTGCAGCTCCGGAAGCCGCAATCAATGCCGCGATCAGTACCAGTCCGGAGGTGGAAAACCTGGTGCAGTCGGGGTGGCTGGACGTGGGAACATTAAGTCAAACTTAGGTGTTCGATATTGGCAACGACGGGGTTGGATTGAAGATGAATTTGTCTGACTCAGACGTCACGTCATGGCAGATGTAAGCTTGGACCAATAACGCCAGCGCCGGTTGTTGCAAAAAATGCCGACAACAGCCGGGCTGGAATTCTCTGACAGTCCAGACGTCGAAACAGTAATCAAGGTAACTTTGAACCCGTCACGGCTTCGTGCCGCCCCAAGTGCTCATTTAAACCACCTTCTTTTCGAACGCGCGCCGCTGCACGGAAAGTTGTTGTGCAGCAATCTGCCAAGAGGGGGGCTTTTTTAAAATATCCCGCTTGTCTTATCCATTGCGTGGCTCTTGTGCGATACAGGAGCCGTCGTCCGGCACGGCATTTATGCCGGGCGACGGCGAGGGTCGGATCGTTTTCCGCTCGGTCGTGATGGACCGTGGAGGAGTAAGGTCGCCCTCGTCTTTTCTAATGAGCTGA
>CAWVZA010000127.1:0-7025 GCA_963934545.1 uncultured Sulfitobacter sp.
GTGATCAACAGAGCGCAATGCAGCTGCGGAGATGCGCAGCTTGAACCCACGGCCTAATGCTTCGGACTGAAGCGTTGTGTCGTTCAGGTTCGGCAAAAACCGACGACGCGTGCGGTTTTTGGCGTGGGATACGTTGTTGCCCGACATCGGGCCTTTTCCGGTCAATTCGCAACGGCGCGACATGGGTTCATCCTTTTGGTTCGGCGCGGCACCCACGATTTGGGACCACAGCTAATCAGGTCGCACCATTGGCGACCCGTAAATTGGTTCGCAGTCATTAGGAGGAATCGCAGGGCAGGTCAACCCGCGATGCCCCTATTCGACGCCCTATTACCGCAATTCGCGCACAAACGCAGCGGCAGCCGCTGCAGGCTCCTGTTCACCGCGTGCAACCGCATCACTTAACGCGGCCAAACTGCTCCGTGCATGGGGTTGATCAAGCTGCGCAAGTAGCGTGGTTTTTACCGCATCTTCAAACCAATACCGCGCCTGTGTGGCGCGTGTAAGCTCCCAAAAACCATGATCGCGTCGCCAGCTAGATAGGGTTTGCAGCGTTTCCCAAACCTCCGGCAATCCGCGCTGCTCCAACGCCGATACGGTCATCGCACAGGGATACCCTTTGGGGTCTTGTGGTCGTTTGCGCATCAGCCGCAATGCACCCGCGTAATCAGCTTGGGTGCGCATGGCTGTCGCTTTGAGATCGCCGTCGGCTTTGTTCACGACGATCACGTCGGCCATCTCCATGATTCCCCGCTTCACGCCCTGCAACTCATCCCCACCCGCAGGGGCCAGCAGCAGTAAAAATAAATCAGACATCTGGGCGACCACAGTCTCGGACTGCCCCACGCCCACAGTTTCAATCAGTACCAAATCAAACCCCGCCGCCTCGCACAGCGCCACAGCCTCCCGCGTGCGCCGCGCAACGCCGCCCAGATGGGTCTGGCTGGGGCTGGGGCGGATAAACGCTGCAGGATCACGGCTTAGTAAATCCATACGGGTCTTATCCCCAAGGATCGAGCCGCCAGAACGCGACGAGCTTGGGTCAACTGCCAGCACAGCCACTCGAAGGCCCTGCCCAGTGAGCATCAAACCGAAACTCTCGATAAATGTGGATTTGCCCACACCCGGCGTACCAGATAGTCCGATGCGCAGCGCTTCTTTCCGCTGACCCAGTTCCGCCAACAACGCGGTCGCTTGTACACGGTGATCAGCACGCCCACTCTCCACCAGCGTAATTGCACGCGCCAGCGCACGCCGTTCCCCCGCGATGATCCGCCGTGCCATATCTGTGATGTCCATGGGATGCCTCCGCGCCATTCGCCTCCGGTTTTCACGCCCATAGCGACGAATGTCCAGCCTTGCCCCGCACACCCCCACCACGGATAAGGGCAGCATGAAAACGCAACTGCCCATTGATGAAGTTATGCCCGCTGTGCTGGATGCGCTGCGGACCCGCGGCCGTCTGGTGTTGCAAGCACCCCCCGGTGCGGGCAAGACGACTCGCGTGCCATTGGCGATGCTTGAGGCAGAGCTTACGGATCAACGTATTCTCATGCTGGAACCACGCCGCCTTGCGGCCCGTGCCGCAGCGGAGCGAATGGCCCAAACTTTGGGCGAGAAGGCTGGCCAAACAGTAGGCTACCGCGTGCGCGGCGCGTCCGAAGTGTCGAAGGCGACCCGTATCGAAGTGGTCACCGAAGGCATCCTCACGCGCATGATGCAGGACAATCCCGAACTACCAGGCATCGGAGCCGTGATCTTTGACGAATTCCATGAGCGCTCACTGAACGCGGACCTTGGCCTTGCCCTGTGCCTTGAGATCGCAGGCGCCCTACGCGATGATCTGATGCTTGTTGCGATGTCTGCGACACTCGACGCTGGCCCCGTTGCCGCGTTGATGGACGCACCCGTTGTCACCTCCGAAGGGCGCAGCTTTCCTGTGACGCGCCACTGGCTGGACAAACCCCTCGCCAAAACAACGCGATTCGAGCAGGCCGTTGCCGATCTGGTGCTTCATGCGATAACGCAATCCAAGGGATCTGCACTCGTGTTCCTCCCTGGTGAGGGCGAAATCCGCCGCGTGCAAAACGTGCTTGAACGACAGCTGCCAAAGGACTGCACCGTGGCCCCGTTGTTTGGTGCCATGGATTTCAAAGCACAGCACGCTGCGATCAATCCAGCGCCCGAGGGTCGCAAAATCGTGCTTGCGACGTCCATCGCCGAAACATCGCTTACGATTGAAGGCATCCGCATCGTTGTTGATGGCGGCAGATCACGCCGTGCAGAGTTCAACCCCTCTTCGGGCATGTCGCGCCTTGTCACCACACGTGTGACCCAAGCCGAAGCCACCCAGCGTGCGGGCCGTGCAGGGCGGGTGAGCGAAGGGGTCTCCTACAAGCTTTGGACCAAAGGCGAAGATGGCGCGCTCGCCGCCTATCCGCCTGCCGAGATCGAGAGCGGGGATTTGAGCGCCTTTGCGCTAGAGCTGGCCCTCTGGGGCGCGCAGGCTGAGGAACTGGCTTTTGTCACACCCCCGCACGCTGGAAGGCTCATGGAGGCCAAGTCCCTGTTGCATATGCTGGGTGCGCTGGATGCGCAGCACCGTATTACGCCGCACGGACGCACACTTGCAAAGCTGCCGCTGCACCCACGCCTTGCGCATATGGTGGCTCTGGGCGGGAAGCCGGCGGCGACGCTGGCCGCAATACTGGCAGAGCGTGATCCTTTGCGCGGTGCACCGCTGGACCTCAGCCACCGCGTGCGGGCTGTCGCGGGAGAGCGTGTATCGGGGGAAGTGCACCATGCCACGGTTGCGCGCATCAGGCAGGAGGCAAAGCGCCTGTCACGCGCCACAGCGCCCAATGGCCCCGAAGACATCGGCACGCTTGCAGCTCTCGCCTATCCCGATCGCATCGGTCTGCGCCGCAAGGGGGATGCTGCGCGGTTTGTCATGTCTGGCGGCAAGGGGGCAGTGATCCCTGACGGCGATCCACTGGCGGGAGAGCGTTTGATCGTGGCAACTGATCTGGATGGCGACCCGCGTGAGGCCCGTATTCGCCAAGGGACTGCCCTGCCCGAGAGTGCACTGCGCGAAGCATTTGCCAACCAGATTGCATGGCATGACCACTGCGTTTGGTCACGGCGTGAAGGCCGCGTCGAGACACGACGGCAGGAACGCTTTGGCGCGCTGGTGCTGGACGACCGCACGTGGAGCGATGCACCACAAGACGTCGTGGCAAAAGCCATGCTGGAAGGTGTCACACAGCTAGACTTGCGTCCGGACAAAGCCGCTGCACGGTTTCTGCGCCGCGCGGCTCTGATGGCGGATCAGCCAAACTTCCCTGACTTCTCCGAAGCGCACTTGATGGCCACACTCGAAGACTGGCTGCTGCCCCACCTTGGCACCACCCGTAGCACCGCCGATTGGAAACGCTTTGACATGCTGCCCGCGCTCAAAGCGCGCTTGGACTGGGACCAGCAACAGCAAATGGATCGCGCAGCACCAGGGCATTTTGTGACGCCCTTAGGCCGCCGCATCGCGATTGACTATGACGGGGATACGCCACAGATCGCTGTGCGACTCCAAGAAATGTTCGGCGTCACGCGCCACCCAAGCGTGGCAGGCCAACCGCTACAAGTGACTCTGCTGTCGCCAGCCCAGCGCCCTGTGCAAGTTACGATGGATTTGATCGGCTTCTGGGACGGCTCTTATGCGGATGTGCGCAAAGATATGAAGTCGCAATACCCGCGCCACCCTTGGCCCGAGGACCCGCGTGACGCAGACCCGACACTGCGGGCAAAGCCGCGCGGGACTTAAATCTCGCGCAGCTCGGCCATAAGAAGTGCGTTACTTCTCGAGGCACCAGCGCATGATCGCCTTTTGCGCATGCAGACGGTTTTCGGCCTCATCAAAGATCACCGAGTGCTTGCCGTCCATGACTTCGCTGGTGGCCTCGTCATCGCGGTGCGCAGGGAGACAGTGCATGAACAAAGCATCAGGTTTGGCCTGCGCCATGAGGTTTGCATTCACCTGATAGCCGCGCAACTGATTGTGACGCCGCTCGCGTGCGGATTGGGGATCGTGCATAGAAACCCATGTATCCGTGACCACCAGATCAGCGCCTTTAACGGCTTCGTCAGGATTGCGCACCTTTGTATAAAGCCCGTCTAACGTGCGCTCTGGGTCCAGCGTTTCAGGACCTGTGAACACCAGATCAAAATCGAACTGCTTGGCCGCATGCGCAAAGCTAGCGAAGACGTTATTTCCGTCGCCTGACCATACAACGCGCTTTCCTTTAATCGGGCCGTTATGCTCCTCGAAGGTCATGATATCGGCCATAATCTGGCAAGGGTGGCTTCGGTTTGTGAGTCCGTTGATAACAGGAACCGATGCGTACTCGGCCATTTCAAGCAGCGTTTGTTCCTCAAATGTGCGAATCATAATCAGATCCACGTAGCGCGACAGCACGCGGGCAGTGTCGGCAATCGTCTCGCCGTGACCCAGCTGCATGTCAGTGCCCGACAGCACAAGGGTTTGCCCACCCATTTGACGCACGCCGACATCGAAGGAGACGCGTGTGCGGGTTGAAGGCTTTTCAAAAATCAGGGCGACCATGTGGTCCTTGAGCGGCTGATCCTCATCAATGGCGCCGCGTGGGCGGCCCTCACGGGCAGCTTTCATCGCTGCTGCATTGTCGATGATTTTGCGCAGGTCGGCTTGTTCGGTTTGATGGATGTCGAGAAAATGTTTCATGGGTATGTCTTTGCTGAATAGGTCGCAGGTCGGGGAGCGGGCTCCCCGATGATGAATTTGAATGGCAAACTGGTGATCAGGATGCGCTGAGGCGAGAGGCTGCGCAATCAAGTCGTGCAACAGCCTCGGCGATCTCTTCATCTGTGATGTTAAGCGGTGGCAGCAGGCGCACAACGTTATCTGCCGCAGGCACCGTGATAACTTCGGTAGCATAGCCTGCGTTCACCACATCGCCCGGCGCTACTTTGCACTTCAGGCCAAGCATGAGGCCTGCGCCGCGCACACTCTCGAAGACATCTGGATGTGAGGCAATCAAGCCTTCTAGCTTTTGACGCAACAGGCCCGCTTTGCGGTTCACTTCGGCCAGAAACTCAGGGGCAGCAATGATGTCAATCACCGCGCAGCCGACAGCGCAGCCCAGCGGGTTGCCGCCATAGGTGGAACCGTGAGTGCCTGCGGTCATGCCGCTGGCCGCATTCTCAGTCGCAAGGACCGCACCAAGGGGGAAACCACCCCCAATGCCTTTTGCAACCATCATGATATCAGGCGTTACACCCGACCATTCATGGGCAAAGAGTTTGCCTGTCCGTCCGACCCCGCATTGAACCTCGTCGAGGATCATCAGGATGCCGTGTTCATCGCACAGATCGCGCAGACCTTTGAGACACGCGTCGGGGAGTGGACGAATGCCGCCCTCACCCTGCACGGGCTCAACCATCACGGCGCAGGTCTTGTCGCTAATCGCAGCTGTCAGTGCGTCATGGTCGCCAAAATCGAGGTGGGTGAACCCGCCCAGCAACGGGCCAAAGCCTTTGGTCATCTTCTCTGAGCCAGCGGCGGCGATCCCTGCAGAGGAGCGGCCATGGAAAGAGCCCGAGAACGTAATGATCTCGATGCGGTCAGGCTCTCCCTTGTCGTAAAAATACTTGCGCGCCATTTTCACCGCCAACTCGCAGGACTCAGTTCCCGAGTTCGTGAAAAACACCGTGTCGGCAAAGGTGTGTTCGACTAGTTTGTCAGCAAGCGCCTTTTGCTGCGGAATCTCATAAAGGTTGGATGTATGCCAAAGCGCACCTGCCTGCTCCGTCAACGCACCAACTAGCGCTGGATTGGCGTGGCCCAGCGCGTTAACCGCAATCCCTGCGCCCAAATCCAGAAAACGTCGTCCATCCGCCTCGATGAGCCAAGCACCTTCACCTTTGACAAAGCTCAGGGGCGCACGGGAATAGGTCGGCAAGACAGAAGTGATCATCAGGATCATCCTTTCGAGGGGGCAGGAATTGATAAGATTGGCCACGAAAATCCCAAGAGCGCATGGGAGTTACGATGGGTCAAGAGGGGAGTGCGCATTCACGCAATAGATCAGCCCCGCCACAATGGGCAGGTTCCGCAAAATGTTCAGCGGCGTCGTCGGAGTGATATCTCTGCGAATTTCATCATGAGCTTATGATTACTGCATTGAGAGAGCGATGCAAGAGCCATTGCGCCGCCCCTTGCTCAGGCGTGGCATCCACGCCATAGCGGTGCGATATATGTCCCCCAACCCCAGAACAATGCATTGGCCACAGCCGTGATTGTGTGCGCCGCAGCGTTCATTGCTGCAACCAACCTTATGGCAAAGAGCCTCGGCACAGACGCACTTGGACCGCCAATGCATGCGTTACAGATCAGCCATGGGCAGTTTTTGTTTGCCTTCATTGGACTGGGTCTCGCCACGAACATTTTGCGGCCCAGTCTCACGGCTCCTAATTGGCGGCTACACATCGCACGTACAAGTTTTGGCTGGGTGGGAGTAACGCTTATGTTCGCGTCGGTAGCCTTTATTCCATTGGCAGATGCGACAGCGATATCGTTTCTCAATCCCGTGTTTGCGATGATGCTTGCGATCCCCTTTTTGGGCGAAAAAGTTGGGCGTGTGCGCTGGTCAGCGGCCGTTCTTGCGCTGATTGGTGCGGTTGTTTTGTTGCGGCCAACACCAGAAAGCTTCCAGCCAGCAGCGCTTCTCGCACTTGGGGCGGCGATGATCATGGGGCTGGAACTTATTTTCATCAAAAAACTGGCTGGACGGGAAAATCCGTTTCAGATTTTGCTGGTCAATAATATGATCAGTCTCTGTATCGCGACCGTGGCAGTCCTCGCCGTGTGGCAACCACCCACTGGCGCACAATGAGCACTGCTTGCAGGGATTGGTTTGTGTATGGCCGTGGCGCAAACTTGCTTTGTGAACGCAATGGCGCGCGCAGATGCAAGTTTTGTGGCCCCCTTCAGCTAT
>CAWVZA010000128.1:0-7008 GCA_963934545.1 uncultured Sulfitobacter sp.
GACATGCTGCAACCTGTTACACGCGCTGCGAAACTGGCCAAGACCGCCGCACGCGGGTTAGCACTTTTGGGGCCACATGCGCTCCTCGGATGCGGACACCTGCGCTTGTCGCGCCTGCCCGATCTGGACGAGACATTTGACGGGCGTGCAACACATATGTCTTTTTTCACCGGGACTGACGGACCACATAGAAAAACCTCGATGCAGATTATGGACATTGATGGCGCTATCCTGGGCTATGCTAAAATGTCGCGTGCACTACATCTGCGTCCATACCTACGTAACGAGGCCAATGTGCTGACTCGCTTGAAGGAACTGGGCTTGACTTCGGTGGACGTTCCCACGGTGCAGGTGATCCGCGATGATGACGAAATGACACTTCTAATCACCAACAGTCTAAAATCGTCATCCCATAGCGTGCCCTTACATCCAGGGATTGAACACCTGTTTTTTCTCAATGAGCTGCGCGCAAAGACAGAACGTCTGGGGGCTGGTGAGGTGCTGGATGGCCTTGAGAGGCGCATGGAGGAGTTGGCATCTGTAGGTGGTACGGATTGGACCAAGCGCATTGCCAGCGTGACGGCGCTTCTGCGTCCAGTTCAGGACCAAATCCCTGTCTGCCTTGCACATGGGGATTTCACACCCTGGAATACATTTCTGCAAGATGGTCGCCTGTACGTCTTTGACTGGGAATATGCTAATTTGGCTTGGCCAGTCGGCTTTGACCTCGTTCATTTCATTCTTGCCACCACCCCGCTCGGGCAGCAAACGCAAGAGCTGTCTAGAGTGCTCGAGAGGCTGGCGAACGCACAATTCGACGGCAACGAACGTGCCGCCCGCCAGGCGCTGCTTCTTTCCCTCGCCTGCCATGCCTTGCTCTACCTCGGCCGCTTGGCCGAGGTGCAGGGCGCTTTGATGGATTGGGGCGACGGCCCCGTGCGCGCAGCCTTGATCGACGGACTGCTAGACCTGGGAGGACACGACGCATGACTAGAGCGCAAAGTCGTGTCGGGGCGGTCGTCCTTACCTATAACAGTGCAGACGACTTGCCGGATTGCCTCGCTGGGTTGCGAGCGCAACGCGGGGTGGATCTACAGGTGATCGTCGTCGACAACGCATCAAAACTCGATGAACGGGCGCGGATGAAGGCCATCTTTCACGAAGTCCTACCAGAGGGCCTCATTTTGGCGGCAAAGCCGGCTTCCTACCCCGACGCGTCAGCCGTCTTCCTTTGCAACGATGTTAACGCTGGTTACTCTGCTGGGAACAACATAGGTGCGCGCTTCGCTGCCGAATCCGGCTGCGAGGCGGTCTTGATTGTCAACCCAGATGTACGGATCGAAGATCCAGACTACTTGGCCAACCTCTTTGACCTAATCACAGCGGATGCCAAAACCGCCGTGGCCTGTTCCACCGTGACAAACTTGTTCGGCAAACATGAAAATCCGATGATCGAACCTGGGTTCGTTGAGGAATTGCTTTGGCCTGTCAAAATGGTCTTCGGGCGTCTTCTGCCGAGGCAAAGGGCCGTCACAACCCTCCCCGCGCGCGCCCTGAAGGTCGAAAAAGTTACCGGCGCTTGCTTTTTAATCCGCATGGACTTCCTGCGTGTGATCAGGTTCTTCGATGAGTCAGTGTTTTTGTACTGCGAGGAGTCGATCCTCTACGCCCAGGTTCGGGCTACGGGCTGGAAAATGCTGATGAACCCGGGCCGACATGCTCTTCATGCTCATCGCACCACTGCTAAAGGAGATCAGCTAACACGGTACCAGAATTGGGCCAAGAGCCGTACCCAGTTCCACGCAGCTTACGGCGGGTATGGGGTGCTGGGGCAGGCCCTGTTGGCGGGGTCCCGCAGCCTCGTGCTAGGACTGGTTCGGATGAGGACGCTTTTGAAACGAGTGCTGAGCAGAGCGGCACAAATGCGGGGTGGGGCATGAGATCACAAAGCTTTGTCCTCAACTCGCGACACTTCCTCGTATTCATTTTAGTGTCCTACGCAGTAGTGGTTTCGCCGTTCGTGGGTGCCGGACTACGCAATTACATGGTGCTCCTTGCCGCCATGATTGGCGGAATCTTGTTCATGGCACTCCGTTTTTCCTTAAATCGACAGGTCATCTGGGCTTTGTTGCTCTTCTCCATCATGACGATTCAAAGCCTGTTTCAGGGCGGCACAGGACAGTTTGGGTCCGTCGCGCTGACCCTTTTGTACGCCGTGGGGTACTTCGCCATCACAAGCCTTCTGGATAGGGTCGAGGACAAGCGGGTCTTTCTGATGAAGGTAATGCGTGGGGTTATTTTCGCGTTTGCCATACTGTCTGTTGTGCAAATGGTGACCTCGTTGGCGGGATTGCCGGTCCCCAACCAGATTGCCTCGAAAGGCCTGTGGAGCTATAATTCGCTGGCCATTGAACCCTCACAGCTTGGCAGGATCGTTGGGGTCAGCATGCTCTGCTACCTGATGTTGTCTCGCTTGCCAGGGAAAACAGAGCAGCCAAGGGCGCGCCAGAAAATACTGATGGCCTTTCTTGCGACGATGCTCTTGAGCGGCAGCGGACTAGCGGCGGTGGCGATCCTATTTGTCTACGGGCTGTCGCGATCCCTTCCCTGGTTCGTATTAATCGTGATAGTCAGTATCCTGATATGGCCCATGTTCTTGCTATTTGATTTCGAGCCTCTTCAAAGGTTCGCTCGTCTGGCGTCCAGTCTTGGTTCGCTCGACCTTGATCAAGTTCTGACAGCAGAGCACAGCGGTGGCGTCCGCTTAGCCCCGCTGTTGATCTACCTCCGCGATGGGTCCATGGCAGAACCAGGTTTCTGGTTTGGCTATGGTCCCGAAGGTGTGGCCCATTTTTTTCAAGGTGCGATCCTCGGAGTTTCGGACGATAACATCGGCGCAGGCTTCTTGCCCGGTTTTGCCGTGGTGTATGGTGGCCTGACCTTCGCTTTCTTCATCTGGGTCTTTGCCCTGCGGCAGGCCAACCGGACCACGATGCCAATGATCACCTTCTTTACAATCTTTATGACGAGTTCAGCCTGGAACACCCAGGTCTTTTGGTACGGTCTGATCGTCATCCAGATCGGTTGGGCAGCCAGCCGTGACGTCGCCACGCCATCCAGAGGTGCGCTGACGTGAGAATCTTGATATCCGCCTACAGCTGCGAAACCGGTCGTGGCAGCGAAGGAGAGATCGGCTGGCGCATAGTCAATGCGCTGGCCGAGCGTCACGAGGTATGCGTGATCACCCGTGCCAACCTGCGCGCCGTACACGCGGCGAGCTTTGCCGAAACGCCGAAGCCCGCTGGGCTGCACTTCGAGTATTTCGACCTGCCGTGGATCTTCCGTTTCTACAAGAGAGGCAAGCGGGGCTTCCTGATCTATTACTATTTTTGGCAGATCGGCATCTGGCTGCGGGCACGGCATATGCTGCGAGAGGAACCCGCCGATGTTCTACATCACTTGATTGGCGGGATGGACTGGATGCCCGCCGGACTATCGCTGTGTCGCGGTCCGTTCATTTGGGGGCCCGTGGGCAGCGAGAATACTCACCCGGTGATTCTGCGCCACTTACCGCTGAAATCACGTCTGAAAGATCTAGTTCGAGTAGCGGTGCGATGGCTCTTAAGAACGCTCGATCCCTTTACCCGATTGACTGCAGCGCGAGCGGATGTGGTGCTGAGCCACACTCCGGAAACTCTGCCTGCCCGGTTGGCGCCGAAGGTGCACCCGTTTACACAGACAGGCATCTTTGATCATCCTAGCCAAGCCATGCCAAAGTCCGACTTATCGCGCGGAGAGCGCCTTCGTATGGTTTACGCGGGAGAGTTGAAGGACTGGAAAGGTGCACGCATGGCGCTGGATGCAGCCCTACGAGCATTCGAGATGGGTGTCGCCGCAGATCTGACTGTGATCGGAGACGGGCCACTGCGCGCCGAAATGGAGTCCGCAGTCAGGGCGCACCCCAACGGCGAGCAGGTCCGCTTTCTCGGCAAGGTTCAAATGGAGCAACTGGTCCAAGCTCTACATGACAGCGATCTGATGCTGTACCCAACCTTCCATCACGGGCTTGCCACCATCGTGCTACAGGCAATGCTGACCGGCCTGCCGATCATATGCATCGAGGGCGACGCAACCGGCCGTGCCGTGGGTGATGAAGCAGGCATCACCGTCCCGTTGTCAGAGACCCAGCCGCCCGCGGCCGGTCTTGCCGGAGCCATCGCCGCCCTGGCTTCTGACGAGGACCGCCGCCAGGCGCTGGCGGCGACAGCCCGGCGGATCTCACTCGAGCGCTATTCCTACCAGGCGCTAACGCTGAGGATCGAAGCGGTCTACGACGACGTTCTATCCGGTAGAACTGATGCCAACCAATTTTCCAGAGGCTCCTGATTTGAAAAAATCGGTTGAGAACATAATGACATACACACAAGAACAAGACGAAGCGATTACGCCTAAAAACCTGCCCGTATCCATTGTTGTTTGCGCCTACAACGCGCAGGAGCACATCCGTGAAACGCTGGACAGCCTGATTGCCCAGACCTACGATCATCTTGAAATCTTGATTGTTGACGATGCCTCTACCGACGCTACTCCAGAAATCTGCCGTGAATACGCTGAGTGCGACGGGCGGGTACGCGTCGTCACCCACCCCGAAAACCGTGGTCTTGCGCATGGTCGCAAGACCGCGGTGAACGAGGCAAGCAACGAGTTGCTCACGTTCATCGATGCCGACGACGTCGCCATGCCCAAGATGATCGAGCGGCTCCAGGATGAACTGCTTGCCGATGACAATCGCCTGGGTGTGTCGGCCTACCGGGTCTATTTCGATGACGAACGCAACCTCGGCATGCAGAAAGTCGGCCCGACGACCCGGAAAGATTACATGCGGCTCTACGATGGACAGAAGCTGATTTTTCTTTCCTATCCCAACCTAGTCCGCAAAAGCGACGTGCTGGAAGCGGGCGGCTACCGTATCGATGTGATGCCCAACGACGGCGGGATCCGCTACGAGGATTTCTGCGAAGATCTCGACCTGTGGTGCCGGATGTCGGACTTGAGCGTTGACGGACGCTATTTCATCACGCTGAAGGAACCCCTGTCATGTTACCGCAAACCGGCGGGGTCGATGTCGACCGCGAATGTCGGGATCATGCAGGACAAGATGCGCTGGATCAAAGACTGCCTGCGCCACCGCCGCGCCAACGATCTCGAGCGCAGCTTTCCTGAGTTTCTCACTTCGCGAACATCGTGGGAACGGCTCTCCGACCGGCGGTCCGATAGCGCCGCGGGATTCTACAAGAAAGCGGGGTTCGCCTATGCGAAACGAAATTACCCAAGCCTCGCCTGGTATCTTCTGCTGACCAGCCTTACATCGCCGAAACTAATCTGGCAGAAGCTCGCGACCCAGAAGGCAAACCGATGACCGAAATACAAAACCTCAGCTCCGAAGTCCTTGAGGGCCTCGCCCTGCGCCAGTTGTTTGCGGGGCTCACGAAGCATAAGGTGGGATACGCTGTGCTGCGTAATCATGAGCAGCTGCCTGATCGGGTTGGGTCGCGAGACATCGACTTACTTGTGCATCCAGACGATCGCGCCGCGGCGCGTGGTGTTGCGTTCGATCTGGCGAAAGAGTTTGATCTCCTGATCTCCGATCTGTACGATGACGATATGTTTTCGTCCCTATGGCTGTATCGCCGGATGAACGACGGGGCACCGTTTACCCTCAGCATCGATTTTTTTCCCGGCCGACGGGTCTACGGGGTCGAGCTTTACGACGTCGAGGATGCGCTTTCGAATCTACGGAGCCACCAGGGCATACCGGTCGTCCGGGAACCGTTCGTTTTTCTCGACAAATGGCTCTATCATGTGATGGTCGGCCAGCCCACACCCGCCAAATACGACGATCTGTTTGCCGGGATCGCGGAGCGACATTTCGACGAGTTGCTGGCGCATCTCGAAACCTTCCTTGGTCCCGAAGATGCACGGAAGGCCATGAGTACCGTGCAGGACGGGCGATCCTCGACACTGCAACCGCGCTCCGTGCGAGAGCGGATGGGAATGCTGTGCGCCCGTCTCAACCTGCAGAACCTTTCAGGTCCCCTAGCCTTTCTAGCCTACCGGCTGCGCGATCAGTTCAGGCTGCGCGGGCTGTTCCTGTCTATCAGCGGACCAGATGGGGCGGGCAAGACCACAGTTATCGACCTGGTGATCGAGCAACTGAAGGCGATCTACGGTGAGAAGGCCGTGAACTACGCCCATTTCCGCCCCACCATGCTGCCGCGCATTGCCGAAATCGCGAAGAAGGCTCGCGCCGTTGAAACGGTCGATGAAAACTATGACGAGCCCCACCGGGCGAAACCCTCGGGCTTCGCCGGATCGGCGGCCCGTCTAGTATATTACTGGCTCGACTACATGGGCGGCTATTTTCGTAGCGTGTATCCGGTTCTGCGGCGGCGCGAGGTCATGCTGTTTGACCGCTACTATTACGACATGATCGCGGATTCCTTCCGCAGCAGGATCGCACTGCCGATGCCGTTACTGCGCGTCATGGGGCGTCTCCTGCCATTGCCGCAATATGCCTTTTTCATCCGCGTTGACCCCAAAGAGATCCACCGGCGCAAACAGGAACTGACTATGGAGCGTATCGTTGAACTGAACGGCCGCTACGGTGATCTGGTCCGGCACGGCTGGCTCGTCCCGGTCGACAATGACGGCGCAGCCGAAGCGGCGGCGGCCGCGATTGTCGATCATATCGTTACGGACCGCGATACCCGTGCCCGCCGCACCCTAGCATAGTCTTCTATTTAGATGCAGATCCGGCTTTTGTTTTTGGCAGAAAGCAAGAACTTCAACTGGATGAAATTGCTCGTCAGCAAATAGCATACAGAGCGCTGGCGGAGACTCACGATCGATTTGTTTCTTTGGATGCGAACCGGCCTGCCGAGAAGAGTGCTAATGAAGCGCTTCAGGTTATTCTAGATAAATTCACTAAGAGACTATAAACTAATGTGA
>CAWVZA010000129.1:0-6947 GCA_963934545.1 uncultured Sulfitobacter sp.
CAAAGAAGCTGCTGTTCACGCCTATAATCGCCACCTCGTAAGTTATTTGCGCACCTATGAGCGGATGGGCCTTCAGGCGATCCCGATGCGTGCAGATTCTGGCCCCATCGGTGGCGATGATACGCATGAGTTCCTCGTGTTGGCAGAGACTGGCGAATCCGAGGTCTTTTATGACAGCGCCGTGACCGATTTGAAGTTCGGCGATCGAGAAATCGACTATGACAACCACGCGGATTGCGCTGCCGTCATGGAAGAGTTCACCACCAAATACGCCCGCACCGACGAGACGCACGACGAGGCGCTTTTCAACGAAGTACCAGAAGAACGCCGCCGCACAGCGCGCGGTATCGAAGTGGGGCAAATTTTTTACTTCGGCACCAAATACTCTGAAGCAATGGGTGCAAAGGTCCAAGGACCGGACGGCAAAGTCGTTCCAGTCCATATGGGGAGCCACGGCATCGGCGTCTCGCGCCTGCTCGGTGCGATCATCGAGGCCAGCCACGACGACAAGGGCATTATCTGGCCCGAAGGCGTCACACCGTTCCATTGCGGTATCGTCAATCTCAAGCAAGGCGACGAGGAAGCTGACGGTGCGTGCCAAGCACTCTATGACAGCCTCACTGCGCTCGGCCTTGAGCCGCTTTATGACGACCGCAACGAGCGGGCAGGCGGCAAGTTTGCTACTATGGACCTGATCGGCCTGCCATGGCGCATTACTGTGGGACCACGCGGTCTCAAGAATGGTGTTGTGGAGCTGACGTCACGGCGCACGGGTGAGAGCGAAGAGATGCCACCAGAGCAGGCAGTCGAGCGCATCGCCCAAATCTATAAAGGTCTGACCGTACGCGGAATTTGACCTAAAAAGGCGTGCGGGGCTGGACCTCGCACGCATTTGCACCATTCTAATCCTGACAGCAGGAGGATTGGTCATGAAACACATATTCATCTTTGCAATCGTCGCCGCCATGGCCACCAGCGCCAGTGCGCAAGGCGTGGACTGAGGCAGCAAGAACGCACCCCAGTTCACCCCCGCATGGCCCAACCAGACCCGCGCGAGCGCTCAAAACAGCGGCGTGGAAATGAAGATCACGGTGCTGGCCGAAGGTCTTGATACGCCTTGGGGTATCGAAGTGCTCCCCGAGGGCGGTTATCTTGTGACCGAACGCTCGGGTGCGTTGCGTCTGGTACAAGACGGTAAAGTGAGTGCGCTGATCAATGGCGTCCCCGAAGTATTGGCCGAACGTCAGGGCGGCTTGCTCGACGTGGCATTGGCGGAGGATTTTGCCACCAGTCGCGTGATCTTTCTCACTTACGCGAAATCCATGGAGGGCGGCATTTCTGCCACTGCTGCCGCAAGTGCCATGCTGAGCGCCGACAGCACGACCCTCAGCGATGTCCGCGATGTCTTTGTCCAAGATCCTCCACCGCCCAATGCCATGCACTTCGGCTCCCGCGCCGTGCCACAGGGCGACTACCTTTATGTCACCACGGGCGAGCATTTCTCGACCCGCGAGCGTGAGTACGCCCAAGACCTCGACAAGACGTATGGCAAAGTGGTGTGGGTCAATCTGGATGGCGGTGCCACCGACGGTAACCCGTTCAACTCCGAAATCTGGACCTTCGGCCACCGCAACGTGCAAGGCGCCGATGTTCGCCCCTCAGATGGATCGCTTTGGACGCTGGAACACGGCGCAGCTGGCGGCGACGAGTTAAACAAAATTACTGCAGGGGCGAATTACGGCTGGCCTGTGGTGAGCTACGGGGTGAATTACAACGGCTCTCCTATCGGTAGTGGTCAGGCTCAGGGAGCAGGCTTTACCGAACCGCAATACTATTGGGACCCCGTCATCGCACCCGGTGGATTTGCTTTCTACGAAGGCACAATGTTCGACGGCTGGGCAGGCAATATCCTTGCTGCTTCGCTCAACCCTGGCGGGTTGGTGCGCCTGATCCTTGACGGAGACCGCGTTGTGGGGGAGGAGCGTTTTCTCGACGGTGAAATCCGTGTCCGCGATGTGGAGATTGACCGTGATGGCGCGATCCTGATCCTCGACAACTCGCAAGGCCGCTTGCTGCGCTTGACGCCCCAGTAACCCTCGCTTGATTTTGATGCTTGAGCGCTTTAGGCAACAAGGGGAACGAGGCGCTGTGAGTAGGGTGGTTTAGGCGGTGATAATGCGCAGCATTGTATTTGCAGGTGGCCTCGCAGGGGCGGCGGCAACGTCACAATTTCCTGAATTTTCCCAGCAATACCTTCAACGCTTGGGCAGTGCAGTGGATGCACTGAGCGAAGTGGTCGCTGATTTTGACGCTTCGGCCACAGCATCCGACCTCACCCGCGAGGAAGCACTTGCCGAGATGCAAGGTACCGCGTTTCTGGAACGCCGCAGCGCTGACATGACCCGCTCCATCACACGCTATGAACGCCTGAGCAGCGATCTGGAAACCCTGCAAGGGCAGGGGCCTTTCATGCGTGCCTACAATGGCACACGCTTCACAGATCCTGAAATCGCCAGTGCCGCATGGGACGCATTCCAGCCAGCTGTGCCGGTCAGCTTTGCAGGGCTGACCTTTGCAGGAGCGGGATTCCTCAGTGGTAGCGCTATACTCAGCCTCATCCTTGGCCTTCTGCGCCTGCCATTTTGGCGCCGGCAGGTTGCTTGATCAGACCGCCCCGTCTTGACCCTCTGCGCACAAACCCTCACGGTGCAAAAAATCCCGCAAGCTAGGACCAATATGGCCACCAAGACCCCCCCCTTTGCCCCGTTTGAATGGATGATCGCATGGCGCTACCTGCGTGCGCGGCGCAGTGAGGGCGGCGTGAGCACGATGACGTGGATCAGCCTTATTGGCATCACACTCGCAGTTTTTGCCTTGATCGCCACGCTCGCCGTGCGGTCGGGCTTTCGGGCAGAGTTTGTTGATACAATCTTGGGCGCGAATGCCCATGTTACGGTCTACGAGATGGGTGTGGTTCAACCCAATGGTCGCATTGACCGCAACATCCGCGACTATGACGCGCTGGCCGAACAGATCACCGCGGTTGCGGGTGTCACCCGCGTCGCACCAATTGTGCGCGGTCAAGTCATGGCAACGTTTCAGGGCAACAACGCAGGGATGGAAGTCTATGGCATCTCGGCTGACAATCTTAACACCATCCCCCGCATCGCCAACCCTCAAACCGCTCAGGGTGACATTGGCCGTTTTGGTGACGGCATTGCCATAGGCTCTGGCATTGCGTGGACCCTGAACGCCCGAGTGGGCGATACAATCCGCCTCATATCCCCTGACGGCGTGAAAACTGCGTTTGGAACTAGTCCGCGTATCAACGCCTATGAGGTCACCTATATCTTCACCGCAGGCCGCTATGACATTGACCGCACTCGGGCCTATCTGCCACTGGCCGAGGCGCAGAGCTACTTCAACTCCGAAGGGGCCGTGAACGAGCTTGAAGTCATGGTCGCAAACCCTGATGTCGTGGAAAACATCAGCCCCGATATCCTCGCCGCCGCAGGCGACACCGCCCTGATCTGGACGTGGCGTGAGGCCTCATCAGGCTTTCTCAACGCGCTCGAGATCGAGGACAATGTGATGTTTGTAATCCTCTCGATCCTCGTGCTGATCGCCGCCATGAACATCGTCTCTGGCCTCATCATGCTGGTGAAAAACAAAGGCCGTGATATAGGCATCCTGCGCACCATGGGTCTGTCGGAAGGGTCCATCCTGCGCGTTTTCTTCATCTGTGGCTCGTTCACGGGCATTATCGGTACTGCCATGGGCGTGATCCTCGGCTGCCTATTTGCGCTCTATGTTGATCAGATTTTCGGGCTGGTAAACTGGATGTCGGGTGGCAACGCATGGGATCCGTCGATCCGTGGCATTTACTTCCTGCCTGCGAAATTGGAGCTGGGGGATGTCCTCTCTGCCGTGGGCCTGTCGCTCGGTCTGTCGTTCATCGTCACTATCTTTCCCGCGCGCCGTGCCGCCCGCATGAACCCTGTGGAGGCGCTGCGCTATGAGTAACCCTGTCCTGCGCCTCAATGGCATCAAAAAGGCATACAACAGTGGCAAACCCAACGAAGTCACTGTCCTCAATGGCATCGACCTCGAAGTGGCACGGGGCGAAGTCGTTGCCCTCGTCGCCCCCTCTGGTGCTGGCAAATCCACCCTCCTGCACATCGCAGGTTTGCTCGACACGCCCGACACTGGCACCGTTGAGATTGACGGCACTGATCTGACGGGCAAGCGTGATGCCACGCGAACAGCTGTGCGCCGCAATGGCGTGGGCTTCATTTACCAATTTCACCACTTGCTGCCTGAATTCTCCGCTGCCGAGAATATCATTCTGCCGCAACTCGCCAATGGCATCGCGCGCAAAGCGGCGGAGGCCCATGCTATCGACCTGCTCACCCGCGTTGGTGTCGCACCGCGCGCCGCACACCGCCCCGCAGAGCTGTCAGGCGGGGAACAACAGCGCGTGGCCTTTTGCCGTGCGCTTGCCAATGGTCCTAAACTCCTGCTCGCGGACGAGCCGACAGGCAACCTTGATCCCGACACATCCGAAACTGTCTTTGCTGCCCTCATGGCACTCGTACGCAGCACCGGCTTGTCCGCCCTCATCGCCACCCATAACCTAGAACTCGCCGCGCGGATGGACCGCCAAATCCGCCTCGACAAAGGCACTTTGCGCGCCGTCTAAGCGCCATTTCAACCGGAGCCCTCCACATGCCACAGATATCCCTCGATGAGATCGAACAAACCGTCCGCCGCGCGCTCAGCCTGCACGGAGCCGAAGCCTTTGCCGCCGCTGAAGTGGCGCTGGCTGTGCGTAAAGCTGAAAGTGTGGGCAACAAAATTTGCGGCCTCTATTATGTTGAAAGCTATTGCCAGCAGCTCCGCTCGGGTCGGGTATCGGGCACCGTTACTCCGCAAATCAGCACCCCGCGCAAAGGTGCTGTACTTGCGGACGCAGGCTTTGGCTTTGCTCAACCCGCCTTTGCCCATGCCCTACCTGTAGCGCTGGATGCTGCCCGCACCAATGGCGTCGCGTCCCTCTCGGTGGCCCATGCCCATACTTGCACGTCGCTGGGCTACTTTACCGAGCAAATCGCCCTCGCTGGTATGATCGGCATCGGCTTCACCAATGCATCTCCCATCGTCGCCGCACCGGGGGGTAAGACCCGCGCCATCGGCACCAACCCCATCGCATTCTCCGTGCCAGACGGGGAGGGTGGTATCGCAATGCAATTCGACCAATCCACCACCACCGTGGCACTGGGCAAGATCACAATGGCGAAGGCTGCAGGCCAGCCCATTCCCGAAGGTTGGGCGCTGGACGCGGATGGCAACCCGACAACTGATCCCGACGCCGCGATCAAAGGCTCGCTTGTCTCCATGGGCGGGTACAAAGGCTGGGGCTTTGGTCTCATGGCTGAAGTGCTGGCCACTGCCCTCACTGGCTCGGTTTTGTCGCGTGATGTAAAACCCCTCAAAGCCCCCAAAGGCGCGCCCCATGATCTGGGTCAGTATTACTTGATCATCGACCCGTCTGTGAGTCATGACTTTGGCGATAAAGTCAAAGCGCTGGCAGAGCATATTGCCCAAGATGAAGGCGCACGCATGCCCGGTCGAGACAAAGCAACGATGGACCCTGTTGAGGTCGGCGATGACACATGGGCACTGATTACGGGACTGGCCGCTGACTAGGCCTGTTGGGTCAACCAGACACCAATGGCCATAAGGCCGATGCCGCCCGCCCGCGCGAGCGACACAGGTGAGACCTGTGCGCCAAACAGCCCGAAATGATCAATCAGCGCGGCCGAGAACAGCTGCCCCAACAGCACAAAGAACACTGCATTGCTGATCCCGAAATGCGGCGCAATAAACGTGATGCTCAGCAGATAAAACGCGATGAGCACCCCTGCGAGGAATAGATGCTTGGGCGCAGCTGTCAGTTGCGCAAACCCCTGCGGTGCATGGACAACCGCCACCACCGCAGACACGGCAAACGCCACCACAAACAAAACAGTCGCAGCCGCCGCTGGGGAGCCGATCCGCCCGCCCAGTTGCGCATTGAGCGCGGCCAGCACGGGAATACCGATCCCCGCCAGCACCATAATCAACGCATAGTGTGCCATACCGCCCCTCACTTACATATCCGGTCAAGATCGACCCCGTCCCATGGCAGCCCCACGTTATAGGCAGGGCTCTGGGGCAGGGGTGCGACTGGCATCACTTGTGACACCAAGGCATGCAGCCGCTGGGTCCGCGCCCCTTGCGGTTGCAACGCTGTGCAACACACCATCTCCTCCACGATCGAGCCTTGCTGCTCATAGCCAAAATCGAGAAATTTGCGATCCTTGAGGTCAAACAAATAGGGATCATCGCTCACTTGATGCTCCTGTGCTGCCTTGAGCGGTGAATACCCCGTCAGCTTGCGGTTTTGCCATTGCCAGACGTGGGTCAATTCGTGGCTCAGCAGCATCGCCGCTACCAGTCCGATGCGGTCGGGATAATCGGGCAGGTAGTCATCAAGGAACCAATCCTTATCAAACATCACACGGTTATAAAAAGCCACCGCCGCAGGTTTGGACGTCACGATCTTTTCCTCGGGCGGGTTGGGCGGAAAAATCAACTCACGACACGTGGTCCGAGGCCGCGGCTTGCGCCGAAACGTCACGGTGCGGGTGGGTGCTCCGTCATGCAGCCGCACTTTGGACACGTCAAGTGCGGGGCCGTGGATGGTGGCAGCAAAAGCGCGCTCCGTTTCCGTCAGCGGACGGGAAGGGGCGCAGGAAGCGAGGAGGAGGATGAGGAGGAGGGTGTAACGCATATCGGCATTAGGACGGTTTCGATTGCTCTTCGCAAGCCGAATGGCTTTGTCGCACAAATTTTCCTTCGGCTGGACTACCCCTTACCCCAGACGGATTTAGCCTATGGCCACGGTA
>CAWVZA010000130.1:0-6942 GCA_963934545.1 uncultured Sulfitobacter sp.
GATCGTCAGGCACCACCATCCAGCCCACGCGCCAGCCCGTCATGCTGAAATACTTGGAAAAACTGTTGATGACATAGCACTCGTCGGTGATCTCCAGCGCAGTGACCGCCTTCTTCTCGTATTCAATGCCGTGGTATATCTCATCCGAGATGAACGAGGCTCCCGTTCCGTGGCATGCGTCAATCAACGAAGCCATCGCAGGCCTATCCAACATCGTCCCCGTTGGATTCGCAGGTGAGGCCACCATCAACCCGCGCAAATCCATCTCGGCAAAGTCGGCTGGCACAGGTTGAAAGCGGTTTTCCGCCGCTGTCGGCAAATCCACTGGCACCATCCCGAGCGCGCTCAAAATCTGGCGGTAGCTGGGATAGCCGGGTGCGCCGATCCCCACACGGTCGCCACTATCAAATAGCGCCGTAAAGGCCAGCAGAAACCCTGCTGATGATCCTGATGTGACCACAACGCGGGCCGGATCGAGGTCTATATTATACCACTCACCGTACATTTGCGCGATACGTGCCCGCAGCGCAGGCAGGCCCAATGCAACTGTATAGCCGAGAGGCCCTGCCTCCATCGCCGCACTCAGCGCGGCAGCCGCAGGCGCAGGCGCGCCCGTTCCAGGTTGGCCCACTTCCATGTGGATAATATGGCGCCCCGCCGCTTCGGCCTGTGCCGCAGCTTGCATGACGTCCATCACAATAAAGGGATCGACGCGTGATCGGCTTGAATTCCGCATGGGGCTACTCCTAAACTGATTTATGCGCTTTCACCTGATCAAACTCGCCCCGTCAATAGCCGCCCTGCTCCTTGCCGGTCTGCTCGCTCTGCCCGCCCATGCCATCGGTCTGTTGCGCGACGCAGATATGGAATACGCCCTCAAGCAGATCGCCTCTCCAGTGATCCGTGCCGCGGGCCTGAACCCCAACCGTGTCAAAGTGTTGGTCGTGAACGACAGCTCGCTCAACGCCTTTGTGGTGAGCAATGATGCAATCTTCCTGCACTACGGCCTGATCAACAAACTCGACAGTGCCACCATGCTGCAAGGGGTGATAGCCCATGAGGCCGCCCACATCGCCAACGGACATATTGCACGGCGCATGAATAACTTTGCCAATTCACGGACTATTGCGGGTCTTGGCCTTGCCCTTGCTGCCGCCGCTGCGGCCACAGGCAACGGCAAAGCTGCGGGCGGCATAGCACTGGGCGCTGCCAGTTCTGCCAAACGCGCCTTTCTCCGACACACGCGTGAAGAAGAGGCATCCGCAGATCAATCCGCTGTGCGCTATTTGAAATCCGCAGGCGCCTCCCCAGAAGGTCTGCTCAACACTCTCAAAATCTTTGCAGGTCAGGAAACCCTCAGCGTGGGTCGCCAAAACCCCTACATGCGCTCCCATCCTCTCAGCCGCGACCGCCTTCGCGCTGTTGCGGGTGCTGTTGCGGCCTATGGCACCCTGCCCGCCAACCCCGATGCTGAATACTGGTTTGCTCGGCTGAAAGGTAAGCTCACGGCCTATACACGCGCGCCCAGCTGGACATTGCGCCGTCTGAGCACTGAGCCCTATCCAGATGTCCGCCTGCTAAGAGAGGCCGTAGCGCATCACCGCAACTCCAACACGAAAAAAGCCCTCGCCGCGATCGACAAAGCCATCGCATCGAGCCCCAATGATCCCTTCTTGCGCGATCAAAAAGGGCAGATCCTGTTGGAGACCCGCAACTTCAAAGCAGCCGCAAACGTCCATGCTAACGCAGTAAAGCGTGCGCCCAACGATCCGCTGCTACTATCAAGCTATGGCCGTGCCCTGCTGGCCTCAGGTCAGGTCAAAACAGCCCGCAGTGTGCTGGAGAAATCGCGGCGTCAGGATTTTCGGGACGGCTCTATGTTGCGCGATCTGGCCACTGCCTATGCCAAGACTGGCCAGACAGGCATGGCCGCCCTCACCACAGCCGAACGGTTTGCAATCCAAGGACGCCTCAAAGACGCTGGTATCCATGCAAAACGCGCCATAAGACTGCTTGCCACAGGCTCCGGCCCTTGGCAGCGGGCTCAAGATGTGTTGATTGCATCCCAACGCGCCGCCAAGTGATACCACCAAACGAGAGTAGATTGATATGAAACGCCTCATTGCCACCACCGCCCTGCTGGGCACCCTCGCCACTGGCGCATTTGCCCAAGACCCGACGCCCATGACCGATGAGGAACGCGCGCTGTTTCGTGCCGAAGTCCGCGCCTACCTCTTCGAGAACCCCGAAGTGATCATGCAGGCCGTCGAGATTTTGCAAAACCGCGAAGCCGAAACTCAGGCACAGGCTGATTTTACGCTGGTGACAGACAATGCCGATGCGATCTTCGACGACGGCTATTCTTGGGTTGGAGGCAATCCTGACGGCGACATCGTGTTGGTGGAATTCCTCGACTACCGCTGTGGCTATTGCAAGCGCGCACATGGCGAAGTGGATCAACTGCTTGAAAGTGATGGCAACATCAAACTCATCGTGAAAGAACTGCCGATCCTTGGCGATGCCTCAGTGCTCGCCTCCCGCTTTGCCATTGCGGTCAAGCAAATCGCAGGTGATGACAGCTATAAGGCAGTAGGCGATGCGCTGATGAGCTTTAAGGGCGATATCACTCTGCCCGCGCTTGCCCGTCTGGGCAATACATTCGGTCTGGACATGGACGCCATCGAGGCGCGCATGAACTCCGACGAAGTCACTGCCGAGATCGCCACCACCCGCGAGTTGGCCAATACCCTTGCCATCTCCGGCACACCTACATTTGTGATGCAAGACGAGCTTTTACGCGGCTACCTGCCGCTGGACCAGATGCAGGCCATCGTCGAAGACAAACGCGGCTGATGCGGCTTTTGCTGGCAGCGGTGATTGCACTGTTACCAGTCCTCACACTGCCCGTTGGGGCAGAGCAACGCCGCCCCGTGATCATAACAGACGGGCGCAGCGTTCCAAACCCAGCCCCCTTTGTTCTGGTGCTGCACGGCTTTACCAGCACGGGCGCTGCACTTCGGCGTAGGACTGGCTTTGACGCACTTGTCCACAGTCATGGGTTTAGTGTCGCCTACCCCACAGGCCCTACGCGGCGCTGGGATGACAGCAGCCCCACCTTTACTGATATGACCTACCTTACAAACCTCATCCTCAGCCAAATCGCGCTCGGTCGTGCCGACCCTGACCATATCTATATCGCTGGTCATTCAAATGGCGGGGCAATGGCCTTGCGCATGTCTTGCGCCCAGCCTGATCTGATCCGCGCCATCGCTGCCGTCGCCATGAACGCACAGCGCAAGCCGCAGTGTCCCAATGGCGCGCCAATGCCCGCCCTGTTCATCCACGGCAGTGGTGATCCGATCATTCCCCCAGAGGGGCTTCCTCCCAGCCGCAACCACGGCGGTTTTCTCTCGACGTCCAAGACACTTGAGCAATGGTCGCGTCGCAACCGGTGTGGCCCGCCCGCGCCCATCAAACGCTTTAACCAAACAGGCGGTGACACCACTGCTGCCTTTATCCGCTATACAAAATGCGCTGCTGGCCTGCTGCACATCACATTGCGCGGTCATGGCCATGAGTGGCCCGGTGCAGGACGGCGGGCGACGTGGCTCCAAGGGCCAGCAAGCCGCGAATTGGACGCTGCATCTGCCATATGGCAGTTTTTCGCAGCTAACTAAACACACGCTCGGTATTCCACTTGAGATAGTAAGACGTCATGATACGATCATCGACATCATCAAAAACAAGCGGTGACCAGCCATGCCCGCGTTTCAGCCCAATCCTTCAGACTTCATCGCCCGCTTACAGAACGACGGCTGGAAATTCGCCATCAGTTATTTGATCAATTTCGCCATTACTGTCTGGAATATCGATATTGCGCCAATGACATTGGCCATGGTCGTTCTCGCGGTGAGTGCCGTCAATCTTGTCCAAACTGCGCTTAACGCAGGCTATCTTCATAGCAGCGGGTTCTTGCGCGAGCCAAAGATGGCCGCACTTCCGATCACGCGCAGATGTGTTTACTACGTCTTTGACGGGGTACACCTCTGCGCTGTCATGACAGGCTTTTTAAGCGCAGCAAATGACCCCTCGAACATAATGCTTATCCTGATAATAGGATTGGCCGGTGCGCTTGGCAGCGCTCTAGGTTCGGAACGCCGCATAAGCAAACAGTCTTAGATCACACCGCTAAACCGCTCCGGCAACTGATATTGCGTGTCATAGGTTGGGCGGTTGAACTCAAAATACCCTGTCTCTCCCCGCGCCTTGAACGAGCGCTGCATCCGCTTGCGCATAAAGCTCAGGTCAAAGCCTTCTTCGAGCGTCAGGTCGGCAAAGCCTTCAAACGTCTTTTGATCTTCCCCCCGCTCCTCCGAGAACCAGTGCCGTCCAATGGACGTGCCTTTGATGTCATCACCCATCTCGCGGGTGATCTCGTCGCGGCGGTCCATCGCACCCGTATACTGATCGCATCGCAAAACTTGAGATGAAGCAGATACAAATCCTCTGGTGTGTGCAGCTTTGGGTACTGGATGAAATGCCCACCCCGCACAATTTTTGCCGCTGCCAAGATGATACAAGGCTTTGAATAATGCGGCGCAGGGCGCACGTGGCGGCGCGGTCCAAGGATTTTATCAGTGATCACTTCAGGCTCGATATCAACGCGGTGGATCATTTCGAGACCCAAGGGCGTGAGCACTTTTTTCTCTGGTTGCTGTTCCAAAACTGTAGCAGGTTCATCTCTGCCTTCGGGTCCACAATCACCAACTCGCCAACATCACCGACAATCACATGGCGGTAATATTTGCGCAAACCGCCCACTAGATTGTTAAGCAACCCCCAGCGTTTCACATCGAAATTCTTGTGCGGATCGCCCGGAATACCAATGACGTTACAGCCCTTGGCAAGTCCCGCCACTTATGCGCCGTAACCATGGTTGATCACGTAACAGTTCTGCCGCCCGAACATCTCGCCGTAATGCGCCAGCCATGCGCGCAGAAAAAACGCATCATCGCGCACCATTGTTACAACTGCACCTGCCTGCATGCCTCTTCCTTCTTTTCATTTCCCGCGCGATTGACCACACTGTGCCAACCCTGCGGGATGCAGGAGCAGTAAGCCGCGAGAGACGCAAAATGACAATGGCCCACGCCACCGACACACCAGAATTTGCGGCACTTGCGGCGAAAATGCAGCCCAATATGATTGCCACAGGCTGGCACCTGCACAAGGCGCATGATGCCCAAGTGGACCGCTTCCAAGTTTTGGGCGAGCGCGGCTGCGGCACCAATGTCATCCGCAAGATCGTGCACGAATCCCTGAAAATTCGCAAAAACCGAAGCTTTGGGCTGGAAACATGGCTTCCCGCACATGATCGCGCTGCCCCCCACCTTTCTCACCATCGTCGCTGTACGAAATCCGCGCGCTTGGGCGCATTCCCTCTACAAACGCCCGTGGCACGCCGACCCAACCATACAAAGCCTGAGCTTTGCCGAGTTCCTACGCAATCCGTGGCAAGCCTATGTCGATAAAATGGGCCACCTTGACAACATCGCTCTGCGCCTCACACCGCTGGATCACGAGCTGCGATGGGACCGCTATCCTATCACGGGCGCATGTTTTGACCCTATCTTTGCCATGCGCAATCTCAAACATCGCGCCTTGCTGAGCCTACCGGCCCGTGGCGCGTCCGTGGTCTATGTCTCGCTGGACGCGTTCAACGCGAACCCGCAGGCATTTCTGGCTGATCTGGCCGAAACCTTTGACCTTGCGCCGACAGAGCGCGGATACGCGCCCGTAGAACGGCGCATGGGCAATCGCTTTACCCCTGCCGTTGAGGACCGCGCCCCTGCCCCTGAGACATCGGACGATGCAGACGTTGAATGGATGCACAGCCAGCTTGATCCCGTGATCGAGGCAACGCTGGGTTTCAAAAGCTGAGCAAATCCTAAAACGCACCCGCCCAAACGCAAAAAGGCCTCCCCGAAGGAAGGCCTTTTAAGCAGCAGTGGCGCGGTTGACGGGGCTCGAACCCGCGACCCTCGGCGTGACAGGCCGATACTCTAACCAGCTGAGCTACAACCGCGCGCTGCACCTTTTCGGCCTAAGCCTCAAAGTGTCCCCGCGGGATATGCCAAGGGCTGTAATGCGTCAAGAGGTTACTTCGGCAGGTGAAGGATTTCTTTGCGTGGTGCAGTCTTTGGTCAAAGGGAGTGCATGAATGGCGATGACAGCGGATGAGGCTTACGCGGAGGCAGAGCGGCTGATTGAGGAGGCGCGCCGTGAAGGAGGTGAACGCCTTGATCTCAGCAGCCGTAAAACGCTCACGGCACTTCCTTCCTTACAAGGCCTCACTGGAGTGCAGAGCCTCAATCTCGACAACACGCAGGTCACGGACATTTCACCGCTGCAAGGCCTCACTGGATTACAATACCTCTATCTTCGCCGAACGCAGGTCACGGACATCTCATCCCTGCAAGGACACACTGAATTGCAGACCCTCCTTCTCAACAACACGCAGGTCACTGATCTGACGCCAGTAGCCAACTTGGAATTCAAACCCGCAGAACGAAAACTTTCATTGGTCTCCGCTTCAAAAACACACCGGCAGCGCAATCATCCCCAGAACTAACAAAGCTCAGCCAAATTGAAGACGATCGCGAGCGCACCGATCAAACCCTCGCTTATCTGTGCAGCTTGCCGGTCTACGTAGAACCCCAGCAATGGGACGTACATACCATCAGTAGTAAGCAAAAGCCTGAAGCCGAGGCAACATCTTACAAAAGCAGGTACAAGCATTCAGCGAAACAACCGATGAACCCGGTTCACTGGTAGTCGATCCCGAACCACCTTACCAATTTGAACCTACTTTGCCAAAAGAAGCGCTGTGAGTTATGACTGAATCTGGTGTTTGGGCGGTTTGAAGGTTGGCGGCGTATCTGG
>CAWVZA010000131.1:0-6938 GCA_963934545.1 uncultured Sulfitobacter sp.
CTCTTTTTTATGGCGATACCGTCCGCCCGCGTTGGCTTGCCAGAACTCTAGCAGTGCGCCCGACACACCGCGTCCGTTCTCATCCAGCACACGGCCATGCACGATGATACGCGGACCAATCGCGCTCTCGCCGTCTTTCGCATAGTTGTGGATCAGATCGTTATCGAGCTTGCCGATGAGATTGTGACCAAAGACTGGCGATGTCTCTTCGCTCAAGGTGGAAGGGAAGGACAGCAAAGCGGCCTGCGGGCTACGCTTGATGCTGGTCTTATAGGGCGGGGTCAACGCATCGGGCTGCCAAACACGGTCACGCGGGATAAACCCGCCTGCTTTGGGAGGGGTGGTGCTCATAGGTCTACTCCCATCTCAGCATAAGTCTGCTTGGCCAGCTTAATGGCGTGGTTGGCTTTTGGAACCCCTGCATAGACCGCCACATGCATAAAGGCTTGGAGCACGTCTTGTGGGCTGGCCCCAGTATTTGCCGTGGCGCGAACGTGCATCGGGATTTCCTCAAAGTTTCCAGTGGCCGCCAATAGCGCCAGTGTCAGCATGGAGCGTTCGCGGTGCGCGATGCTGTCGTCGGACCAAAGAGTGCCCCACGCCCCTTCGGTGATCATGCTCTGGAACGGCTCATCAAAGGCAGACTTGTTTGCCTCTGCACGGTCCACATGGGCATCGCCCAGAACGGCGCGGCGGGTTGTCATGCCCTGTTCAAATCGTGTGCTCATCTTGCAAATCCTTTAGTAGGGCAGGCCCACGTAGTTTTCCGCCATCGCCTGTTGCGCGGCCTTGTTGGAGCGCAGGAACTCAATCTCTGCGACCTGCATTTTGAGGTCGAACTCGGACTGGTCAGGATAGGTGTGCATCAGAGAGGAGAACCACCAGCTGAACCGCTCTGCCTTCCACACCCGCGCCAGCGCCTTTTCGGAATAGCTATCGATGCCATCGGTGCTGTCATTCTCATAAAAATCGCGCAGCCCGTTGTAGAGGTAATGCACATCAGAGGCGGCGGTGTTCAGCCCCTTGGCTCCCGTAGGCGGCACGATGTGCGCAGCATCACCACACAGGAACAACCGTCCCCAGCGCATCGGCTCGGTCACGAACGACCGCAGCGGCGCGATGGATTTCTCGATGCTCGGACCTGTCACCAGCTTTTTGGCCTGATCAGCAGGGATGCGGCGTTTGAGTTCCTGCCAGAACGCTTCGTCGGTCCAATCCTCAGGTTTGTCACTCAAAGAGCATTGAATGTAATAGCGGCTCAGGTTGTCATTGCGCATGGAGCATAGGGCAAAGCCACGCGGCGAGTTGGCATAGATCAGCTCATGATTGACGGGCGGTGTCTCGGATAAAATACCAAGCCAGCCAAAGGGATAGACCTTCTCATATTCTTTTCGCACATCAATGGGGATTGTCTGGCGACTGACCCCATGAAAGCCGTCGCAGCCCGCCACAAAATCACAATCAAGGCGCTGGGGCTGACCGTCCACGGTGTAATAAATATGCGGCGTGTCGGTGTCGGCGCCATGAATGACCACATCTTCAACGTTGAATTCAATCTTTCCGCCATGGGCCTCCCGCGCATCATAGAGGTCGCGAGTCACTTCGGTCTGGCCGTAGACCATGACAGGCTTACCCGTATGCTCTGTGAAATCAACGCGAAACATCTCGTCGCCGTAGGAAATCAGCGTGCCGTCATGGGGCATCCCCTCGGCGTGCAGGCGCTCGGCGCAGCCCGCTTCCTCCATCAGGCTGACGAGCCCTTGTTCCAACACACCCGCACGAATACGGCCCAGAACATAATCCTTGGTCTTACGCTCCAATACGACACTCTCAATGCCGCGCTTGTGCAAAAGCTGGGCAAGCAACAGGGCCGATGGCCCACCCCCAATGATTGCGACCTGTGTTTTCATGGTATTCTCCAGCAGCTGCTCACATCAATATTTGACATGTTTGTAAGGGTATTGAAAGTGAGGTATTGAGCAATTTGGTTACCATTATTGGAATGTATAGCGATGGACCGCCGGGTAAAGTTTCGCCACCTCGATGCCTTTAGCGCGATTGCACGCGTACGCAGTTTCAAGATAGCGGCGGAACAGTTAAACCTGACGCAGCCTGCAATCTCCAAAACGCTGAAAGAACTCGAAGATATACTTGGCGTGGTGGTGATGGAGCGGAGCAGGTCAGGCGTGTCCCTGACGCCCGAGGGGGAGGTCTTTTTGCACTTCGCCAAACAAAGCACCGCTGCGCTGCGCCACGGGTTGCGCAGTATCCAGTCGGCGAGTGTTGCAGCAGGGGTGTTGAAGATTGGTGCCTTGCCCAGTGTGGCATCGGCTCTTTTGCCCGATGCCGTGCTGTCCTTCACAAGACAAAGCCCTGATACCCTCGTGGAAATCCATGAAGGGCCGCACCATGATTTGACGGCACGGCTGCGCAGTGGTGGTCTTGATCTGATGGTGGGGCGGCTGGGGAAGCCTGACACGATGGTTGGTCTGAGTTTCCAGCAGCTATATACTGAGGAGGTGGCTATCGTGGCGCGCCCCGATAGTCCCGCTGTAAAAGTGCATGATTTCGCGGAGCTGAACCAGTTTCGTGTGCTCTACCCGCCCAAAGATTCCGCGATCAGGCCCTTGGTTGCGCGACTGTTGATTGCGCAGGGTGTGCCGCTCTTTCGCAACCGGATCGAAACGGCATCGCCCACCTTCGGGCGTGCGGTCGTGCGCTCAGATCCGCAGACTGTCTGGATTATCAGCGCGGGCGTGGCGGCAAATGACATCGCAAGGGGCATCTGGTAGCGCTCGACCTTGATATGTCGCCCACACGCGGGGCGGTCGGCATCATGAGCCGCGCGGAAGAAGTGCCCTCCGTCGCAACGCGCATTTTTTCAAGGAGTTGCATGCTGTCTGCACCACTTGTTAGGCTATGGAATGGGCCGTCGTGAGCAACGCATGGTGCAGTGTTTTGGCCGAGGAGCGGGGGCCAAGAATGCGAATATGGTCGCTTGCCTCGCGGCGAATAACAAAACACCCCAACTGGTGGATCACGGTGCGCTGCACGTCTCCTGACACCATCTGGCGGATTGGCACAGCGCAGATACGCTCACAAAACGCCTCCATCGCGGGGCCTGTCACATCAAAGCAAACCCACGCGCCCGATTGCTCTGTTACCGATGCCGCATCACCCACAAGCGATTTGAGCTGATCGGCCAATAGCTCATGCGTGGCCCGCGGGGCGCCCAACATCCACTGCTCTGGCCCCATCCAAAACCCTGCCTCGGGATCGCGCAGGACCGCTCTTCCAACATCGGGAACAGCGCCAAGCAGGCTTTTGAACGCGCTGTGGCACGCCGCTTCCTGACCCATCCGCGCCGCAACAGAGGCAAGTGCCAGCCCGTCATTCTCGGTGATGGTGATGTGGTCAAAGGCATCGACGCGCGGCACTGCCTCGCCCAATGCGGTTACTGTCTTGAGATCATGCACGAAGTCTCTCCCCGTCCGGGTCAACAAAATGGGCGCTGACGATTTCAACTTCGACGCTGACATCGGTGAGTGGGCTCACCAATCGCATCCGCTCTCCCAAACGGTTTGACCCGTCCTTGAGGAACCCAAGCGCGATTGAATGGCCGAGGGTGGGGGAGTAGCACGCAGAGGTCGCATAGCCCTGATCGTGGGCGGCATCCACAGGACCATTCGCCGACATCAGATGCGCGCCAGCGGGAACTGGATCGTTGGGGTCAACGGGTTTGATACCGACCTGACGCAGATTACCGTCGCGGTTCAGCCCCTCGCGGCGCGACAGTACCGCGCCGATGCTGTCCTTGGCCTTGCTGACCATTCTCCCCATCCCGAGGTTTTGTGCGGTGGTGGTGCCGTTCAATTCGTTGCCAGCAGCGTGACCTTTCTCGATGCGCATCACGCCCAAGGCTTCGGTGCCGTAAGGCGCGATATCATATTCGGCACCTGCTTCCATAATTTTGCGGATCAGAACGTCACCATAGGCTGTAGGCACAGCGATTTCATACGCCAACTCCCCACTGAAAGAGATGCGGAACAAGCGTGCACGCAGGCCGCCGCAAACAGTGATGTTCGCACAGGCCATGAAGGGGAACGCCTCGTTCGAGATGTCGGTATCCACAATCTTCTCGAGCACCTTGCGGCTGTTTGGTCCTGCCACGGCATATTGCGCCCAGCCTTCGGTGGTGGAAATCAGCTGCACATCCAGATCGGGGAACAGGCACTGGCGCACAAATTCCATGTGGTGATAGACGGGCAGGGCGTTGGCCGTGGTTGTGGTGACGACAAAATGATCTTCGGCCAGCCGTCCAGCAGTGCCGTCATCCATCGCGACTCCGTCTTCGCGCAGCATCAGGCCATAGCGGACCTTGCCCACTGCCAGCTTTGCAAACCCGTTGCAGTACACTTTGTTCAGGAAGGTGGCCGCATTGGTGCCCTGCACGTCGATCTTGCCCAGCGTTGTCACATCGCAAACACCAACCGAAGTGCGGGTGGCAAGCACTTCGCGGTCCACGCTTTTACGCCATGTTGTTTCACCTGCGTGGGGGAACCATTGCGCCCGGAGCCAGTTGCCGACTTCAACAAATACCGCGCCTTGTTCCTGCGCCCATGTGTGCGACGGCGTGAGGCGGGTAGGGTGAAACTCCATGCCGCGATGCCGTCCACCAAACACGCCAATGGCAGTGGGCGTATAAGGCGGGCGGAAGATCGTGGTGCCAACTTCGGGGATTGGCTTGCCCGCCAGTTCGGCCATGATCGCAAGGCCGCCCATGTTGGAAGTCTTGCCCTGATCCGTAGCCATCCCTAGCGTGGTATAGCGCTTGAGATGCTCAACGGAGCGGAAGCCCTCTTGGTGGCTGAGCTTCACATCCTTAACGGTGACATCGTTTTGTTGGTCCAGCCATGCACGGCTACACCCTTCAACATACCAGAAGGGGGTGATGTTGACGGGGGCATCCTCAGCTTGGGGCAAGGTGGGCAGTGCGCCCGTGAGGCCAAGCGCCTTTTGCGCCGCCTCGGCACCGCCGCGCAGGGCCGCTGCGGTGGACATATCGCCATTGGCAGCGCCCGCAACCGACATGCCAGGAGGCAGCGTACCGCCCGGAACAAAGGCGGCGAGGCTCTCGTTCCATGTGGGGCGGCCCCGTTGGTGACAGGTTAGATGAACGTTAGGGTTCCAACCGCCTGACAGGCCCAATGCGCCACATTCCAGCGTGCGCATGCTGCCATCGGCAAGGCGGACTTCGGCGAAGGTAAGCCCGAGCCGCCCTTTGGTGTCGACCACTTCACCGTGCAACACCTCATAGTCCGTGCTGCGCGGCGCATCGGCGCGTACATCAACCACTGCCGCGATTTTTACACCTTTGGCTTGGAGGTCCATCGCTGTGCGGTGACCCTCGTCATTGTTGGTAAAGATTGCCACGCGTTTGTCCGCCGTGACGGCATAACGGTTCGCATAGGTGCGCAACGCCGAGCCGAGCATGATGCCTGGACGGTCGTTGTTCTCGAAGGCAATGGGGCGTTCGATCCCGCCAGCGGCAAGCACCGTCTGCTTGGTATAGATGCGCCACAGGATCTGACGGGGTTTGCCCGCGTCAGGGGTGTGGAGATGATCGCTCACCCGCTCAACTGCGCCGTAAATACCGCTGTCGAATGCCCCAATAACTGTGGTGCGGGCCATAATGCGCACATAGGAGAGGGAGGACAGCTCTGCCATGGTGGCAGTGGCCCAATCAGCACTTGATTGATCGCCCAAGGCATGGGTTTCAGAATTCAATCGTCCGCCCATGGCGAAATCTTCATCAGCGAGGATCACATTGACACCCGCACGCCCCGCCGTAAGCGCAGCAGCAAGCCCCGCCGGACCCGCACCCACGATCAGCAGGTCACAGTGCAAGAACCCTTTGTCATAGACGTCAGGATCATCTTTTAGCGAGAGAGATCCAAGACCCGCCGCATGGCGGATGATCGGCTCGTATACTTTTTCCCAAAAGACCGCAGGCCACATGAAGGTTTTGTAATAGAAGCCTGCGGTCAGAAAGTTCGAGAAGCGGTCATTGATCGAGAGTAGGTCAAACTTGAGCGAGCCGAGGCGGTTCTGGCTGCGCGCCAGCAGACCGTCATAAAGCTCGGTTGTGGTGGCACGGGTGTTTGGCTCTTGCCGCGCACCGCCGCGCAATTCCACCAGCGCGTTTGGCTCTTCAGAGCCAGCGGTCAGCGGACCGCGGGGGCGGTGGTATTTGAACGAGCGCCCCATGAGCCGCACACCATTCGCCAATAGCGCGGAAGCAAGCGTATCGCCCGCGTGCCCCGTATACTGTTTGCCGTCGAACATGAATTTATGGGTCGTGGCGAAGTCGATCTGACCGCCAGAGAGCCTGTTTTTCTGTGTCATGTGCTGCGCCCTCTGCTGCGTGCGACATCGCGTGCGAGTTTGACGTCCCTGATTTCGTGGGTGAGCGTGTTGCGGGTCACCACCAACCATGAGCGGTCACCCGCCTCATGAAACCACAACTCATCGTGCCAGCCTGCGGGGTTGTCGCGCAAGTAGCCGTACTCATAGAAGTCCTGCGCCGCTGTCTCGGTGTCTGCATCGGGGCGGTCGATCAGACGCGCATCCCCCATGTAGGTGAATTCAGCGCTGTCGCGGGGGCCGAGGAGGGGGTGATTGATAATCATATCTGGGTGCTCGCGGTGGGGGTGGAATTGAGTTTAATTGGCTAAATGAAGGAGGGGTGTCAGTGCAGGTTCGGTTGGTTCCCCATGCCTTTTTCGTCGATCATCAGGCCCTTCTCGAAACGGTCAAACTGATAGGCAGTGGCATTGGGGTGGTGGGCGTCACGGGCAAGCAAATGGGCAAAGCACATGCCCGAGGCGGGGGTCGCCTTGAACCCGCCATAACACCAGCCGCCGTTGAAATAGAGGCCG
>CAWVZA010000132.1:0-6864 GCA_963934545.1 uncultured Sulfitobacter sp.
CGGGCGCGCGTGTGTGTCCTGGTGCTGGGTTTGCAATGATTGAGGGGCCGTTGCTCCTGAGCCGTATTATGCGTGACTATCGGATCAAGGCGGGTCCAGATCCAGTGCCTGTGGCGCATCTTACAGTGCGCGCCAAAGATGGCATCCGCCTCACCTTTACCCGCCGCGAGCGCTAACAGCGTCAAAGCATCTGGTGCTGGCTGGATATTGGCTTTAGGATGGCACAAACACAAATTTTAGCGTAAAAGGCAGTATTCATGGCCCAAAAAGATGCACAACGCACCCGCATGGCAACCGCAGCTGGCTTTGTCGCCGCACTTGATCAATCAGGTGGCTCGACGCCCAAAGCACTGGCGCTCTACGGGGTAGAGCCTACGGACTATTCTGGCGATGACGAGATGTACGCAGCGGTGCATGCGATGCGCAGCCGTATCATTCTCGCGGATGATTTCACATCTGACAAAGTGCTGGGTGCAATTTTGTTCGAGCGGACGATGGACAGCGAGATCAATGGTAAGCCTACAGCTCAGCTGCTTTGGGAAGACCGTGGTGTTGTGCCGTTTTTGAAAATCGACAAAGGTTTGATGGATGAGGCGAATGGCGTGCAGTTGCTCAAGCTTATGCCTGAACTGGATGCGCTTTTGGCAAGGGCTAGCGAGAAGGGGGTTTTTGGAACAAAAGAACGCTCCTTGATCTTGGACGCAAATACAAAAGGCATTGCGGATGTTGTGACACAGCAAATTGAAGTCGCGCATCAGGTTGCTGCTGCGGGTCTCGTACCGATTATTGAGCCTGAAGTTCATATCGAGAGTGCGACAAAAGCTGAAGCAGAAGATATTCTATTTGTGGAATTGATAAGTAAATTTGACATGTTGTCAGACGATATTGATGTTATTCTCAAGCTCACGATTCCGACCAAGGCTGGTCTGTACGATGCACTTGCAGATCATCCACGCGTTTTGCGCGTTGTAGCACTGTCCGGTGGGTATTCCACTGATGTGGCGTGTGATTTGCTGAGCCAGAACCACAAGATGATCGCGAGTTTTAGCCGTGCGTTGGCCGAAGGACTGAGCGCCAAGATGTCTGATGCGGAGTTCAACGCAGCACTCGGGGCGAACATCACCAAGATTTATGCGGCTTCGGTCGCGTAAATCTTCGGACGTTTTAAAAACTGCTTACGGTTTAATTTTCGGAAATCGTCAACAAGACAACGCGGACCAGCTTTTGATGTTATAAATCAATAGCTTGTCAGCGATTTCACAGCTTGAACGCCGCGCACATTGGTGCCGTAGTTAATTTATTTGGCTGGGGCGCAGATAAAGAGCAGACTGCGCGCGTCGATTACTCCGCGCTTGATAAACGATCCTTTAATGCCTCAAGGACGTAGACTCGGATAGCGGAGGCAAGGCCACTATCCATGCCGCGCCCCTCATCAATCTTTGAGACCAAGGCATTGATCGGCATACCTTTTTCAACAGAAATTTTTCGAAGCTCGGTCCAAAATGGTGCCTCAAGCGAGATCGACGTGCGGTGCCCGTGCAACGTGACAGAGTGTTTCACGGGCCGCGCAGTCATGTCTCGCGTTTGTGGCCTTCAAGGTTGCGCGCAATCTGTTCTGCACGCGCCTTGAGCGCTTCTTTTTGCGCTTTGGACTGACCGAATTGGACGGTGTTCTGATCCGCTTGTGATTTACGGGCAGAACGGTCGCGGTCTTTGCGGGCTTTGCCCAGGCTCAGAGGATTGCTCATTTTGGTCCAATCATGTTCTCCGGCCGCACAACGCGGTCGAATGTCTCATCGTCGACAAAGCCGAGGGCGATTGCCTCTTCCTTGAGGGTTGTTCCGTTCTTATGGGCTGTCTTGGCAACCCTGGTCGCATTGTCATAGCCAATCTCAGGCGCCAGCGCTGTGACCAGCATCAGCGACTCGCGCATCAGTTTCTCGATGCGAACTGGGTCGGCCTTGAGATCAACGATAAGGTTGTCAGTGAAAGCGGAAGCCGCATCGCCCAAAAGCTGCGTGGATTGCAGCACATTATAGGCCATCATGGGTTTGTAGACGTTCAGCTCGAAGTGACCTTGCGAGCCTGCAAAACCAACAGCGGCATCATTGCCGAATACGTGGGCGCAGACTTGGGTCAAAGCTTCACACTGTGTCGGGTTCACTTTGCCGGGCATGATGGAGGAGCCAGGTTCGTTCTCTGGCAGGATTAGTTCGCCAAGTCCGCAACGTGGACCGGAGCCGAGCAGGCGGATGTCATTGGCGATTTTGAACAGAGATGCGGCGACTGTTTTCAGGTGGCCAGAGATTTCGACCATCGCGTCATGGGCTGCGAGCGCCTCGAATTTGTTGGGCGCTGTGATGAAGGGCAAGCCAGAAATGCGGGCCATGTTGGCCGCGACGGTTTCGGACCAGCCAACTTTTGTGTTGAGGCCCGTACCAACGGCTGTGCCACCTTGGGCCAACTCATAGATACGGCCAAGGCCGTCTTCGACGCGGCGAATGCTCATAGCAACTTGGTGCGTATAGCCCGAGAACTCTTGGGAGAGCGTTAGCGGTGTCGCATCTTGCGTGTGGGTGCGACCAATCTTGATGATACCCTCGAACTCTTCGACCTTTGCCTGCAAACCTGCGTGTAATTTGCGCAGGCCGGGGAGCAGAAAATCGTGAGCGGTACGCGCAGTGGCGATGTGCATGGCCGTGGGGAAAGTATCGTTTGACGACTGCCCCATGTTGCAGTGGTCGTTGGGGTGCACAGGATCTTTTGAGCCGATGACACCGCCCATAATCTCGATGGCGCGGTTGGCGATGACTTCATTGGCGTTCATGTTGGACTGTGTGCCAGAGCCTGTCTGCCAGACGACAAGTGGGAAGTTGTCGTCGAATTTGCCTGCGGCAACTTCGGATGCTGCCTCGACAATAGCTTTTCCGCGCTCAGCATCCAGCGACCCTTGGGCCATGTTGGCTTCTGCGCAGGCCTGCTTGATCACGCCCAATGCGCGCACGATGGCGATTGGTTGTTTTTCCCAACCGATGGGAAAGTTGATGATCGAGCGTTGGGTCTGTGCGCCCCAGTATTTATCCGCAGGCACTTCCAATGGGCCAAAGCTGTCGGTCTCGGTACGGGTGTTGGCCATGGGGGCGCTCCTCAGGGAATTCTAGGTTGTGTTGGTTTCAGGGCTGTCTAGCGGCTGGTGGTGCTAGGCGCTAGTTTAAGACTTGCGAAAACTGTCGAGAGATACGATTTCGGCGGCTTTGGTGGGCGCTTCTTCAACTTCAAGCTTGGATTCGTCGGTCTGGGTCAAAGCATCTTCAATAGTCTCGAGCTCTGTCTTTGTTTCTTCGTCCTTTTGTTCGAACCGCAAACCGAACTCGACCGACGGATCTACAAAGGTACGGATCGCATCATAAGGCACATAAAGTGGCTCTGGGGCATCGCCAAAGTTCAGCGTGATTGAAAAGCCATCCTCTGTCACTTCGAGCCCGTCATACCAGTGCTGCATGACGACAGTCATCTCGTCAGGGTAGCGATCGGACAGCCAATCAGCCAATTCGGCATCTGGGTGCGAGGTATCAAACGTGATGAAGAAGTGATGCGCACCAGGGAGGCCATTGTCCTTTACGTCGAGCAGGACGTTGCGGATCAGGCTGCGCATGGCGTTATGCATGAGATTGCCATAGTCGATGGTGTCGCTCATGTCAGAAACCTCGGGCTTTAATTCAGTTGCCCGATCATAGGCGATTCCGAACGGGATTAAAGGGGCCAGATTACAACAGCCCGAAGCCAAGCGCCCAAGTGCCGAGTGCGGCCATGGTCCGCACAAATCCTATCTTAAAATAGAGCATCATGACAGCAGCGAGGGCCGCAAGCCCAGCTGCAATAGGATCAAAGCTCGTCCAGTCGGGCAGGGGCAGGGCGAGGACCCGCGGCTCTGGTACAACGGTGAACAGAACATGGATCGCAAACCACAGCGTAAGGTTTGCGATCACCCCAACTGCTGCTGCCGTGATTGCAGTGAGGCCAGCAGAGAGGCGGGGCTGTACGCTGATTTTTTCGAGGTAGGGACCTGCGAGGAATATCCACAAAAAGCAGGGTGTGAATGTGACCCACAGCGCCAGCACTCCCGCAGCGATAGCACCACCAATGCCCGACTGGGCAAAGCCAGCAAGCAAGGCCACGAATTGGGTCACAAGGATCAGGGGGCCGGGTGTCGTCTCTGCCAATCCAAGCGCATCAATCATTTGCTCGGTTGTGATCCAACCAAAATCGCTCACGACTGTTTGCGTCATATAGCCCAAGACCGCATAGGCCCCACCAAACGTGACAACAGCGAGTTTGGAGAAGAACAGGCCAAGCTGGAGGAGGAAGTCTGCATCCAATGCCCATAACGCGACAAGAGGTACAGCCCAAAGCGCGCCCCAAAGAGCGATTGTGCGCAAGGGAGCGGCATTTTGTGGCTCTGGAGTTTCCTGCGGAGCCCGATCACCGGCGCGCAAAACGCCCCATAGACCCGCAACGATGATGATCAGTGGGAAGGGTAGTCCTAAAACGAATAAGGCCAGAAAGGAGAGCAGGGCGATAACGTATCCTTGGGCGCCGATCAGGGCTTTGCCTGCGACTTTTCGCAGTGCTTGAAACACCACAACGATTACGGCTGCTTTGATCCCTAGAAAAGCCGCCTGCACTAAGGGAAGCTGGCCGAAGTTTGCATAAAGCAACGCCAGCAGGGCAATAACAATCGCACCAGGGATGACAAAGAGCAGCCCCGCCAAAAGCCCCCCCCACGTGCCCCGTAACCGCCAGCCCGCATAGGTGGCCAGCTGCATTGCCTCTGGTCCGGGTAAGAGCATGCACAGGCTCAATGCGCGCAGGTAGGATTGCTCGGAGAGCCAGTACCGCGTCTCTACCAATTCGCGGTGCATCAGTGCGATTTGTGCCGCTGGCCCGCCAAAAGACAGCAGTCCGATGCGGCCAAAGACGCGGGCCATGTTGCTCCAGCTTGGTGTGCTCATGATTTCCGCTCCGCTGGCCAATCGTGTCCTTCGTCCTGACCATCGCGCGCCCAGCGATAAAGCGCATCATAAAGCGCCATACCGGCCTCCAGCTGGGTCTCATCCGAGCGGTATTGCCGTGACAGACCAACCGAGAGGGCCAGCAGCCCTGCCGCTTGGGGGGATAAATCGTGAGTGTTGGTATCAGCCGCACGCACAACAGTGGCGAGGCGCGAGAGCGCAGGTGTTTGTAGCCCAAATTCAGTAAGCATGGTGTCGAATGTGCAAGTCTCATCACGGTGTGACCAGAACACGCCCTCGATATCAAAGGGCGTTGCGCTGTAACGGTCGGCGACCCCTTCGACCTCGGCGGGGGAGACAAACAGCACGCGTGCCTTTGCATCGACAAAACGGCGGATCAGCCAAGGGCCGGCGATGCGTTCAATCTTGGGGCGGTGGCGGGTCACCCAAAGCGTTGCAGCATCGACCAAAGGTGGAATTGCAGCAGCGGTCACACGGGGCGCATCTGGATGATCACGCCACGCGTAATTGCCGCCTTGGAGGTATTCAGCCTGTAAGCCGTCACAGCGCAGCCGCGCCGCGAGCCCTTGGCTCAACTTGATCCCCTTTTGACAAACGATGACCGCTGCACGCTCGTCGAGGCGGGATTTCAGCCCTTCGATATCCGTGTGGGGGTGACGAAACGCACCGGGAATCAGGAAGGTATCATCAGCGAAATCAGGATCAATTGAGATGTCCACAATAACAGGCGCGTCGGGCAAACCGATCAGGCGGAGGAGTTGTAGGACAGAAATTTCATTCGGGGCAGCCATGGCATGCATCCTTTTCGTTGGAAAACATGCCAACCTCTGGCTGGCGCCTCACGGGGCGTTCGCAGACTACTCCCCACGTGAAATCAATGACATGTCATCGGCAGCAGGTCAAGGCAGCGCGGGTTATCGACAATGCTCGGTTTGGCGTGCGCGAATAAGCAGCGCATCAGTTCGCGACATAAGCGAAAGAAGACAACTTAGGGTATCAACCATGATTGCACTTCCGACGCTCTATATGGTAACAAATTTTCACAGTGGCACTACTAATAGAGAACGCAACAATTTGTGTGCGCCACTGCTTAGGCCCTGGGGGGGGGATTGTAATGGAAGTTAAAGATATGGTCGGCATGATGTCGACTGAAGCGCTCTTGGCGCTCTGTGTTGTTTTCGTACTGGATAAATTGAACGGACCTGATCCCGTTGCCCCGCAAGTTGTATCATTCCAAGCTCGAGTGCAGTAGCAAGCGCAAGTGGTGCCAGTTGCTTAGCCTGTTCAGCAGGCAGCCGTTGCCGAAATAGTGACGAGTGCTGATGTTAACTTGTTAGGCCAATCCACAGCGGCACAAATTGGCCGGATTGTCGCGTTGTCTCAGCAGGGATTGGACCAGACGGATGAGTTGACGCCCGAGCAAAAGAAAATCGTCAAGTTTTTCGAGCGCACGGCGCGTCAGATGAACCAGCAAGACAAGATGGCCGCCAACGGACACATCCAGTTTAGCAACATGGCTGTCCGCGGTTTGAACGTGCGGTACTTTTACCGTGTTCCGCCGGATTATGCAGAAGTGAACAGCACGGCATTGCTCAACAGTCAGCAAGTTCAGGTACGCCGTACGTTGTGCGACAATACTGCAATCCGCACACTGCTGAGTGATTGCGGATTTGCGTACACCTACTTATGTCAGCGGAGGCAGCCGCCAGCTTGGCCAAATTTCAGCCGACACACGGATCTGCGCATAAAGCAAACGACTTGATGTGGCGGGGGAATAAAGTGCAGGTTTCTGTTGCCAGGTACCTGCGAACCCCGCCTTAGGTCGCTAAAC
>CAWVZA010000133.1:0-6858 GCA_963934545.1 uncultured Sulfitobacter sp.
GCGACCTTCCGTCCCCCAGACGGACGCGCTACCAGGCTGCGCCATAGCCCGAACATGGCGTGTTCATACCGCATAAACGTCGCTGTGCAAGAGGCAATTGCACCGACAGCCACGGGTTTTAGGATTTAGGCTGTGCGCCACCGGAACGCGCCGCCATACGGTCGCGCAAGGCGGAGAGTTGAGCCAGAAGCGGCTTTACCTGTGCTGCACTGGCTGTATCCAGCTTGCTGATCTGAGTGGCACGGGTAAGGGCCGCGCTTTCAGCATGTATTTTAGCTTCGGGTGTAATGCTAGGCATACCAATATCACGTGCTTTGGGGCGCAGTGGCTCTTCAGTCTCTGTAACAGGTTCAGCCTGCTGCGGCGATTCTACGGGGACACTGGTTGGGCCTGTATCGTCGACACTTGGTGCCTCAACCGCATCCATCGAAGGCTGCTCTGAAGGAGGGCTGCGTAGAAATGAGGGCAGGGGTGCGCTTGTCTCTTTGACAGGCTCCACAGGCTCTGCGGCGGGTGCCTCCACAGGCGATGTTGGTGTGGCTTCATCAGTTGCTGCTTCTGCCGATGGGGTGTCTTGAGCGACTGGAAGCTCCGAGACGGCTTTTTGTGTGGGTACGTCGCCGCTCTTCACGGATGCATCAACAGCAGGAGGCTGCTCTTCCGGTGTATCTTGGGCAACGGGCGGGCTCTGAACTTCCACAGTTTCGGTTTCAGCAAGAGTTTCAGTGGCGTCCGTTGGCTTGCTCTCGGAAGGAGTTTCAACTGGCTCGCTCGCGGATGGAGACGCGACTGGTTCGTGCGGTTGGTCAGGTGCAACTTCAACGGCCTTGGGCGTAGAAGTTTCCGACGCAGAAGTGTCAGCAGAATCCGCTGATTCACTATCTTGAACGTCATCGGCGACAGGTTCGGCTGTTGGCTCAGGTGCAAAAGCGGCGTCTTCGGTCGCTTCTTCCTTTGCTTCGGCAGGTGCATCTTCAACAGGAGGCTCATTGGAAGCTGCGTGCTCGGAAGCAGTTTCCACTGGCGTCTCGGAAACGGGCTCCTCTACCGGACTGGCTTCGATTGCGGGCGTTTCATCTTCTTCCGCCTGTGCTGCAACAGGTTTTGCGGCATCATCAGGGGTATCAACGGACACATTTTCCTCAATTGTGGGTTCCTGAGGTGACGCTGTGTCCGCTTCAGGTGCGTCCGTTACTGTCGCCTCGGTGTCTGCGCTGTCGGGTTGCGTCTCGACGCGCTCCGGCTCTTTCGGAGCCTCGAACGGAAGGACAACAGCCTCCTCGGGTTCGGGTTCTTTGCGCGGGGCAGGTGTCGACTTCACAGTTGCCTGAATATCGCCGCCATCCTCATTATCCAGCGAGACTGACATTGCTGCCACATGGCTCATGCCTTCTTCACGCAGGATTTTCTGTACGCCTTTGATGGTCAGGCCATCCTCGTGCAGAAGCTTCTTGATGCCGCCCAAAAGCTGCATATCCGCAGGACGATAGTAGCGGCGGCCACCCGCACGCTTTATCGGGTTCACTTGCGTGAATTTACTCTCCCAAAAGCGAAGCACGTGCGCTTGAATGCCGAGCCAGTCGGCAACTTCAGAGATTGTACGGAATGCGTCAGGCGATTTGGGCATCAATTCAGGACTTGTTGCCGTCCGCGACACGGTCCTTCATCAGGTGTGACGGGCGGAAGGTCAAAACGCGGCGTGGGTTGATAGGAACCTCTTCGCCAGTCTTTGGATTGCGGCCGATTCGGGCCGATTTGGAGCGGACCGAAAACGTCCCGAAGGAGGAAATCTTTACCTGCTCACCGCGGACCAGTGCGTCGGACATTTCCTCAAGGACTGTCTCAACCAGTTGCGCGCTCTCGTTGCGGGACAGGCCCACCTCGCGAAACACTGCTTCGCTCAAATCCATTCGTGTAAGTGTATTCGTTGTCATGTTTTCCCCCGATATTTGCCCAGATATTGGCCAGAAGTGTTGAACAAGTCAATCATTACGCAAAGCAATCCGCATGAAACTGCTACCAGCGTAAAACAACTGCGCCCCATGCCAATCCGCCACCGATTGCTTCGGTAACGATCAGATCGCCTTGTTTGATTTGTCCACGTGCAACACCAACCGACATAGCCAATGGGATGGATGCTGCAGATGTGTTGCCGTGATCCTGAACTGTTACAACCACCTTATCCATTGGCAGGCCAAGCTTTTTGGCGGTGCCTTGGATAATGCGGATGTTCGCCTGATGCGGCACGATCCAATCGACATCATCGCTTTGAATGCCAGCCGTTTCCATCGCTGTGGTCGCTGTTTTGCTCAACTTTTCAACGGCATGACGGAATACCTGATTGCCTTTCATGCGCAGATAGCCAGTGGTGCCTGTCGACGTGCCGCCATCGACATACAGCAGATCGCGCTGTGTGCCGTCGGAATTCAGATCAGTCGAGAGGATGCCGCGATCTGCTGTGGTACCTGCTCCGTCCTGCGCCTCGAGCAGCAACGCACCTGCGCCATCGCCAAACAGCACACATGTGCCACGATCGGTCCAATCCATGATACGGCTGAATGTCTCGGCGCCAATGACCAGCACACGGCGGGCCTGACCCGAAAGGATCAGCGCGTTCGCATTGCTGAGTGCAAACACAAAACCTGCACAAACTGCTTGGATATCAAAGGCAAAGCCCGATTTCATGCCGAGCTGCGCCTGCACCATTGTCGCGGCTGAGGGAAATGTGAGATCGGCAGTGGAGGTCGCCACGATGACAGCATCGACATCGTCAGCTGTGAGCCCTGCCATATCAAGTGCGGCGTTGGCAGCAGCAGTTGCCATGCTAGACGTTGTCTCGCCTTCGCTGACAAAGTGCCTGCGTTCAATGCCCGAGCGGGCTCTGATCCATTCATCATTTGTATCGAGTGTTGCCTCGAATTCTGCGTTCTCGACAACACGTTTGGGCAGATAATGCCCTACACCTTTTACAACAGCACGCAGGGTCATTCGGGGGCTGGCTCCTCGGTTGGTAGTGCGGCAGCGACACGCGCGGCCAGCTTGTCGTTAAATCCATTCTCAGAGAGTTGGGCGGCCAGTTTGATCGCAGCAGATATGCCTGTTGCATCCGCGCCGCCATGTGACTTCACAACTGTTCCGTTTAATCCCAGAAAAACACCACCATTCACGCGGCGGGGGTCAATCTTTTTGCGCAGGCGCATGAGCGATGTATAGGCGAGCAAAGATGCCAGCCGCGACAAGATCGAGTATTTGAAGGCTTCCCGCAGCCTCTCACCGATCAGGCTTGCGGTGCCTTCACCTGTCTTGATCGCTATATTTCCCGTAAAACCGTCTGTTACGATGACATCGGCCTTATTGCCCGAAATATCGCCACCTTCAACAAAACCGACAAATTCAAACGCGGCATCTGCGGAGTGATCCCGGATCAGATCATGGGCCTCTTTCAGCTCGGTACGACCCTTATGCTCTTCGGTGCCGACATTGAGCAGACCGATGCGCGGACGCTCTACATCCATGCCGTTGCGAGCATAGGACATGCCCATGAGCGCAAAGCGGAGCAAATCGTCAGCATCCGCCTTGATGTCTGCGCCCACGTCCAACATTACGTTGAAGCCCTGCTTGTTCGAAGAAGGGTAGAGGACGGCAATCGCAGGACGGTTCACACCGGGCAGCTTACGCAGACGGATCATTGACAGCGCCATCAATGCACCCGTATTTCCACAAGATACAGCAACAGCAGCCTCGCCAGAGCGGACAGCCTCTATGGTGGACCACATAGAGGTGTCTTTGCCTGTCCGTACGACTTGGCTGGGCTTGTCATCCATCGTCACCACGCCAACCGCATCGCGGATGGTTGTGCGTTCGTCCAAGATGGGGTGCTTGCTCACCAGTGCGCGCAGCTCGGCTTCGGGGCCGTGTAGAACAAATGCGATGTCAGGATTTGCCTTGGCCGAAATGAAACAACCGGCAACCACGGCTGCCGGTCCTTCGTCGCCCCCCATCGCATCGACCGAGATGAGGGTGCGGGCGTTCGCGGAATTGTGATCGGTCGGGGCCGTCATCTGGTGCGAATGCCTTTAGTTGTTAATGCTCAGGCGAAGCTTACGCTGCGTCTTCGTCGAGATCAATCTCGTCGTTCTGCGCAATAACTTCTTTGTCAGCATAGTGGCCGCAAGCGGAGCAAACATGGTGTGGGCGCTTAAGCTCACCGCAGTTTGTGCACTCATTCGGGTTCGCTGCAGTCAGCGAATCGTGGCTGCGGCGGTTGTTGCGGCGTGATTTGGAGACTTTATTCTGCTGGACAGCCATATCAGGTGCCTTTGTATTCGGGGCCATGGTGCGCAGATCGGCTGCGTCGGGCCGTGTTTCATATCAACTCCCGTACGGGCGTGTCGTGCGTTTAGGCAAGTGCCGCTCGCTTGTCCAACGCTAATTCACGGGAGAGCCGCAAATTACTGCGATTTTTAGAGGGCACAAGCGCGTTTCCGTGCGTTATTCGTCCTTGTCACCGTCTAATTGGTCTTTGAGGGCTGCCAAACCTGCAAACGGACGGGCTTGCTCGTCTGTCATAGGTGTTTTGCCAGGCTCGGTCACACGAACAGTTGTGGCTTCTGCCGCGTCCTTGCGTGGATATTCGGGCAAGGCGAGGGTGAGATCTTCTTCCATGACTGCTGCGGGGTCAATCCATATGCCTAAGGGCTCAACACTATCATCCTCAGGCACTTCGGCCTCTGGCGCGTCAACATCAACATAGTCACGGATAAAAGTGCGGACCACATCCGTATCAATCCGCGTCACCACCGGCTCAAGCGTCACAACACACGGCTGCACAACAGTGGCGCCCAAGCGTCCTTTAAGCTGCCAGTCGCGATCTCCAAGAGGTTTTAGCCCTCCTTCAAAGGAGAGTTTGCGCAGGCCAGTAAGACCCATTGCCTCTGCCAGTGCCGCAAGTGTTGCAGCATCGGGGCGCATGGAAAACGGGTTTGGAGCTGTCTGGGACAGGTTCGCCACGCGCAAAGAGGTGGCTGTAGGAGGAGTGGGCGACATATCTATGTGCTTTCAATTCTTGAACCATGGGACGCATTTGGTATATGCGGGATAAAAGCCATACAGGCTAAGGGCAAGGGGCAGTACCATGGGTATCTACATTAACACGAGCGTTTTGCGGCGCGTGCTGCTTGCCACAGTGGTTGCGGGGCTTGTTTCCGCCTGCGCACCGCAGTTTGCAAATCATGGGTATATTCCACCAGAGGAAGATCTGGAACAGATCGTTGTCGGTGTAGACACACGGGCCTCTGTTGAGGAAACCATCGGAACTCCCTCCACGGCGGGTGTCGTGAATGAGAGCGGTTTTTATTACGTACGGAGCCGCAAGCGGACCTTTGGTGCACTTGCTCCCAAAGAAATAGAGCGCCGCGTGCTCGCTATCAGTTTTGACAGTGCAGGTGTTGTGAGTAACATCGAGACATTCGGTCTTGAGCGCGGGCAAGTTGTCCCACTTTCGCGTCGTGTGACGACACCCGGGGTGAGCGAAAATGGATTTATCCGTCAGCTTCTGGGCAACATTGGTCGGTTCAACCCTGCTGGTCTGGCAGGCTGATTGAGCCCGTCTGCCACGCTTTTGTGTGCAGTGAGCAAAGCATGATCCCTTTGACCAAAGGTAAGTATACGGCGACCAAGGCGGCAGATGACGCTGATATGGTTGAAGTGTATGGACTGCGCAGGTTGTGCTTTGGTGCGGCGGGCGGCGCTGCTGACCACTTCGATAGCCAAGCAACGCATGTCCTGATCAGAACCCTTAACGGTGAAGTCGTGGGATCATTTCGTATGTCGCTGCTCGACGGCCCGCAGCTCGGCCAAAGCTATGCAGCCGTATCCTATGATATGTCAGCGCTGGAGAGTTTTGCAGGTCCCTTGCTCGAATTGGGCCGATTCTGCATTCATCCTGATCATACTAACCCTGACATACTGCGCATCGCTTGGGCTGCGCTCACGACTTTTGTGGATGAGGCGGGCGTGCAAATGCTGTTCGGTTGTTCTTCATTTTCGGGGACTGACCCTGAGGTTTACCGTGAAGCGTTCGCCATACTTAAAGCACGGCATCTGGGACCAGAGGCACTGCGGCCAGCCGTTAAGGCAGACGAAGTGTTCCGCTTTGATGCGATGCTGCGGCATAAACCTGATCTGGCAAAGGGCAACGCAGTCATGCCTCCCTTATTGCGCACTTATCTGATGATGGGGGGCTGGGTAAGCGATCACGCGGTTGTGGACTGCGCTATGAATACGCTGCATGTGTTCACAGCCCTTGAGATCGGGGCCATTCCTGCCGCGCGGAAAAAGCTGTTGCGTGCACTTGTCTGATTGACGAATTCCGCGTGGCACAGTAGGCGACACTCATGGCACGCGCACCCCTTCTCCAGCTCTCCGATATCGCCCTCACTTTTGGCGGTGATCCTGTATTTGAAAACCTTGGTCTGGTTATCCAGCAAGGTGACCGATTGGCATTGGTGGGGCGCAACGGCTCTGGCAAATCGACGCTGATGAAGGTCATGGCCGGATTGGTCGAAGCCGATAAAGGCGACATCACGGCAGGGCCGGGCGTGACCGTTGGCTATATGGAGCAAGACCCTGATTTGTCAGGGTTTGAGACGCTCGGCGACTTCGCGTCCCACGGCCTAGACCCAGGTGAGTTATATAAGGTTGAGCGGGCAGGCGAAGGCCTCAAGTTTGATCCAGAGCGCCCTGTAGCCACGGCCTCTGGCGGGGAACGTCGCCGTGCCGCACTGGCCCGTCTTATGGCGCTTGAGCCTGAATTGATGCTGCTGGACGAACCGACGAACCATCTGGACATTGAAGCGA
>CAWVZA010000134.1:0-6721 GCA_963934545.1 uncultured Sulfitobacter sp.
GTCGAGATTGCGGAATTCGCGTTTGTCCCAGACTTTGACCGCCTTGCCTTGGCGACCTTCTTTCTGGCCGATGCCCACACCCTCGGGGTTGTAGCCGTATGCGCCAAAAGGCGAGGTGCCGCCTGTGCCGACCCATTTGTTGCCGCCCTCGTGGCGCTTCTCTTGTTCCTTGAGCCGCTCTTTGAGCGTCTCCATCAGCTTGTCGAAACCGCCCATGGCCTCGATCTCGGCTTTTTCCTCGGCGCTGAGATGCTTTTCGGACATCTTGCGCAGCCACTCTTCGGGAATGTCTACTGCTTCAAGAACCTGCTCTACAGTGATGTTTTCCAAGCCTGAAAAGGCCACGGCGAAGGCTTGGTCGAACTTGTCGATGTTGCGCTCATCCTTCACCATGCTCACGCGGGCGAGGTAGTAAAACGCCTCAACGTCATACGTGGCAAGGCCCGCAGCCATACCGTCCAGAAACGCCAAAAATTCCCGCATGGAAACGGGAACTTTGTGGGCGCGCAGTTGCTCGAAGAAGGGCAGAAACATTAGCTTGCCAGTCTGTCGATGATGACCGTGAGGAACATCCCCACGATCAAAAAGGCAAAGCCGTAGCCGACAGCATATTGTGCAATGTCTTTGCGGTTGCCGCGACGCTTTTTGGCGGTCATGCCACCAATGATAAGCCCAAGTATCGCCAACCCAATTACAATCATGCTCTTAACCCTTTGTGTTCGCGGGCTATCCTTTGAGCGGGTTCAGCGATGAAATCTCACGCAGCTTGGCCCGCACAGCCCAATCAGAGCCAAATCCGTACCGCGCCCAACCCAAACTGTCCAGACGTACAGCCTGTGCTTCAGCGGGGCGGTTTTCCAAATCGAGCTCTTCTGCACGTAACAGCAGCAGCGTTGAGAGCAATGCGGCGTTTTCGCTTCTACGGGCCGTCTCGATGTGAGGGCGGACAAGTGTGAGCGCATTTGTTCCTTGGCCTTGACTGATCGCAAAGGCCGCCAATTGTGTGGCAACATATGCTTGGTGCATGCGTGCCAGATGCGTGCCAGGTGTGGCGCTGTAGAACGATTTTGCTTGCAGGTAATGGGCTTGGGCCGTTTGGGGGTCCTTGCGCTGCAGCACGCGGCCCATGGCGTAATGGGCGAACGCGCGGCGCTGGTCGCGCCAACCCAATGCTTTTGCGATGCGCAATGCTTCGGCGGCACCTTTGCGGCGCTCGGCCCCTGATGCAGCTGGACCAAGAGCGGTTTCAAATGCACGCTTCCACTGGATTGGTGTTCGGGTTGTGAATTGTGCCGCAGCGTATTCGCCGCGTGGATTAATCTCGCGCAGGATATGGGGCAGGGTGGCCGCCACTTGACCGCGTGTCATACCATTGTGCAGCTTGGGCGAATAATAGGCCCGCAACATCAGAGTATCAAAGCCTGTGAGCACTGTGTGTACATTGTCGTCGTTGAAGACGGAATCGGGCAAGCGGTACAGATCGTTGAGCGGTCCGCGTGATTGTGCCAGTTCTTCGTGTAGGTAATCGCGGACCTCTTGGGGGCTGACATCATTGGGCAGGAATATCGCAAGTTTCTCGCGTTTGCGCAGTTGGGACCAGTTCGCTTTGCGTGATTTGCGCGCTTTGCGGTATTCGTCCATCGTGCTGACGTTCGGAGCGACCAAGCAGGCGGCCTGTGGCAACACGGACCTGATTTCCTTGCGCGGCACGGCATTGATGGTGATGTTTGCAGGGCCACTGCTGATTTGGGAAATGTTAATCCGCGACCCTGAGCGAAGACGGCCGATCAGCCGCGTTAGGTTATGCTCAAGCGATGCAGGCTGATTGCCAGTGACTTTGACGCTAATCGGTCCCTCGAAGCGGGTGAAGGCGGGAAGTCCACGACCACTTTCCAGCTTGAACGACAATTCGATAAAGTCGAGTGCAAGGTCGTTGTTGGCGCGGATCAGGCCTGCGTGATGGCGTGAGGTGAAGAGCTTAACAGGCGGCAGCGAGCTGTCGGAGGCTGTCATCAGTCGCGAAACATCACCACCAGTTGTGGGTGTAAACGCGTTCAAGGCCATGGCGAGCATCAATGCGGTGCGCGACTTCACGTTTTGTCACCAAGAATGGAAGTTTCGGTATAACATTTTGAAAAGCGTACAAATTGCACGCGCACCAATGGTGCGTTCTGGATACTCATAACTCTGCCTGCCTTTTTGGCCTCAATTGGAGATCTTTTCGCCTTTCAGCCAGTCACGGGTATGGAGCAACTAAGGCAAAGTCATGGCAAATTTTATGAATTGAGGCACACCAAAGGTTGTGACGCGGAAAAGCCACAGTTTGAATGGGATGGCGCGAAGCGTTCAGAAAGCGCGGATTAGCCATGCATGGAAGGCGGTCAGAGTAACTGCTGCTCAGACAAGCGCTTCTATCGGCGTGGCAAAGCCAAAAAGGACTGCCACAATCGCCAGCGCGAGCGTGGCATAGCCGCCTGTTAGGATGAGAACTCGTTACGTTAGGATTCTGCTGGAGGGCAGCGTAAAGCCCATAACGCGCTGAAATACTGGCACCACCCACCACAGTGCAGTGGCATACAGGGGAACCAGCAGGATCATCTGGATCAGAATGTCAGGAGGGGCGAGCAGCATCGTGGGCAGAGCAGTAATAACCGAAAGCAAGTGGTGCAGCGGCGCAATCAGAATGAGATATACTGTTTTGCGCCGCCACAACATTTTTTACCGTCCGCCGCGCGCCATAAAGGCGAGGCGTTCAAATAAATGCACGTCCTGCTCGTTCTTGAGCAGGGCGCCGTGAAGCTTGGGCAGGGCAGAAGTGCCGTCCTTCTTGAGATCAGCGGCGTCCATATCCTCGGCCAACAACAGCTTGAGCCAGTCGATAACTTCGGAAGTGGATGGTTTCTTCTTGATGCCTTGCTGGTCGCGGATCTCGTAGAATTGGGTCAGCGCCGTGGTCAGCAGATCAGGCTTGATGCCCGCATGGTGCACTTCGACGATTTTCTTGAGCGTCTCCATGTCGGGAAACTGGATATAGTGAAAGAAGCAGCGGCGCAGGAAGGCGTCAGGCAGTTCTTTTTCGTTGTTGGACGTGATGATGACGATGGGGCGCACCTTTGCCTTGATCGTCTCACCTGTCTCATAAACAAAGAACTCCATTTTATCGAGTTCTTGCAGCAGGTCGTTGGGGAATTCGATGTCGGCCTTGTCGATCTCGTCAATGAGCAGGACGACTTTCTCTCCCGCCTCGAACGCTTCCCAGAGCTTGCCCTTGCGGATATAGTTGCCGACGTCGTGCACCTTTTCCTCACCCAATTGGCTGTCGCGCAAGCGGCTCACTGCGTCATACTCATAAAGACCCTGTTGGGCGCGGGTGGTGGATTTGATGTTCCACTCAATCATACGTAGGCCTAAGGCAGCTGATACCTGACGGGCCAGTTCGGTCTTTCCTGTACCAGGTTCCCCTTTAACGAGTAGAGGGCGCTCAAGTTGGACCGCTGCGTTGACCGCAATTTTCAGATCATCAGTTGCGACATAGTCGGCGGTACCTTGGAATTTCATAGTCAGATCAACTTTCTCGCTGGGTTTTCTCATGTAAGTCACGTTTCATAATAGCGTATCATTGAGTAGTGACAATCGCTCAACCCTCCTATAGAGACCCCGCAAGTGGGAAATGTCGTGAGGGGAGTTGCCACGTGACACTTACAGAATCTGTCAAAGATACCGGTAAAATCAAAAAGAAAAATAGCCTGCCTGCGGATTACGTTCCGTCAGACGATGAGCCGTTTATGAATAACAATCAGATCGAGTACTTCCGTTGGAAGCTGCTGGACTGGAAAGACGAGCTGCTGGTCGGCAGCCGTGAGATGATCGAGACGTTGCAAGACGGCACGCGCAACATTCCTGATGTGAATGACCGCGCCTCTGAGGAAACAGACCGTGCATTGGAACTGCGCACACGCGACCGCGCGCGCAAGCTGGTGAACAAGATCGAAGCAGCCCTGCGCCGGATCGACGAAGGTGAGTTTGGCTATTGTTCAGTCACTGGTGATTCGATCTCGCTCAAGCGGCTTGAAGCGCGTCCGATCGCCACGATGAGCCTTGAGGCGCAAGAAAAGCACGAGCGCCGCGAGAAAGTGCACCGCGACGACTGAAGAATAGACACGCCAGCCATAGGGTAACCCTGTTGGATGTCGTAGACTAAGGGCGCCGCAGTGAAAGCTGGGGCGCCTTTTTGCATAAGGAATGCGGCTATGACCAAGATAAGCAATGCAATCGTGATCGGTGCTGGCATCGGTGGCTTGGCTGCTGCAACAGCGTTGGCGCGGCGCGGTGTGGCCGTGACAGTGATTGAGCAGGCAGAGCAAATACGCGAAGTTGGAGCGGGACTGCAGGTGAGCCCGAATGGGCTGGCAGTGTTGCGCGCTTTGGGGTTGGAAAAGCGTCTGGTGACCCGCGGTGCTGTGCGTGGGCAGGCAGTAGTGATGCAGGCCCATGACCGCGAGGGTGATGTGGCGCGCTTGGACCTGATGCAACTTCCAGCAGCGCTGACCTACTACTTTATGCACCGCGCGGATCTAATCGAAGTGCTGAGGCAGGCGGTACTGGAGCACAATGTGAGCTTTGAGATGGGCTGCACAGTTCAAAGCGTTGCAGCGGGTGAGACGCCGACGTTGACATTGACTGATCGTACCACGCGACGAGCCGAGCTGATCGTGGGTGCGGATGGGATACACTCCAACGCGCGCACAGCACTCAACGGGACGGATGCGCCATTTTTCACAGGGCAGGTGGCGTGGCGCGCCACAGTGCCAAACACGTTCGGCCACGGCGATGTGGCGATGGTCACTATGGGACCGGGACGGCATCTGGTGAGCTATCCGCTGCGCGAGGGCAGGCTGGTCAATCTGGTGGCTGTGGAGGAGCGTGAGGATTGGGCCGAGGAAGGCTGGAACCACGTCGACGATGCGGCGAATCTGCGCGCGGCCTTTGAAGGCTTTGGTGGCATGGCGGGAGAGATGATTGCCGAAGTGGAGGCCCCGACGCTGTGGGGGCTGCACCGTCATCCTGTGGCGGAGGTCTGGCAGAAGGGTGGTGTTGCGCTGTTGGGCGATGCGGCGCATCCCACGCTGCCGTTTTTAGCGCAGGGCGCGAATATGGCGCTGGAGGATGCGTGGGTTTTGGCGGAGCATGTGGCGCGGGGCGGTGTTAAGGCGCTGCCTGACTATCAGGCTGTGCGTGCGCCACGGGTGCGCCGTGTGATCAAGGCGGCGGAGGGCAACGCGTGGCGTTATCATCTCCGCAAAGGGCCAGTGCGCTTTGCGGCGCATAACGTGCTGCGTATGGGAAGCAAATTCGCGCCCAAGCGGATGTTGGGCGCGTTTGATTGGCTTTACGGTGTGGATGTCACTGCCAAGACCTAGCTATTTGGCGCGGGCGACCATGCCGAACAGGTCCCGTGGATCGTCAGGGTCTGCGAGCATGTCCAATGGCGTGAAGAAATCTGTGCCCTTGATTGCGTCGCGGACATAGCACAGGGCCGAGAAATCCTCGATCGCGAAACCTACGCTGTCGAATAGCGTGATCTGCTTGGCATTTGTGCGCCCCTTGGATGTACCCATGAGAACTTCCCAGAATTCAGTAACAGGATGATCGGCGTCGAGTTGTTGTATCTCGCCCTCAATGCGGGTTTGCTCGGGGTATTCCACAAATATTTCAGCGCGGTGCAGGATCGCAGGCGCGAGCTCTGTCTTGCCCGGACAATCACCGCCAATAGCGTTTAGGTGCACACCTGCGCCGACCATGTTGTCGGTGAGGATGGTGGCGTATTGTTTGTCAGCGGTGCAGGTCGTGATGATCTGCGCGCCGAGAATGGCCTCTTCGGCAGTTTTGCAGGCCGTGACTTTGAGGCCTGAGGACGCCAGATTGCGCGCCGCTTTTTCAGTGGCGGTGGGGTCGATGTCAAACAGGCGTACTTCGGTAATGCCGACGATGGCCTGCATGGCGATGCTTTGGAACTCTGACTGTGCGCCGTTCCCGATCATGGCCATGACAGTGGAGCCTTTGGGGGCCAGCACACGGGCGGCCAACGCCGAGGTGGCAGCAGTGCGCAAGGCGGTGAGGATTGTCATCTCGGAGAAGAGTACAGGATAGCCGTTGGCCACATCTGACAGCAGGCCAAAGGCCGTGACCGTTTGCAGCCCGTCCTTGGTGTTGGCAGGGTGACCGTTGACGTATTTGAAGCCGTAGACGTCTCCGTCTGAGGTTGGCATCAACTCGATCACACCCACGTCGGAGTGAGAGGCTACGCGCGGCGTCTTGTCAAACAGCGGCCAGCGGCGGAAGTCGGCTTCAATACGGTCACAGATGCCTTGAAGCATGGGTTTGAGGCCAACGTGATGGATGAGTTGCATCATGTGATCGACGCTGACGAATGGCACGAGCGCTTTGGCGGAAGGTTGGGTCATCGGAGTAGTCATCCTCAATCAAAATGCGCGGGTGGGCCGGTCAAACACGTTACGGCCCAAAGCCGAAGCCGCAAGATCGACCATGAGGTGCGCCGTGCGGCCCCGTTCGTCCATGAACGGGTTCAATTCGACCAGATCGAGAGACGTCATCAAACCGCTGTCGTTGACCATCTCCATAATCAAATGTCCCTCCCGCACAGTGGCACCACCTGGAACAGTTGTTCCAACGGCGGGGGCCGCGGCGGGGTCGAGGAAAT
>CAWVZA010000135.1:0-6706 GCA_963934545.1 uncultured Sulfitobacter sp.
CAGCGACGGGCAGCAGGGCAATCCATCCGACAGCAAGGAAGTTGGGCTGGATCACCAGTAGCGTGCCGATAAAGCCGATTGCGCAAGTGGCGATGCGGTGAGGGCCGACTTCCTCTCCCAGCACAAAGTGACCGAGTAGCAGCATAAAAAACGGCATAACGAATGCGATGGCGCCGGCGTCAGCCAGTGGAAGGTATTGGAGTGAGGTGAACATACATCCAATGCCGAGGATATGGAGCACTGTGCGGATGGTTGCGAGGCGCCATGCGCGCGGGGACAGGCGCCATGGCATGGAGAAGATCACGACGAGTGGGATGAGGAGTGTGGCTTAGACTCCGAAGCGGACCAGAACCAGCTGGCCCAAGGGGATGGTCGCGCCGAGGACTTTTGCGAGCGCGTCACCGAGCGGGGCGAGGATGCAAAAGCCGAGCATTTGGGCAATGCCGAGGAGGGGTCTGTCTGGTGTCATGCCCAAAGGGGTAGGGCTGTGGATTGTGAGTGGCAAGCCAGTTGTTGAGGGGAGCGATGTTTTTGAAAAAATCCGAGGCGTTGGTTGGGGTTTGTGAGGTAGGCGGGGCGCGTAATGCCCCGCCTGTTTTGATTTAAAGCAGTTCGAGCAGCTTTTTCGCCGCCTCCTCCGAGGAGGCGGGGTTCTGGCCTGTGACCAACTTGCCATCCGTGGTCACAAAACTCGCCCAATCGTCACCCTTAAGATAGACGCCGCCATTTGCTTTGAGCATGTCTTCGACAAGGAAGGGCACAACATCTGTTAGGCCGACTGCCGCTTCTTCGGTATTGGTAAAGCCCGTAACGCGTTTGCCCGCGACGAGGGGTTTGTCGCCCAACTTGGTATGCTTAAAGATTGCTGGTGCGTGGCAGACGGCCCCAACGGGTAGATCATGCTCAACGAATGCCTCGATCAGGCGAATGCTGTCTGCGTCTTCGGCCAAATCCCAAAGTGGACCGTGACCACCGGGGTAGAATACTGCGTCATAGCCATCGACGGTGATCTCGGAGAGCACCTTCGTGGAGGCGAGGGCCGATTGGGCGTCATCGTCTGATTTGAAGCGTTTGGTGGCTTCTGTTTGCGCGTCATCGCTGTCGCTTTTGGGATCAAGCGGGGGTTGGCCGCCTTTGGGCGAGGCCAATGTGATCGTCGCACCTGCGTCTTTCAGCACGTAATAGGGGGCGGCGAACTCTTCGAGCCAGAAGCCCGTCTTTTCGGCCGTGTCGCCAAGTTTGCCGTGGGATGTGAGGATCATCAGAATATTCATGGAGTGTCCTGTTTGTTGCCAACGCGTGCGATAACCGCACGCGTTGGGGAGACAACAGATCTAGGGCTTGTGGGTTCCACATTAAACAGATGACGGAGCGTCAGATTGATTGTCAGCAGTTGGGGACGTTGACTGCGAGACCACCGAGGGAGGTTTCCTTGTACTTCTCGCTCATATCCACGCCTGTTTGGCGCATCGTCTCGATGCAGGCGTCGAGCGGGACAAGGTGCGTGCCGTCACCGCGCAGGGCGAGGGAGGCGGCAGATACAGCTTTGATCGCACCAAGGCCGTTACGCTCGATGCAAGGCACCTGCACCAGACCTTTGACAGGATCGCAGGTCATACCGAGGTGATGCTCAAGGGCGATCTCGGCTGCGTTCTCCACCTGCTCGGGCGTGCCGCCCATGACGGCACAGAGTGCGCCTGCTGACATGGCCGCAGCGGAGCCTACTTCGGCCTGACATCCTGCTTCGGCACCAGAAATGGAGGCGTTAAACTTGACCAGCCCCCCGATGGCGGCAGCGGTGAGCAGAAAATCTTCGATATGGCTCTCAGAGGCACCTGGCACATGGTCCAGGTAGTAGCGCAGGGTCGCGGGCATCACACCGGCAGCCCCGTTCGTGGGGGCAGTGACGACTTGACCGCCTGCGGCGTTCTCCTCGTTGACGGCCATGGCATAGGTGCTCATCCAATCGTTAATGGTGTGGGGCGCGGATTGGTTCATGCTGCGCTCTGCCAGCAGGGCGTCATGGATGCCTTTGGCGCGGCGTTTGACGCTGAGGCCACCCGGCAGGATGCCGTCTGTCTCAAGGCCACGGTTGATGCAATCGTTCATGACTTGCCATAGGCGTTTGGAACCGGACTTGAGGTTGTCGGCACCGCCGCGCGATTTTTCATTGGCGCGTTTCATGCCAGCAATCGTTTTGCCCGATGCTTTGGCCATCTCCAACATCTCGGCTGCGGATTTGAACGGGTAGGGGACAGGCTCGCCCCCTTCGGTGTCTTTGCCGCCTGCGAGCTCTTCCTCTGTCATGACAAAGCCGCCGCCAATGGAGTAATAGACCTGCCGCATTGTCACATCGCCCTGCGCGTCAGTTGCCATGAGGGTCATGCCGTTGGCATGGCCGCTGAGCGGGGTATCGTAGTCGAAGATCAAATCGGTTTTCGGGTCGAAGTGGAGGGGTGCTAGGCCATCCACAGTAATGGTGTTTGTCTCGCTGATCTGGCGCAGCGTGGCTTCGGCTTTCTCGGCGTCGTAGCTTTCAGGCGTGAAGCCTGCGAGGCCAAGGATTGTGGCGCGGTCGGTGGCGTGGCCTATACCAGTGAACGCCAAACTGCCGTGCAAGGAGGCGCGAAGGCCCGCAAAGTGGAAAGGCGAGGCGCGCATCTGGTCGAGGAACCGTGCGGCGGCCACCATGGGCCCCATGGTGTGCGAAGAAGACGGGCCAATGCCCACTTTGAACATCTCGAAGACGGATAGAAACATCAGGTGGCACTCCCGTGGGGTGGATTGGCATAAGTGGGCGCGGAAAACGGTGTTGGTCCCAAACCTTCTGCGGTTTGTAGTGCGTGGGTGCAAGGTAGGGATTCGAGATGGCGGCACAGAGCAAGAAGCGCTGGCATCTCGGCGAGCATGAACCAGTCACGGCTCGCGTCCTGGGGATAGAGAGCACACCAGCGCAAGCAGCCTGCGATATAGAAATCGAGCGCGGAGGGGGATGCCGCGCCGAGCCATGACGGCCCCGTTGCGGCGATAGCGTCGAGCTGTGAGAGAGCCGTCACGATTGTCTGGTGTAGACCAGCGCGCAAAGTGTCTTGAGCGGCTGGATCAGGGCCTACATATTTCTCTGGATAAAACAGCATGCGCAGTGCGGGGTGCAGGGTGTTCGCAGTGAAGAACAGCCACTTGAGGTAGTCACCGCGAGTTGGATCGTCTGGGGCAGGGCCAATACCACCGTGTGTATCACCCAGCCAGAGCAAGATCGCACCTGCCTCGAACAGAGGTCCTTGGGGCGTTTCAAGCACAGGGATCAGGCCATTGGGGTTGAGGGCGAGGTACTCCGCACTGCGCTGGGCCGATGTTGAACGGTCCACCAGCACATCGCGGTAGGGCAGCTGCAACTGCTCAAGCGCAAGCCTGATTATCAAGGAGGCGTTATCGGGTGCGTAGTGAAGGATATATGTCATGGGCTGTTTGTGCCTTTGACCGCGTTGTTTCACACGCCTGAAAACGACAGGTTTGGTTGTGTTTGGGTCAACTGCCGCGCGCGGGCACGATTGCCCCTCGCACCCCGCGCCCATCTTTCCTATAAGTCCCTGCATACCCAAAAGGAGGTGCACCATGTCTATCGAGCTGTCTCCCATCGACAAAGCGAAATTTGTGGCTGCGAAACGCGCCGCGCAATTTGTTGAGAACGGCATGCGTGTCGGGCTTGGGACTGGATCGACTGCGGCGTGGCTTGTGCGGTGTCTCGGCGTTATGGTGCGCGACGAGGGTCTTAAAATTAAAGGTGTACCAACATCGAGCCGCACAGCGCAGCTTGCGCGTGAAGTGGGAATCGATGTGATCAGTCTGGATGAGGCCAAGTGGCTCGACCTGACGATTGACGGTGCGGATGAATTTGACGGCGACTTGAATCTGATCAAAGGCGGCGGTGGCGCGTTGCTGCAAGAAAAGATTGTGGCCACGGCCAGTGACCAGATGGTCGTGATCGCGGACATTGGCAAAGAGGTCGTGCATTTGGGTGCATTCCCTCTGCCCATCGAAGTGATCCCTTTTGGCTGGCAGACCACGCAAGCATTGGTCGAGGAGACGCTGATATCGATGGATGTACTGGGACGGTCCAGCACCTTGCGGATGAATGGCGAGCGTCCGTTTCATACTGATGAGGGCAATCATATCCTTGACCTGCACCTTAACCGCATCGGCAACCCGCGCCAGTTGGCGCTGGTGATCAACCAGATGCCGGGTGTGGTCGACAACGGCTTGTTCATTGATATCTGTGACACAGTTGTGATCGGATATGGTGATGGACGCGTTGACGTGCGCGACATTAATGAGGGAACTGTCGCGACCGAACGCCTTGATTTTGTCGAGAGTGATAACCTGTTTTCCGACCTGAGTGATTGAAGGACCCTGAGATGAGCGATTTTGACTATGACCTGTTTGTAATTGGGGGTGGCTCTGGCGGGGTCCGTGCGGCGCGTGTGGCGGCAGGGGAGTACGGGGCAAAAGTCGGTTTGGCCGAGGAAAGCCGCTATGGCGGAACCTGTGTGATCCGTGGCTGTGTGCCCAAAAAGCTTATGGTGTTTGCCTCGACATACCGCGATGCGTTTGAGGATGCGCGGAACTATGGTTGGGACGTAAACGATGGGCCCTTCGACTGGCATGATTTTGCGGCCAAGATGCGCTCCGAGTTGGACCGTCTTGAAGGCATTTACCGCAATCTGCTGGATAACTCTGGTGTTGAGAAGTTTGATGCACGCGCCACACTAAAGGACGCGCATACCGTCACGCTGTCTACGGGTGAGGAAAAGACCGCCAAACATATTCTGATTGCCACGGGCGGGCGCCCTGTGCGGCCACCGATGGAAAATGCGCAGCTGGGACTGATCTCTGACGATATCTTTGATCTGGAGAAGCTGCCCCGATCCATGCTGATCGTGGGGGGCGGATACATCGCCTGCGAGTTTGCCTGTATCCTGCACGGATTAGGCGTCGAAGTGACGATGTATTACCGCGGCGGGCAAATCCTCAACGGGTTTGACGACGAGGCGCGCGGCCTTGTTTCCGAGCAGATGCGCACACAGGGTATTAACATGCATTCGGGTGCCAGCATTCTGGAGATGGAAGAACGCGAAGGCGGCACATGGGTCAAAGCGACCATGGGCAAAGAGAAGATATTTGATCACGTGTTCTTTGCCACGGGGCGCAAGCCAAATTCGGATGAGATGGGTCTGGAAGATCTTGGCATCAAGATGGGTGGCAATGGCGCAATCGAAGTCAATGAATACAGCCAGACGGGTGTACCGTCGGTCTATGCGATTGGTGATGTGACCGACCGTGTTAACCTGACGCCTGTAGCGATCCGCGAAGGCATGGCATTTGTCAAAACGGTATTTGGCGCGGATCCCACGCCTGTGGATCACGATTTGATCCCGTCAGCTGTATTCACGCAGCCTGAAATGGGCACTGTCGGTCTGAGCGAAGAAGATGCAGCAGCCCAAGAGCCGATCGAAGTCTATGCCACATCGTTCAAACCGATGCAGACGGCATTCGCCGGACGCGAGGACCGCGTGATGATGAAGCTGGTCGTGAGCAAGAAAACTCGGGTTGTGCTGGGTTGTCATATCGTCGCACCGCAGGCGGGTGAGATGATCCAGATGGCTGGAATTGCGATCAAAATGGGTGTCACAAAAGAGCAATTCGACCAGACCTGCGCGGTGCATCCGACGATGTCCGAAGAATTGGTCACAATGCGCAATCCTGTGCGCTCCACCTGAGCGCGCGAATTTAGACGGGATGTAGGCATATCTTGATGGCCCATGTCTTGAAATAACCGTGTAAACGCACAGTTTACACTCATACGACAAGCCTGCCTCGGTGCGGGGCGACTTAAAGAGGGATGAATACATATGGCTGGCAACACAGGCGGTCCTTGGGGCGGCGGTGGCAATTCAGGCGGCGGCAATAACGGCGGCGGCAACAATGGCGGCTCGAACGGGGGCGGCAACCGTGGAAACAACGGCGGCGGCAACGGCGGTGGCGACAAGCCTCCGATCCCCGAGATCGACGAGCTGGTGAAAAAAGGTCAGGAGAAGTTGCGCGTTCTGATGGGTGGCGGTGGTCGCTCCAATGGGACGGGCGGTTCTGGTGGTGACGGTGGCGTTGTGCCCGAGATTACACGCGGCATGGTCGGCATTGGCGCATTGGTTCTGGTGGCGGCATGGCTCTTCTCCTCAACCTACCGTGTCGAGACGCAAGAACAATCCATCGAGCTTTTCCTTGGTGAGTTTAGCGGCATCGGGACCGAGGGCTTGAACTTTGCGCCGTGGCCGCTGGTCAAAGCGGAAGTGTTTGATGTCACAACCAACCGCACGGAGAGCCTTGGGGTGAGCCGTGGTGCTGGTGACAATGACGGTCTGATGCTGACCACGGACGAGAACATCGTAGACATAGATTTTCAGGTTGTTTGGAACATCAAGGACGCAGAGCAGTTCAAATTCTCGCTGCGCGATCCGGAAGCGTCTGTGCGTGCGATCTCTGAAGCGGCGATGCGCGAAGTCATTGCGCAATCCGAGCTGGCACCGATCCTCAACCGTGACCGTGGTCTGGTGGAAGAGCAGGTTAAAGCGCTCATTCAAGTCACGCTGGACAACCGCAATACCGGTATCAGCATTGTACGTGTAAACGTGAATAAAGTTGACCCGCC
>CAWVZA010000136.1:0-6670 GCA_963934545.1 uncultured Sulfitobacter sp.
CATCAACTCGCCCAACTACAACATGGGAATGGACTTTCTCGTGCTAAGCTTTGTTGTGGTGGTTGTCGGCGGCATGGGCTCTCTGCCCGGTGCGGTGCTGGCGGGCTTCTTGCTGGGCATTGTCGAAAGCTTTGCTTCAATGGCAATCGTGCTGGAATTCATTCCGGGCATCAACCAGATCATCATCTACCTTGTTGCGATCATCATTTTGCTGACACGTCCCCGTGGCCTTCTTGGCCGTGCCGGCGTGATGGAGGATTAACACCATGCTTGGACTTACAAAACGCGACGCAGGGTTGCTGGCAATCGTAGCGGGGCTGTGCCTGTTCGCGCCCTTCCTTCTCAACCCCTTCCCCGAAGGTTCGGGTATGGCGCAATTCAACGCGGGCTATCCCGACTTGATGCAACGTCTGGTGATTTTTGGTATCTTTGCCATTGGGTTCAACATCCTCTTCGGCCTCACAGGCTACCTCAGCTTTGGACACGCCGCTTTTCTGGGTGTCGGATCTTACGCTGCGATCTGGATGATGAAGCTGCTGACCATGAACGTGGTTCCTGCAATCATCATCTCGGTTATCGTGGCGGGCCTCTTTTCTCTGGTAGTAGGCTACATCTCGCTGCGCCGCTCAGGCATCTACTTCTCTATCCTGACGCTTGCCTTCGCCCAGATGTCATATGCTCTCGCCTATTCGGTTCTGACACCGATCACGGGCGGTGAAACGGGCCTTCAGCCCAAATATACCGATCCACGCATCCTTGATGGTGCGTTGGCGGATGGTGCATCACCACAAGCCAACCTGTTTGGCATCAGTATGAAAGCCAGCAGCGAGCTTAACATCGGCAACTGGGTGTTCACTTTTAACGCAGGCTATTACATCGCTGCGGCCGTTATGTTGCTGTCATTCTATCTCAGCATCCGTATCTTCCGCTCACCATTCGGTATGATGCTCCGCGCTGTTAAATCGAACCAGCAGCGGATGAACTACACCGGCCTGAACTCCAAACCCTACACATTGGCGGCCTTTGTGATCTCTGGCATGTATGCGGGTCTTGCGGGTGGTTTGCTGGTGGCAATGGATACCCAAGTGGGCGCAGAGCGCATGTTCTGGACCGCATCGGGCGAAGTTGTGATCATGACCATCCTAGGTGGTGCAGGTACTCTGATTGGTCCTGTTCTTGGTGCAGGTCTCATCAAATACATGGAAAACATCGTCTCCAAGATCAACAAAACCGTGTTGGAGCAGTGGTTCGCCTTTATGCCAGACGGCATCGACGACCTGCTGGTCACGCTGATCTATCCATTCGTAGGCAAAGGCTGGCACCTGATGTTGGGTCTGATGTTTATGCTGGTTGTGATCTTCCTGCCCGGTGGTCTGGTCGAGGGTGGTCAACGCATCGGAAATCTCTTCCGCCGCAAAAAGACTGATCCGAAATCGCCGTCCGGCAAAACAACACCTGCTGAATAAGGAGCGCTGACAATGGGTATTCTCGAAGTCAAAAACGTAAACAAGCGCTTTGGCGGCCTGCAAGCACTGGGGGACGTAAACCTCTCAGTTGCAGAAAACACCGTACATGCAATTATCGGCCCAAACGGGGCCGGTAAATCCACCCTCCTCAATGTGCTGGTCGGAAAACTGATCCCTGACACAGGTTCTGTGATGTTTGACGGGCAATCCGTACTGGGGCGCAAGCCGTTCGAGATCAACCAGATGGGCATTTCGCGGGTGTTCCAAACACCCGAAATCTTTGGCGATCTGAGCGTCATGGAAAACATGTTGATCCCCTGCTTTGCCAAACGTGACGGCGGGTTCAGCATGCATGCGATCGGCAGTGTCGACAGCGAGCAGGACGTGGTGGAAAAAGCCAAGAAAATGCTCGAAGATATGAAGCTTTATGACAAACGCGAAATGCATGCGTCATCCATGTCACGCGGTGACAAACGTCGCCTCGAGATCGCGATGTGCCTGTCCCAAGAGCCGCGCCTTTTGCTGCTGGATGAGCCAACAGCGGGCATGGCGCGTGCCGACACCAACAACACCATCGACCTGCTCAAGCAGATCAAGGAAGAGCGCGACATCACAATCGCAATCATCGAGCATGACATGCACGTTGTTTTCTCCTTGGCCGAGCGGATCACTGTGCTGGCCCAAGGGTCGCCACTGGTTGAGGATACGCCTGACAACATCAAGGGCCATCCGAAGGTAAAAGAAGCCTACCTCGGGGAGACGCAGGAAGTTTAAGCCCCTGCCCCCCGTATCTAAAGGACATATGACATGACCACCGAAACTCTGAACAAAAACGCCAATCATGCAGCCTCCGCTCCGGCTTTCCTGTCGGTCTGGGACATCCACGCGTCCTACGGCGAAAGCTATATCGTGCAGGGCGTCAGCTTTAACGTGCACGAAGGCGAAATCCTCGCCCTGCTGGGCCGTAACGGTGCTGGTAAGACATCGACCTTGCGCACCATCGCGCAGATTGGTGACCCCCAGTTGACCAAAGGTGAAGTCTGGCTCGACCACCAGCCGCTGCACAAGATGAAAAGCTACGAGGCCGCGGCCGCTGGCCTTGCCCTTGTGCCCGAAGATCGCCGCATCATCGCGGGTCTCACGGTTGAGGAAAACCTCAAGCTGGCCCAGATTGCCCCGCCAATCGGTTGGTCACTGGAACGCGTCTACGAGCTCTTTCCCCGTTTGGGCGAGCGTAAAAAGCAAGAAGGCACCACATTGTCAGGTGGAGAGCAGCAGATGCTCGCCATCGCGCGCGCCCTATGCCGCGATATCAAAGTGCTGCTGCTTGATGAGCCTTACGAGGGTCTAGCCCCTGTCATCGTGGACGAGATTGAAAAAACGCTCTCGATTATCAAGGCCCAAGGCATCACCACCATTTTGGTCGAGCAGAACGCCGTGCGTGCGCTGAAACTCGCCGACCGTGCCGTAATTCTGGATACAGGCGGTGTGGTATTTGACGGCTCTGCTCAGGAAGTTTTGGATAACGAAGCCCTGCGCGCCGAATATCTCGCAATCTGATTCGGATCAATGATCTGAATTGACCTAGTGTTGCACTTGAAAAGCCCTGCTCATGCGGGGCTTTTCTGTTTTTGAGCGCCTATTCCCCTGCGTAACCGCGCTTTGTTCCTATGATGGAAACAAAGGTTAATTTTTCTATGTCATGGCAAAATTCAGGCGTAAGTTGGGCAAGACTTTTCTGGGGAAGACATATGCCGATTACATTTAACGAAGATACAAACGCTTTTGAGGGCTCAAACGGATTTGGTGAAACGCTTGCAGGGTTCGATTTCTCTGTGTTCGGCGAACTTATCAGCAACAGCGGCTCAATCACTGGTCCAGTAACGGCCAACACATCCGAGGGGATCGAGCTGGTCAACTCAACGTTTGGCACGATATCCAAAGCGGCAGGCAGCCAGTACGCAATTGATCTGGTCGGCAACGGGGGCCGTCTGGTGGTCAATGGCGGCGATATCTTCGGCTCCGTCCGCTTGGGCAACGGTTGAGACAGCTTTTTCAACACCGGTCTGATCCAAGGACAAGTCAAAACCGGAAACGGGAATGACACGCTGACCAACCAGATTATCTAAGGTATTGATGGCGGTCCCGAAACTGCGGGCACAATCACAGGCGGCGTTAACATGGGCGCTGGTGATGACACTGTTCTGAACACTGGCGTCATGGCAAACGTCGTCCTCGGCAGTGGCAATGGCACATACACTGTCGGCGGCTTTTTCGGTGGTGGTGACGAGCTTGATGATGGCCCGTTTGGTTTCATCAGCGGCACAGGATCAGCAGGCGATGTGCGCGGCGGTTCTAGCGAGGACACAATGACAGGCGGCACGTCAGCCGATCGCTTCTACGGCGGAAATGACAATGACCGGTTGATCGGAAACGAAGGCCGTTACATCCTTCATGGCCAAAACGGCGATGATTTCATTTTGGGCGGAGATGACAATGACATGATCTCTGGCGGCGCAGGCAATGACTTCATCAACGGCGGCGGCAACAATGACCGTTTGTTGGGCGGCAATGATGAGGACATCATTTTTGGCGGCAACGGAAATGATGTAATTGCTGGCAGTAATGGCGATGACCGCATGTTTGGCGACAATGGCAACGACCGTATGAGTGGCGGCGCAGGCAACGACACAATGGAAGGCGGCCAAGGCCGTGATACACTTGTTGGTGGTACAGGCGCAGACGTGTTTGTCTTTGCCGGACGCTCCAACGGCGATATCATCCGCGACTTCTCTGAGGGCGACCAGATCGAGCTGCGCCTCATCGGGTCCGATGGCGGCACAAGCTTTGACGATATCCTCGCAAATATCGCCTTCAATGGTTCCAATGCGGTCATAGATCTGAGCGCAATCTTCAATTTGGCCTCGGGCGGCGGTCGTATCGACAACGGATCGTCGGTGACCATCAACAACGTCACCATCGACGACCTTGGCGCATCCGCGTTCCACATTGTCGATGATATCTTTATCGTTGGCTAGCCCACAGCCAAGCCGCCTACCCTAAGGGGTGGGCGGCCTATTTTGCGGCTGCTCCAGCACTGCGCGCAGCTCGGTTTTGAGCACTTTTCCATAGTTATTTTTCGGCAAGCTGTCCAAGCGCACATACCGCTTGGGACGTTTGAAGCGTGCGATATTTTCCAAACACAGCGTATCAAGTGCGACCGTCGGCGCGTTTCCTACAATAAACGCCACAATCTCCTCACCCCATTCATCATGCTTTGCGCCCACAACCGAGACCTCGGATATCTGCGGATGCCGCAACAGGACTTCTTCGACTTCGCGGGGATACACATTTGATCCACCCGTAATAATCACATCCTTGGAGCGGTCTTGGAGCGTCAAATAGCCGTCCATATTCAAATGCCCGATGTCACCCGTCATGAGCCACCCGTCGCGCAGTGTCTTTTCCGTTGCCGCCGCATTGTTCCAATACCCCGGCATCACAGGTGCGCCGCGCACCATGATCTCGCCGCTTTGACCTGCCCTTGTGGCCCCGTCAATCCGCACTTCGACGACCGATTGCGAACGCCCTACAGACCCAAGGCGCGCCTCCCAATCGGCATGACTGCGGTCTGCCACATCTCCGCGCGACAGTGCCGTGATTGCCATGGGGCATTCCCCCTGACCGTAGATTTGCACAAACACTGGCCCGAACTGATCCACTGCTGCGATGATATCAGCCGTATACATCGGCCCACCTGCATAGACGACCGTACGCAACCCTTCGCCGCCGAGCCCACGTGCCGCAGCGAATGCAGTCATGCGCTGAACCATTGTCGGGGCTGCAAACATATGACAGCGCCCGAAATTCCGTGCCAGATCAAAGATCTCCCCACCTTCAAACCCGCCCGAGGCCGGACAGACGTGACGCGCGCCAGCATCCACATGCATAAACGCATATAGCCCTGCACCGTGGCTCAGCGGGGCTGCATAAATCGCTGTGTCCTCACTGCTCACTTGATCCACATCCAAGCCATAGCTCAGCGCCATCGCTTGCAGCATGCCGTGAGTGATCATCACGCCCTTTGGTGTGCCCGTGGTCCCAGAGGTGTAGAACAACCATGCTAGATCATCCGCTCCGCGGTCGACAATACGCGCTTCAGCAGAAGCGCTGCGCAGCTTCCCCGTCCCCAGACATGGGCATGCTACATCAACCTCCTTCAGGCCCTCGGCGTGCGCGCGATCCACGATGCAAAGGGCCGCTCCGCTGTCTCGCAGGATAAACGCGGCCTCACGGGCATGCAGTTTTGCATTCATCGGCACAACGACAGCGCCGGCATACAGTATTCCAAACAAGGCTATGAGCCAGTCAGGGTCGTTGTTCATGAAAATTGCTACACGGTCACCTTCGCGCACGCCCGCAATCACCAGCCCCGCGCTCACTTCACAAGCAGCACGATCAAACTGCCCATAATCCGCAACCAGTTGAGTGCCCGTGTAGAGGGCGGGCCGCTTGGGATCATCCGATGCGCGTTGCGACAGCCAAAGTGCTATGTTCATATACGTTCCTCACGACCTCGTTCCCCATAGGTAAAGTCGCGCCTTTCCATGCTCCTGTCCATGACATATAAGCGCTCCAAACAGGCGCGCAGAGACGCGCCCCTACGCAACAGTCGGGGAACCACATGACAAAGAACACACACGACTCAGATGTCGCATTCATTAGTGCATTGGCAGAATTGCTGAATGAAAACGATTTGACGGAACTGCAGGTCAAACGCAACTATGCCGAGGACGACAGCCTGAACGTGCGCGTGTCACGCAAACCGCCCCAGCAGATCATGGCGGCGCAAGCTGTCCAAGCCTCCGCGCCTGCGATGGCTGCCCCTGCGCCCGCCGCAATGGCTGGTCCTGCTGCAGACCCTGCTTCTGATCCAGGCGCGGTCTCTTCGCCTATGGTTGGTACAGTCTATACATCGCCAGAACCTGATGCACCTGCATTCATCACTGTCGGCTCCAAAGTATCCGAAGGCGACACATTGCTGATCGTCGAAGCCATGAAAACGATGAACCACATTCCTGCACCGCGTGCAGGCACGGTCAAACGTATTCTGGTCGAAGACGGGGCCGCCGTCGAGTTTGGCGCACCTCTCGTCATCCTCGAATAAGGAGGACAGCCCATGTTCAAGAAAATCCTGATCGCCA
>CAWVZA010000137.1:0-6662 GCA_963934545.1 uncultured Sulfitobacter sp.
CTGCAATTGCTCTCGCAGCAGCCGTTATCTTTTGGTTATGAGTCCTGACCCTAACAGCTTTTCCTTTTCCGCATCATCGAATGTGCCGTCGGGTTTGGCCGCTTGGATCATCGCGGCGAGCATGAGGGCTGCGGCAGCTTCCTGATCTTGGGAAGGCTGGATCGCAGGCTCTGGTGTTTCGTCGAACTGTGAGTTCAGGACCGCGCCAAAGCTTTAATCGTTTTGCGCAGGTGCGCCGCCCATTGCACTTGTGAGACCGCCGAGCAGTCCACCGGCACCAGCTGCACTGGCCAGACTGCCGCCGCGCCGCCGCCGCCAGCAAGACCGCCCAAGAGACCGCCAAGGCCGCCCTGTGCCGCACCGCCAGTTTGTGTGCCACCGCCACCGAGGCTCTCAAGAAGACCGCCCAAGCCGCCGCTGCCTGTGGCATCACCCGCTGCACCGCCGCCGAGCATCCCCTGAAGACCTCTTGCGCCACCGGCACCCGCGCCGCCCATCAGGCCGCCCAACAGACCGCCGAGGCCGCCAGCTTGGTACGTGCCGCCTTGGCACCTTTTGCAACTGCAACGCTGATAGCCACTTTGGCCAATGTTTTCATAAGGCTCATGAGTAAGCTCCCCCTGATTTGATTCAATTGTGCCGTATCATGGCATATTCGAGCGGGGTGTAATGGGGGAAAAGTAGAGGTTTGGTGTGCATTGACATCTGTGGCAGCTAAGGCGTTGGTGGGATTATGGAAAGAAAATCGAGCATTGATGTCTTCGGTGTCGTGGCGCTAACTGCTTTTGCGCTGCATCTGGCGTTTAACCAAGTGGTGATTAAAGTGACGGCGGGCGGGTTCAGCCCTGTTTTTGCTGCAGGATTACGCTCTGCTGGGGCGGTTTTTGTATTGCTGCTCTGGATGTATCTGCGCGGGGTGTCGTTTCGGATGCCTCGTGAGGCATGGTCTTGGGCCGTGGTGTCGGGGCTGCTTTTTGCGTTTGAGTTCATGTGTTTGTATAATGCACTTGATGTGTCCACAGTCAGTCGGTCTTCGGTGATTTTTTATTCGATGCCACTGTGGCTGGCGCTGGCGAGTGTGGTGTTCCTGCCTGATGAGGGGCTGACAAAGCGCAAGGCGTTTGGACTGGCGCTGGCGTTTGGTGGCGTGGTTGTGGCGCTGGCGGAACGTGGTGGCGGGCAGATCAGCTGGACAGGTGATATACTGGCGCTGTGCTCCGCGCTGTCTTGGGCGGGGATCGTGCTGGTCGTGCGGGTGACGCCGCTCGCGCATGTGCCACCGGAACAGCAATTGATTTCTCAGGTGGCAATTTCTGCACCGATCATGCTGTTATTGGCGCCACTGTTTGGGCCGATGCTGAGGGACGTTCAGGCTATTCACATATGGGGCATGGCGTTTCAGATTATCGCAGTGGCGAGCCTTGGGTTTCTTGCGTGGTTCTGGCTGATGAAGCGGTATCCGGCCAATTCAGTGGCATCTTTCAGCTTTATCTCGCCTGTTGCCGCTGTGGTGCTCGGCTGGGTATTGCTGGGCGAGGAGATTGCGCCGTCTATCTGGGTCGCATTGGTGTTGGTGGCAGCGGGGATCACATTGATCAACCGCAAGCCTAAAGCGGTTTAGGTGCCGCAAAAAGTGGCAGGCACGATCTCTGATTGGGTTGGGGGATTTGACAGCTCTGGATCGGTGAGGGTGTAGGGGGTCTTGCAGGCTTTGATCAGTCGCTCAAACGGTTCCATGTCGCCTGCGACTGCTGCTTGGATCATCTGCTCGACGCGGTGGTTGCGCGGGATGACGGCGGGGTTTGCGGCGTTCATCACGGATTTGGCGTCTGGCATGTCAGCGATGCGCTCGGCGTGGGCTTTGCCCCATGTATCAAAAGCGTCTCGGTTGGTGAATTGGTCGCGGGCAGTACCATCGCTAAGGGCGCGGAAGGTGTTGGTGAAATCAGCACCGTCGGTTTGCATCATATCGAGCAGGGATTGGATGAGGTCGGTGTCCGCAGGCGTGGGCGCAGCGATGCCAATTTTGGCGGCAAAGTGCATCAACCATGCGGCCTCGATCTGTTCTGGCATAGCATGGATGATCGCGGTGGCTTCTTCAAGGGCTGCGTCTTTGTCCTCGAAGAGTTGCAGCAGAGCGGTGGCCAGTTGTGCCATGTTCCAGATCGCGATGTTGGGCTGGTTGCCGTAGGCATAGCGGCCTTGTTGGTCGATGCTGGAGAAGACGCGGCCCATGTTGAAATCATCCATGAAGGCGCAGGGACCGTAATCGATCGTCTCGCCGCCAATGGCGCAATTGTCGGTGTTCATGACGCCGTGGATGAAGCCGAGTGACATCCAATGGGCGATGAGTTCAGCTTGGGCCGTGCAGACGGCGCGCAGCAGGTCCATCGGCCCAGCGGCCTCTGGGTAATGGCGGTTGATGGCGTAGTTGAAAAGGGTGCGCAGTTCTTCGACTTGGCCACGGTGGGCGAAAACTTGGAATGTGCCCACGCGCAGATGGCTGGAGGCGGTGCGGGTCAGGACAGCACCTGGCAGCATCCCTTGTTCGCGCAGGATATCCTCGCCTGTGGTCACAGCGGCCAATGCACGCGTAGTGGGAACGCCGAGGGCATGCATCGCCTCGGAGATTACATATTCGCGCAGAACAGGGCCAAGCCATGCGCGGCCATCACCGCCACGAGAATAGGGCGTGCGGCCTGACCCTTTTAGTTGAATGTCGCGGCGTATTCCATTGTTATCAATAATTTCCCCGAGCAATATCGCGCGGCCATCTCCGAGTTGGGAATTGAAGTTTCCGAATTGGTGACCCGCGTAGAGTTGCGCCAAAGGATCGGCGTTTTGCGGTAAGGTGTTACCGCTGAACACCTGTGCCAGCTCGGACTGCTCTGCCTCTGGAATGCCAAGCAGTTTTGTCAGATCATCATTAAATGCCAACAGCTTGGGTGCCGAAACTGAAGTCGGGGCCACGCGAGTATAGAAAGCGTCTGGAAGTGCCGCAAAGCTGTTGTCGAAGGCGATGTCCATGTGTTGGCTCCGTCAGAGGTGTTTCGTCATGCACATATAGTTCTCGTTGAGGATAAATCCTGCGCGGCGGTAGAGTTTGAGGGCGTTTGTATTGGTGCGATCGACTTCGAGGTGAATCGTGCGCAGCCCGCCTGCGGACAGCGCGTTGGGCAGGGCCACCAACGCTTCATGGGCGATCCCGCGTCCGCGTACGCCGGGGCGGGTGTAGAGCTCGTCTATGGTGCCATCGAGACCGCCGTATTCAATCGACCATGTGAACGTGATGACCATATATCCGATGGGTGCGCGGGGCGGTCCGATGAGATAGACACAGCCGTAGGGGTTGCCATTCAAGAGTGGCTCAAGACCTGCATGACGTTTTTCAGCGGTTGAGGTCATGTCGGCCTCGGTATGGAACGCCTCAACCAACGACAGGAGCTTGTCGAGGTGGTCGGGGCCAGCGAGGGTGAGTGCTGCGCTCACAGGCGGGCCAGCCGCTCGGTCAACAGAGCAAAGAAGCCGTCAGCGTTGATATCACCCATGAATGTGGCGTTTGGCGCGCGACCTGTCACGCCCCACCAGTCGGCGACAGTCATGCCCATGGTCAACTCTGACTGCGTCTCGACCTTGACGTTGATATGGCGGCCTGTGAACAGATCAGGCTGAATCATATAGGCAGTGACACACGGGTCATGCAGGGGCGCGCCAGCAGAGCCGTATTTTTCTTTGTCAAATCGTTCAAAGAAATCAGTCATCTCGGCAACGGCGATACCTGCGGGAGTACCGATTGCGCGGAAGGCGTCGTTACGCGGGCGGGTCACAAGGGCTTTGTGCGTCACATCGAGCGGCATCACAACGATTGGGGCGCCGCATTTAAACACGATATCAGCGGCTTGCGGGTCCACGTATATGTTGAATTCGGCAGCGGGTGTGATGTTGCCCCCCTCAAAGTAGCCGCCGCCCATTAGCACGATCTTGGCGATGCGGCTGGCGATATCTGGTGATTTTTGCAGGGCCGTTGCAATATTGGTGAGGGGGCCAAGCGGACAAAGCGTGATTGTGCCGGGAGCATAGGTGCGCAACTGGTCGATAATGAAATCGACGGCGTGGCCTTCGGCCATGGGCATAATCGGATCGGGGAGCGTTGGGCCGTCGAGACCTGTTTTGCCATGCACATGCTCGGCAGTGACCAGTTCGCGTCCCAGTGGGTGATCTGCGCCTGCGTAGACGGGCATATCAGGGCGGCCTGCCAGTTCGCACACAATGCGTGCATTCTTGGTCGTTAGGGGCAACGGCACATTGCCCGCAACACAAGTGATGCCCAGCACTTCCACATCCTCAGGGCTGGCGAGCGCAAGAAGGATCGCAACCGCGTCGTCCTGACCGGGGTCGGTATCGATGATAATCTTGCGTGGGGGCATGGGTATTTTCCTGTAAGCGTGGTCAACGGTACATTCGCAAGGCATAGCGCTGTTGTCCAGCGCTGACCAATGCTTGCGCAAGGGCATGCTGATTGGGTAAGCGTGGAGATATGAAGCAGGGCATGCCCCTTGATGTGCATTTGGGTGCGCACCGGACCGGAACATCGTCGTTTCAGATGATGTTGGCGGAAAACCGTGATCTGTTGGCGCAGGCGGGGTTTGATATCGCGTATCCGGGGCGGGACGATATTCCGCAGGGGGATTTGCGGCTCAAGCTGCCTGACCCGCGCAATCTCAAACAGTGGGAAGCAAAGTTTTTACCCGCAGCGGCTGCGGAGTTGCAACTCCATTCAAGCGACACCAGCCATGCGATGATACTGTCGGAAGAGAATATTCCCGGACGGATGATCCATTTTCCGAGCGGTCAGTTTTATCCTGCTGCCGAAGCGCGCTTCCAGACGTTGGCCGCAGCGGCGGGCGAGACATTGGAGCGCGAGGCATGGCAGCAAATTATTGCTGAGCACCGCGATGACAAAGAGAGCCGTGGCGTATCTGAGTTTACCAAGCGCAAGACACGTATCCTTAAGGGGCGGTATCAAGAACACCTTGATGAAATTGCCAAAATGCCAGCGGTTTTGTTGCTGCGCTAACGATTGGCGGCTTTTTCGTCCAGCTTTACGGCATCCCAGAAGGCGTCCATCTCCGCCAAATCGCTGTCTTGCGGGGATTTTCCGATCTCGGCCAGCTTTGCTTCAACACCAGCAAAGCGACGGGTGAATTTGGCATTCGCGGCGCGCAGAGCTGCTTCTGGTTCAATGCCCATGTGACGGCCAAGGTTCGCCATGACAAACATCAAATCTCCGAATTCCTCGAATTGCTCTTCGGGCGTTAGCTCATCACGGGCCTCGACTAGCTCGGCGGCTTCCTCTTGGATTTTGGCGATAACATCACCCGTGTCAGGCCAGTCAAACCCGACCCGCGCAGCGCGCTTTTGCAGCTTGTAAGCGCGCAGCAGAGCGGGAAGACCAACGGCTACACCGTCGAGCGCGCCTTGTTGCGCTTTACCTGCACGCTCGGCGGCTTTGATGGCTTCCCAGTCTTTGGTCTGTTGCTCGGCTGATTTCTCACGGCTTTCATCGCCAAAGACATGGGGATGACGGCTGACCATTTTGTTCGAGATGTTGCGCACAACCGATTGAAAGGTGAAATGGCCGGCTTCTTCGCCCATGGCCGTATGATAGACCGATTGCAGCAGCAAATCGCCCAACTCACCTTCAAGCTCATGCCAATCGCGCCGCTCAATCGCGTCTGCGACTTCATATGCTTCCTCGATGGTGTAGGGCGCAATGGTGTTGAAATCCTGCTCGATGTCCCACGGGCAGCCTGTTTCTGGATCACGCAAGCGGCGCATGATTACCAACAGGCGTTCAATGCCCGCGCTCTCGTCGTGTATCAGGTCATCTGGCATTGCGTGCCCTCCCGCTCTAGTGTCAGATAAGGATAACAGCAGATAGGAGTCCACCCATGCCTGTGATCAACCGTATTGCCGATTTCGCCGAAGATATGACCACATGGCGTCGCCATTTGCATACCATCCCCGAACTGAGCTTTGACTGTCCCAAAACGGCGGCATTCATCAAGGAACGGTTGCAGGAATTTGGTGTCGACGAAATCCACGAGGGCATTGCACAAACGGGCATCGTGGCAATCATCAACGGGACAGGTGACGGACCGACCGTGGGTTTGCGCGCGGATTTTGATGCGCTGCCGATTGAGGAAGAAACAGGTGTTGAATACGCCTCCACCCATGCGGGCAAGATGCATGCCTGTGGCCATGACGGGCATACGGCGATGCTTTTGGGTGCTGCGAAATACATGGTCGAGACGCGGAATTTCTCTGGCCGTGTGGCGTTGATCTTTCAACCTGCTGAAGAAGAAGGCGGCGGCGCGCAGGTCATGTGTCAGGAAGGCATGATGGACCGTTTTGACATCGCCGAAGTCTACGGCATCCATAATTTCCCCGGTGTCGACGAGGGGACGTTCTATACCCGCTCGGGTCCGATCATGGCGGCGGTGGATTCGTTCACCATCACCATCAATGGGCGCGGCGGACATGGCGCGATGCCTCATGAGACGGCTGACCCCGTTGTGGCGGCCTGTGGCATGGTCACAGCGATCCAGACCATTATCAGCCGCAATGTGAAGTCTGGCATGGAGAAGGTCATCTCTGTCACA
>CAWVZA010000138.1:0-6656 GCA_963934545.1 uncultured Sulfitobacter sp.
GTGGGGGTTGAGAGAAAGCCCCGGTGTGTCGATGGCAAAGGCTAGATCAGCAAACCAATCAACCCTCATACCGCGTTCGGCCAAGGCGATGGTCGGGGCCAGAACCTCGGCCCAGCTGAGCGTGCCGTGCCGTGCCAAGGCTTCGGCAAGACCAGCAACGGCGCCGGGCACACAGATCGACATCGGGCCAATCAGATTGCAGTCGTCCTGTACCTTGGGCCAGTTGAACCAATCCCCGCCCGCGCCACCGTCCAGAGGGTAATCAGCGGGATCAGCAGCCATGGGCGCACGGAGGTTGAAATCCAGTGCTTCCACATGTCCCGCAGCATTGGCATGCAGCAGGAAACCGCCGCCACCCAGACCGGACAGCCAAGGCTCTACTACAGATAAGGCCAGCGCTGTTGCCACCGCCGCGTCCATTGCATTCCCATCAGCAGCGAGGATATCCGCACCGATCTGTGCCGCCTCGTGATGCTGGGCCGCTACGATACCGCCAGTGCTTTGAACCTGCGGTTTGGTGATCGCCCATGTCTGGTGCGACACCGGAGGCGTCAGCGAAGGGGCATGAGTGTTGCGCTCATCCATGAGAGGGGTCTCTGTCGTTGACGGGTGTAACATCACCGGGGGAGATCACCAGCCCGTTCCGCACAGTCTGGTGGTGTGCGGCCAATGCACCGCAGGTTGTCACCCAAACGGATGGATCGTCCACCAAAGGCTGGAACAGTTCTTCCAGCATCTCGACTCGTGCGGCGCGGCCCGAAATCCAGTCGTGCACTGTCAACATGAACAACCCGCCATCGCGCTGTTGTGCTCCAGCATCGCTTTGCCATTGGATAAAGACCTCGCGGTCAGGGCGCGGGGATTTATCACCCCCCCCCAAAAACTTGAAAAAGATTGCATCATCATTATCCCAGCGCACAGGCACCTCGGTCACGCCTGCGATAGTATAGGGCACATCAGATCCCATCAGGCTGGAATCCCACAGCCCGTGGCGCGTCAGTTCTGCCAACATATGCGGCGTCATTTCCCAAGCTGGAGAACGAAAGCCAGCAGGCTTTTGACCAGTCTGGGCAACAAAAAGGTCAATGGAGGCCTCAAGCGCGTCGGTAAAACGCGGGTCCGAGGTTTCCGCCACAATTTCGTGGTAATACCCATGCAAGGCAATTTCATGCCCGCGTTCCAGCAGCCCCGGCAGCAAATCAGGGTTTTCTTCGGCCACAACGCCGGGGACGAAAAAGCTACCTTTAATCCCTATTCGATCCAGCATGGCAACCATGCGGGTCAAGCCCTGACGCATCCCGTATCGGCGATGCTCCCGCACAGCGAGGCCCGTGGGCAGCCCGTCACGATACTGCCAAAGGTACGGCGAAGTGGCATCGACATCGACACTGAAACAGGCGGCCGAGGTTGCGCTATCGGGCCAAGCGTAAGGGGGCGGGTTCCAAATCACAGGGCGCTCTTTTTATCTTGGTAGACATCCATGGTTCCCGCAGAGTTTCCTCCATCCACAGCCAAAGATGTTCCAGTGATATTCTTCGCAGCAGAGGAGGCGAGATAGAGGGCCGCTTGCCCCACGTCCTCTGGATCAATTTTGCTTCCCAGCGGGATCGCAGCCATGACCCGGTCGATGTGCTCCTGATTAAGGCTTGAGACAGCCGATCCTGATGCAAACCCCGGTTCAAGGCAGTTGGCGCGGATGCCGTATTCTGCCAGTTCCAGCGCAAAGCCTTTGGTCATGCGATCAAGGGCGGTCTTGGACATGCAATAGGTGACTGCCGTGCGGCGCATCTTGCGCGCCGCACCTGAAGAGATGTTGACGAAATTGCCAGATATTCCCTTGGCGATCATCTGAAGCGAAAAGCCGCGCATCAGCACGAAAGGGGCACGGACATTGATGCCCATGATTTGGTCCCAATCGGTCACTTCCATATCTAGCAGGAAGGAAGAGGGATAAATCGCGGCATTGTTCACCACCACGTCCGGCGCGCCCCATTTGACCTTGATCGCCTCCAGCAGGCTGTTGAGGCCCGCATCAGTCATCAGATCAGCGGCGACGGCGAAGCCGCTCAGATCATCGGTGCTTGCGTCAGTGGAGCAGACCTCCGCCCCCGCAGCACTGAAATGATCCACTAGCATACAGCCCATGATGCCTGCAGCTCCTGTGATGACCACGCGCTTGCCTTTAAAGTCGTCTCCGAAATTCATTATCCGTGTCCTTTTCCAATGCGATCGCTAAGGCGGTCGCCAATAAGATTTGCGCTGAGTACCAGCATAAAGAGTGCTACACCGGGGAAGGTCGCGATCCACCAAGCAGATCCCACATAGTTGCGCCCGGTAGACAGCATGGATCCCCAGCTTGCTGTGGGGGGCTGAACCCCGAGACCCAGAAAGCTGAGGCCCGCCTCAAATAAGACCATCAGGCCAAATTCGAGCGTTGCGACCACGAGCAGCGGGCCGATAATATTGGGCAGGATATGTAGTGCCAACACGCGCGGGGCCGAGGCGCCCATGGCATGGGCCAGCGTGACATAGGGGCGGCCCGCGATGGCAAGCGTTTGGCCGTAGGCGACTCGCGCATATCGGGGCCAACGAGTCAGTGCGAGCACAAGAATGACATTGATGAACCCTGGTCCCAGCACAGCCACCGTAATGATAGCCAGCAGGATCGCTGGGATCGACAGGAAAATATCGACAAGGCGCATCAGGATTGTTTCCGCCCAACCGCGTAGATAACCTGCGGCCATTCCAACGGTCACACCCACCACGCCGGACAGGATGACAGACATGAAAGCGACGGAGATTGAGACACGCGCGCCATAGATCACGCGGCTGAGGACATCCCGGCCAAGCTCATCCGAGCCCAGCCAATAAACCGCACCGCGTGCCTCGAACCCCGGTCCTTTCAAGCGCGCTAGCAAGTTCTGGCGGTCCGGATCCAGCGGCGCCAGCCAAGGCGCGAGGACAGCAAAGACTAGCAGGATTGCCAGCAATCCGGCGGGCCACCAGTCAAGTACTGCACGCAACCAGCGCGGGAGATGTGCGGCCTGCGCTGTCATTGGCCAGCGAGGCGGACGCGCGGGTCCACAATTGAATAGAGGATATCCGCTGCGAGATTGGCGGCGATGGTGACAAAAGCCCCCAGTAGGACCACCGCCTGCACCACCACAAAATCACGCGCTGCAATGCTTTGCACGGTCAGCAGGCCCAAACCCGGCCATGCAAAAACAGTTTCGACAATGACAGCGCCGGCAAGCAGTTGAGAAATCTCGAGCGCGGTAATGGAGATAATCGGGATCAGCGAGTTGCGCATCAGGTGTTTACGCACCAATCGCCCCGGACCAACGCCACGCGCACGAGCGGAACGGACGTAGTCTTTGCCTAATTCATCCACCACCGCAGAGCGGGTGATGCGCGCGTAAGTCGCCAACGACAACAGCCCAAGTGCGATCGAGGGCATCACCAGATGCGCGAAAGTGCCCGTGCCCGAGGATGGCAACCAACGTAGCCAGACACCAAAAACGAGAATCATCATTATCCCTGACCAGAACGTCGGCATCGACTGACAGGCCAGCACCAAACCCATGATCCAGCGCGATATCGTACGCCCTGCGGTCAACGCCATGAGCAACCCCAAGGGCAATCCGATCAGCAGGGCGACACCCAATGCACCCGCCGCCAGTTGCAGAGTTCTGGGAATTCGGCTTGAGATGATTTCCCATACGGAGGCATTCTGGACAAAGCTACGGCCCAGATCGAAGCTTGCCATGTCCCCTAGAAATCCAACATATTGCGCCCAAAGTGGGCGATCGAGGCCAAGCGTCGCGCGCATGGCTTCGATATCCGCCTGCGTTGCGGTTTCAGGCAGCATAAGGGCCGTGGGGTCTCCGGTAAGACGCTGGATAAAGAACACCAGCGTCACCACTCCAAAGGCCGCAATCAGCGCCTGTGCACCGCGTTGCAGAAGAAAGCGGAGCATCTTACTTGGACATGGTCATGCGGTTCAGGAACATGCTTTCGTTTGCTGTGGGTTCAAACGCCAACCCCGCCGTCGCACCATAAAGAACAGCAGCCTGATACAGCGGCAAAGTATAGTAGTTGTCACGCACAATCTGGTGGACTTCGTTATAGGCCGCCTGACGAACCTCAGTATCCAGCGATGCGCGGGCTGTCTCAAGAAACGCATCTAGTTCGGGCACGTTCACACGGCTCCAATTGCTGGCAGAGTGTAGGACCGGATAGGCAATGCCATCCGCATCCTGACAAGCACAAGACCAGCGGCCAAAGCTCAGCTCGCTATTTTCTGCCGGGTCCGACCGCACGATGCCAAGATACGTCGGCATGTCTGTCATCGAGATTGAAATATTGAAGCCGGCATCGTTGAGCATTTGCTGAAGTGCCTGCACGATACGCTGATCGAACACGGGAGCTGTGGCCAAAGTGGCTGGCGTTGCGGCCAGATCAGGATTGGCTGCTGTAATCGCTTTGGCGGCATCGAGGTTATACTCGAATGCGGGTACATCAGGGTTATAGCCAAAGTGTGCCGGGCTCGCCATCTGTGCCATCGGAATTTCGCCGGCTTGCAGCAGACCTTCGGTGATGCCCAAGCGGTCGATGGCAAGACTAGCCGCGCGGCGCATTTCCTTGTTGTTGAATGGTGGCTTGTCGAGGTTCAACCCCATATAGCCAACGCGCTCTGTCGGCGCGGACAGCACGATGACCGCACTATCGGAGGCCAGCTGTGCCGCTGCGTCGGAGTTGATAGAGACAACCAGATCAGCTGTGCCGGCCTGAAGGTCCGCCACTCGGGTTGCCTCATCAGGGACAGCTCGGAAGACGGCAGTGTCAAACGGGCCTTTATCACCCCAGTAGTTGTCATTACGGGTCAATGTGACGGATACACCGCGATCCCATTCCGAAAAGGCATAGGCACCAGAGCCGACAGGGGCCGCATTGAACGCGTCGTCACCAACGGCCTCAACCACATGTTCGGGGACAATCGAAAGTTTGACCAATTGCGCCATTAGCGCAGGATAAGGACCATCTGTGGTCAGAGTGACTACATTGCCATCAGCGCTAGCATCTACAATCTTGTTGAACTGACCCAACTGAGGCGAGCCAAAATCAGGGTTCGTAATCCGCTTGACGGAAAAGACCACATCGGAGGGCTCAAGCGCCTCACCATCGTGAAAGGTTACGCCCTCGCGGATAGTCAGCTCCAACGTGCTGTCAGAGGCCTGGTTCCAACTTGTCGCAATTTGACCCATGATCTGGCCGTCGTTATCCCGCGTCAGGATGTTGTCGAAAATGTTACGGTAAACGTAATAGCTGGTTGGGTTCCACTGCTTGTGCGGGTCCATTGTCGCGGGCTCGCCGGCCAGATCAATAGTGATGCCGCCAGCCATAGCGGTGGTGGTGAATAGAGGTGTGGCAAAAACTGCAAGGGCGGCTCCTGTCAACATACCTTTGAGGCTGTATTTCATGTCTCTCTCCTATGTATAGCAGCTTGGTTAGTTTGCCCAATTATCCCGCTGCCAGGGGTAAGGGGGGCATCACTTTTTAGCAGTTGTTGCAGAAAAAACGCCTGCTGTGCATCGATCAGCTCCAGGCGGGCGACGCAGATTGCGGGGCCATCCTCGGCCAGGACGGCTTTTATCAGATCAGAGGTATCACTACGCCGAAATAGACGGCCACGCGCTGGATCTTCCAGAAAATGGGTCATGCGGGCGGTGTGATGCCAAAGCTTGCGCAGATGCCGCGCTGTGAAGGGATTCATTGCGCTTAACAGTACACCATCGACTCGGTCGATGTAATGCCTGAGCGAGGAGACTGCTCCGGCCTCGGCGCGATCTTTTAGGGGGTGTAACAGACTGTCGATTTGAGCTATTTCAGCGCGGGAACCTGTGTCCAGCTTGACATTGGCAAGCGCAGGTTCTGAAGTCCGGCGCGCATCGAGTACATGACCTATCAAGGCTCCTGTGACTGGCAGTACCAGCCAGCCGGTGCGCGGCTGCGGCATAGCCCAGCCATCGTATCCCAGCCGTGTCAGCCCGGCGCGGGCGGCGGCACGGGTGAGGCCAAACCGATCCATCGCATCTGCTTCTGTTACAACATCACCCGGTGCAATTTCGCACCAGATCACCGCATCCAGAAGACGGTCTTCGGCAAATCGCGCCTTGGCCTGTGCCGCTGGCGGGCCATCAGCCGATGCGGCCGGGCGCAAAAGCGGGGAGCTGGGATCATACATTAAACATACCAATTCATACTAGTTAACATGTTAAAGCATAGCGAACGACATTTCTGAGTCAATGTGCTTTGGCTAACATTCCCAAAGCTGATCCGCCATTCTGCTGAAGGCCGGACGTAGGTCCGCGCACTATTGTCCTATAGTGCCTAGGCTCTTGGCTCCCGGTCCACGGGCCTAGGCAAGATGGTTCAGTAACCCCGGGCCAGGTTTAAAGTGCCAAAATGGGGAGTGTTTTGTCATTAGACGAGGTTACAAAGTAACCTTACCACTTCTTAAGTGGTTTAATCTGTCGTGCTATTTTTTAGAGCTTACTCACTATATAAACTGACCCCAATTTATGGGGGTCAGTTTATACACTTTGCGTTTTAGAGCTTGATGCGGAAGTTCGCGAAGCCCGTATCAGACGAACCCG
>CAWVZA010000139.1:0-6626 GCA_963934545.1 uncultured Sulfitobacter sp.
CCTGATCAATCAGGGCTTGAACGATCATTTTCGCTCCGGTCATTTGGCGTGTCATCTGCGTGGTCCTTTATCTGTGCGTCTTTGTTCTGCCCGTCAGGGTCATCGGGTTGGCTGGTGTATCTGCGTCATGCTCGGGTCGGTCACATAAAAAAGCCCCCGATTTTGTCGGGGGCGCATGGAAAAGAACTGGTCTACCGTTGCCGGCCCATGCGCGTTCGATCCACAATGACGACTAGGTGCAACATGCACAGATACTCCGTTGAAGTGTGAGGCGACATTATGGTCGGTGTTTGGGGGCGTCAACCGCCTATTTTCAGAAAAAGTATCGCTGAGGGTCGATTTATTGTAATAAAATTACGTTTGATGGGGTTTGGCACGACATTTTGGCAAATTTGAGGTCTGCTGAGCTTGTCGCGGCTTCTTAGAGGTCCACACCTGTCCCCTGAAGCACGCCGTGCTCCAGTGCGTAGCGGGTGAGGCCAGCGGTCGAGGATATGCCAAGCTTGCGTTTGATGTTCTTGCGGTGCGTTTCAACCGTGCGCACTGAGATGTCGAGAGTGAGGGCCACCTCCTTGTTGGATTGCCCTTGGGCCAGTTGCAGTAGGATAGTCTGCTCGCGCCCTGTCAGCGTCTCACGCACGCTGCCATCTTTGGGCGTCAGTGACCCTTGCGCACCTGTGCACAGATACCGCTCGCCACGCATGACTGTATCAATGGCCAGCTTGATTTCGTCTGTAGGAACATCTTTGAGCAGATAGCCCATTGCGCCATGATTGAGTGCGGAGGAGATATATTCAGGGCTGTCGTGCATCGACAGGATCACAATGCGGGTGCCGGGGCGCTGCTCCAACACTTGCTCGGTCGCGGACAGCCCGCCCAGATCGGGCATGTTCAAATCCATCAGGATCACATCGGGGTCGAGGGTGCCCAATGCCGCAATCACTGCATTGCCACTATTGAGCGTCCCAACAACGTTGATATCGTCGTAGCTCTCTAGAATGGACTGGATTCCTTCGGCGACCATGGGGTGATCATCAACAATGGCGATGCGCAGGGGATGGGTCATGGGGTGGCCTTTTCTGGGAGCGATTTTTTGGCGGCGGGGTTCAGCACATGGGCGAGTGGTGCGATCGCGGTAATCTCCACACCTTTCCCTGCCACGGCGCGCAGAGTGAGGGAGCCGCCAAGCTGGTCCATCCGCTCTTGCATGTTGCGGAGGCCAAGGCCGGGGGTGCGGGCATTCGGGTTAAACCCTGTGCCGTCGTCTTTGATCAGCAGGGTTGCACCGTTTTTGTGGCCACGCAGATCTATGGTGACGTGGGCGGCATTTGCGTGGCGTTCGATATTGGTGAGCGCCTCTTGGGCGATGCGGTAGAGGGCAATTTTGGCGTTGTTGTCGAGGCGGTTGCGGAAGACCACTGTGGAAAAGCTGACTTTGACTCCTGTGCGTTGGCCGAACTCTTCACTCAGCATGCGTAAGGCAGGGCCTAGGCCAAGATCATCGAGCACGGCGGGACGCAGATCGCGGCTGATGCGGCGGACTTCTGATATCGCTTCACCCAAAGTTGCGATGCCTTTGGCGAGTGGGGCATTGGCGGAGCCATCGCCACGGTCTAGGCGGCGGCGGGCATTGTCGAGAGCATAGCGCACGCCCACAAGGATCTGGCTGATGCCGTCATGCAGCTCACGGGCGACGCGGCCACGCTCTTCCTCTTGGGCATCGAATACGCGTTGGGTCAGCTTTTTAAGTTTTACATCGGCAAGGCGGCGTTCGCGAAGGTTGAGGCCCATGCCAGTTCCAAAGACGACGAGCAGGGCGATCAGGGCGATTGCGCCGATATAGAGAAAGGTACGCTGGACCCGTTCTTCGACCTCTGCGCGCGACGTGGCGACGGAGGCGAGTACATCGTCGATAAACACGCCCGTGCCCACGGCCCACTGCCACGAGGGAAAGGACGTTACATAGACGATTTTCTGTGCCATTTCGCCCGTAGAGGGTTTGGGCCACATAAAGGTGTGATATCCCGCACCATCACGCGCAATCTTGATCAATCGGTCCACGACGGGCGTGCCAGCCGCATCGCTTTCACCTTTGAAGTTTTGGCCGATACGCTCTGTCTCGCGGGGGCTGACGATTGCGGTGCCATCGTAGGTATAGACAAAGAACTGCCCTTCCTCACCGTAGATCATGGCAGAGAGGATTTGCTCGACCCGCTCTTGCGCCTCTGCATCATCGGGCGCGGCATTGCCGTAGATGAAGTAGAAGCCATTGCGGGCTTGGGTCACATAATTGCGCAGTTCGACCTTCTTTGCCTCAATGAGTTGGGTCTCGAGCGCGTTGATCTCACGTTCGGCCAGCTCGCGCGATTGGGCTGCGACCACAAGGGCGATGGCCGCCACAGCCACGATCAGCGGGACAGAGGCCAACAGCGTGAGCTTTTGAGCGTATGGGATGGATATGCGCAGGCGGCGGAGGGTCATTTTGATTCGATACGACGAATCCGCGCCGTGAGCAAAGGCTAAGAGTGGGTATGCCAGTGCTGGGCGGAACGCGTAGGGACAGCGGATGGTGGCGTTGAATGTACATAATGACGCAAAATTAGTCATATAAAATGACGGTTACATGATTTCTACGCAGTAGTAGGTATTTCCAATCCCCACGCGCTCGTTAGTGTTGCGATACTTGCAAATGCGCGGGCGGGGGACGATTCCCTCGTGCGGGCAAAATAATCCCGGGAGGATACCTATATGGATCGTCGTTCATTTTTGAAGACATCTGCACTTGGCGGTACAGCCGCTGCTGCGACAACGCTCGCTGCTCCAGTCTATGCCCAAGGCAAAAAGACGCTTACAATGGTAACATCATGGCCACGCGGTTTCGCCGTGCTGGACGATGCGGCCACATACCTCAACAACATGGTTAACGAGATGTCTGACGGCACTCTGACCATCGACAAGAAAGCTCCTGGTGAGTTGGTTGGCGCGCTCGAAGTTTTCGATGCTGTGTCTTCTGGTCAGGCAGATATGTATCACTCTGCTGATTACTATTACATCAACCAGCACCCTGCGTTTGCCTACTACACTGCCGTACCTTTCGGCGGCACAGCACAAGAGCTGACAAACTGGTACCACCACGGTGGTGGTCACGACCTGCACAACGAACTGGGCGAAATCTTCAACCTCAAGTGCTTCCTTGCAGGTAACTCCGGTTCACAGTCCGGTGGTTGGTTCCGCAATGAGATCAACTCAGCAGCTGACTTTAACGGCTTGAAGTTCCGCATGCCGGGTCTTGGCGGTAAAGTACTTGGTAAACTGGGCGCTTCTGTTCAAAACATTCCAGGCGGTGAGCTTTACCAAGCTCTTTCTTCAGGTGCACTTGACGGCCTCGAGTGGGTTGGCCCATTCGCGGATGAGCGCGCCGGCTTCCAAGAAGTTGCAAAAGTCTACTACACAGCGGGCTTCCACGAGCCAGGTTCCGGCCTTGCCTGCAACGTGAACCTCGACGTCTTCAACGAGCTGTCACCAGCGCACCAGAAGATCATCGAGTATTCCACAATGGCAACGACGCACCTCCAGCTGTCCGAGACATTGGCGAACAACGGTGCTGCACTTTCACGTCTGCAGCAGCAGGGTGTCAAAACCATGCAGTTCTCCGACGATGTATGGGATGCGTTCGGTAAAGCATCCGCAGAAGTCATGGACGAGAACATGGGCGATGAGCTGTTCGCAAAAACACGCGCCAGCTTCGAGACGTCTCTGACGTCTTCTGCTGAGTGGCTGTCCAAGTCCGACGCATTCTACGTCGAGCAGCGTGAGCGCGTACGCGCCTCAATGTAAGTATCTACTTCTGGGGCCGCGCATGTCGTGTGGCCCCAGAATTCTCTAAACAATCCAAAAAAACGCGGCGGCCAAACTGTCGCGCAAGCGTAGAAAATACGCGCGTCTTTACGGACGCATCCGGGAGGGGGATACATGGCTGACGATATTGTATGTTCGGGATTTTTCCGTGCAGCTGAAGGCGCGAAGCTCAGCTGCCTTGATAAGTTCCAAGATGGTGGCTTTGTTCAATTTGTGAGCGGCAACGTGCTGGAGGCGTTTTATAACTTCTTCGCGGCACTGCTCAATCCGGGGATGTGGCTCAATTGGACCGACCCCCAAGCGATGATGCGTTTTATCTATTACGGCGCATCAAGAGAGCTGTTCTTTGTGTTGGTCGTCGCACTTGTAATTGTGACAGCCATCGGGATTCGCAAACGCGCCTTTATGTGGGGAATGGTTCGCGGCCTTGAGGGGGTTGCGAACGCTGTGGGCCGTCTGTTTGCATGGGCAGGTCTGATAATGGTGATCCAGCAGATCATCATTATCTTCATGCAACGTATTTTTACACGGCCAGACATCTCCATTGGATTTGGCATCCCACTTCAATTCGACATCAGCTGGTATGCGGAAGAGCTTAAACTTTTTAATGCATTGGTGGTGACTCTTTGTGTGGCTTACACATTCGTTCAGGGCGGCCATGTTCGTGTTGACTTATTTTATGCGGGTGCAAAATTCCGCACCAAGAAAATCGTCGATATGTTCGGTGCGGCCTTCTTTATGATGCCATTCGCAATTGTGACGTGGTTGTACGGTTGGTTCTTTATGTGGCGCCATTTGGTAACACCAAACCCGTCGGCATCGGACTCGTTGGCATTGCTCCTGCGCAAGTCGCGGTTGCTCAAATGGAATGTAGAGACAATCGGTTTCTCTCCAAGCGGGTTCAACGGCTACTTCATCTTCAAAGTGCTGCTGTGCATGTTCTGCATCATGGTCATGCTTCAGGCGATTGCACTCTTCTACCGCTCATGGTGCGAGCTTCGCGAAGGCGAGGAGAGTGAAGGTAAATATCTCGACAAGGACACCCTTGGCGATGGCGAAGAAGCCGATGAGGGAGCACACTGATGTTTTTTGGTCTGGACGGGGTCGAAGTTGGCCTGATTATCGTATTCATCTGCCTGTTTGGCGGAATTTTATCAGGCTTTCCCGTGGCGTTTGCCATTGGTGGTGCGGGGATGATTTCCTTTGCGATCATCGCAGCGATGGATAGTGCAGGTTTACTGATCCACCAAGCGATTGACACGTCATCCGAGGCGTATCGCGCACTGGTGAACTCAGGGATCAGGGAGGATACGATATCTATCTTCCGATACCCCGAACTTGCCCGCATGGCCGAGCCTGTCTTCCCGCAAGGTTGGCAGGTTGCGATGGACCGGAATGTCTCCTTTGTAGTGAACCGTATGAACGAGCGTGTGCTTGCGGGTCAGTCGATTGAGACACTGCTCGCTGTTTTGATGTTTGTTCTGATGGGCATTACGCTTGAGCGCTCCAAAATTGCGAATGACTTGCTGACCTCTATGGCAAAGGTCTTTGGCCCGCTGCCGGGTGGTTTGGCTGTGTCTGTTGTTGTTGTGGGTGCGTTCCTTGCGGCCTCCACAGGGATTGTGGGTGCGACTGTGGTGACGATGGGTCTATTGGCGCTGCCAACCATGCTCAAAAACAACTACTCGCCCGAACTGGCGACTGGGGTCATTGCAGCCTCTGGTACGCTGGGGCAGATCATTCCGCCCTCGATTGTGATTGTTCTGCTCGGCACACTTGCTGGTGATTTGTATTCCTCGGCACAAGAGGCGCGTGCTTCCTCGCTTGGCTGTACTGATGCTTTGACCTATCTGGGAGAGCCTGCGGTTGTATCTGTTGGGACGTTGTTTCAAGCGGCATTGCTGCCCGGTATTTTGCTGGCCATGCTGTATGCGCTCTATGCCTTCGGATATGCGCTGGTGAACCCCAGCAAGGCACCTGCAGTTGCAATGGGCTCTACCAATGCGGAATCCGTGACACGCAACGAGGCGTTTACATGGTTTATTGGCGCACCGATGCTGATAATTGTCGGCACGATCTTCCTTGGTAACCTCGGGATTGTCGGCTCTCAAGAAACCCGTATCTCAAGCTTTTCTGACATAGGCGAGAGCTCCACATTGCGCACCAATGTTGGTGATCAATGTCAGGCGGCGATGATCGACTTGCACGGTCAAGAGCGCTGGGATCTTGCGCTGCTGCAGCAGCAAGTGATCGACGATGCAGGTGGTCTGACCCAGAGTGAAAAGCTGAGTGACGAAGAGTTTGCGACGGCTCAAGCGGATAAGATCGCAAGTGCAGCCCCGATCGGGACGGGCATCGCGATCATCATGATCCTGCTCGGTCTGATCATGACCACTGCACGTGGTGTGTCGCCCTCATCGGATACCAAGCCGCTTATCATCGGTGGCATTGGTATGGTGCTGTTGCTGCTCGTGGATATCTTGCTTGTCTCGCCCACGACAACGCCCGGAACGATGGTTGTGCTTATGGCGCTGCCGTTTGTGGCGGTGATGTACGGGGTGGTTTACGGCACTAAGCTGTGCGCGCGTAACGAGCTTATTCGCGTCGTCTTCCCGCCGTTGGTCTTGATCGTGGCCGTGCTTGGCTCCATCCTTGGCGGGATTACCAACCCAACGCCTGCAGCGGCTTTGGGTGCAGGTGGTGCGATCATGCTGGCAGCCTTCCGTAAGCTCAAGGATCTTGACCGTTCCCCCAAAGTGGTGATCTAT
>CAWVZA010000140.1:0-6594 GCA_963934545.1 uncultured Sulfitobacter sp.
ATCATGACAACTCGATAACCTCAATCAGTTAATGGGTCCTGACCCTAGGGCAATCAGAAGCATGCCCGTGGATACCGTGATTGGTCCAGCAATATGAAAAGTCTTCAGTCCGCCTTGATTGTGATCGTCGGATTCGCATTTATAATGACTTCAAAAAGCCGTTTGGAAAGAGATGCAGAGGCCTTGGCGGAAGTGATTTCTGAAAGAATTGCCTGCAACCTTACACCTACTTACCGTGGATTTGACGCGGTATCTAGGATGTACGATTTTGATCAAGACGATCAGCGGCAGTTCAAAGAGGCCTACGACCATTATTTTGCATCAGCATCCAATAGTTTTTCCAGTTTGACGGCTGAACAGCAAAAACTGATCTGCGAAAACGTTCAGTTTCCAACGGACTACTATACCCGACGTATTATTGATTGATCAATTCTAGGTTTCGTAGGTAGGGGCTCGAAGCAGACCTTGAGCGTTTTCAACGTTCGCTCACCGATATACGCCCACACCAGTATCAAGCTTGCGAAAGTCGCGGGACAAATAAAATTCTTAAGAGCCGCATGTCATCGAAAATAAAATTATATGAAATATGGTGGTCCCAGCTGGATTCGAACCAGCGACCTCTCGCTTCGGAGGCGAGCACTCTATCCAGCTGAGCTATGGGACCGTACAAGGGCGGTATAGTCTGACCACACTGCCCCTGCAATTCAAAAAACCTTGCCTGTCAGGCGAAAAGATCATGCGCCAATTCGAGCGCGTCAATCAGCGTGTCGACCTCGTCTGTTGTGTTATACATTGCAAAAGATGCGCGGCAGGTGGCGTTTAGCTCTAGGTGGTTCATCAAAGGACCACAGCAATGTTGACCCGCACGCACGGCGACACCTTTCTTATCAAGGATGGTCGATATGTCATGCGCATGGGCTGCGCCGTCCATCGTAAAGCTGAATATCGCACCCTTGTCGGGCGTGGTGCCCTGCACTTGGATCCAGTTCAGCCCCGCTAGCTTTTCAATGGTATAGTCGCGCAGGCTTGCTTCATGTGCCGCAATGTTTTCCAGCCCAACGTTTGTCATATAGTCTAGCGCCACACCAAGGCCGATGGTCTGCACAATACCAGGTGTGCCTGCCTCAAACTTCATCGGTGCATCGTTATAAGTCACAGCATCCTTGCTCACTTCGCGGATCATGTCACCGCCGCCGATGAACGGCTGCATCTCGCCCATACGAGACGATTTGACATAGATCGCACCAGAACCGGATGGACCGTAAAGCTTGTGACCCGTCAAACAATAGAAATCACAGCCGATGTTCTGAACATCTATTGGCATGTGCACAGCAGATTGTGAGCCATCGACGAGAACAGCGACCCCACGTGCATGCGCTGCCGCCGTGATTGACTTCACATCGACGACCGTCCCCAGCACATTGGACATGTGTGTGACTGCAATAAGCTTGGTGCGGGGTGTGATCGCGTCAATAACTGCTTGGGGGTCAAGCGCACCTGCAGCATCGACGTCCACCCATTTTATAACAACGCCCATTCGTTCACGCAAGAAATGCCATGGCACTATGTTCGCGTGATGCTCCATCACACTGAGAATCATCTCATCGCCTGCACCCATGCGCGGCATGGCCCAGCTGTAGGCGACCATGTTGATCGCTTCCGTGGTGCCGGAATTGAAGATGATCTCATCTTCTGATGCTGCATTGATGAAGCTTGCAACTTTCCCACGTACGGCCTCGTATTTGTCTGTGGCAAGGTTGGAGAGGTAGTGCAGCCCCCGGTGCACATTGGCGTATTCATGCGAATAGGCCGTGTTTATCGCATCAATGACCACCTGCGGTTTTTGGGCCGAGGCGCCATTGTCGAGATAAACAAGTGGTTTGCCGTTCACCTCACGGCTCAGGATTGGGAAATCACGGCGGATTGCTGCAACATCATACATTCGTGGGTACTCCCAAAGTGCCAAGGCCAATAAGCCCGACCAAGATCATCAAACCAAATACAATTCCGACCGCCGCGAGGATGATAACCCCCACGCCGTACATCAATCCCGGCAAGCGCAGGGCTTGGGTGATGAAATTCACTGTTATCCAAAGGCCCAAAATGCCAACGCAGAGGGAAAAAAGCTGCCCAATCGAGGGAGAGATGAACATCAGCAAGAATAAGGCCGCTTGGGCGATGGCACGCAAACCTTGTAGCCAAACCATGAGAACCAGAAGCTCGCCCAGATCCCCCTGCCCGCCCAATGCGCGACCAGTCCAGTAAAAGCCATGCACAGTCAGGATCAGCGCACCTGTCACAAGCGCAAAGAACATTACTGGATTGCGGAAAAGCGCGGGCAACACGGAGGTGTCTCCCAAAAACAAGGAAAAGCTGTAAATAATGCTGTTGATACAGGCCACCAAAATGAGGCCAGACCACAGCACATCGCGGCTCAGGTTTAGCTCCATAATCTTTTGCGCTGCGGTGCGCGGGCTCTGGATTGTTTCCAGTGCCAGTGCCTTTAACGCTTCAGTGTTCATCATGTACTTGCACCATCAGCGCTGAGCAGTCCTGATATCACGAACCAGCCAAATACCAAGAGCCATATAAGGCCTAAAAGCTGGAGCTGAATGCCTGGCCCAATCAAACCAGCAGTTAAACCCATCAGCAACATAATCGGTGTTGACGACAGCAAAGCCCAAATCAGCGTAAAGCGGACTTCATACCCCGTTATCTGACGCCGTGCGATGCGTGCTAAGCCCCAAACAACGAGCGCAAACAAGTAGATAAAGATGGGTAGGATCAGGATATAGAAAAGCGCACTCCAATAGAGCCGCGCCTCCAACGGTACTTCCGCATCGAGCTGCGCTTCGCGTGCCTGATAAGGTGCCACTGCGACAAACATCAGCACGCCAGTAATCAGCACGAACAACAGTGCGCGCACCTCATTACGCCCCTGCGCCAAAAAGCGCGCAATCACGCGCTTTGGCCCTTTGTATGTGGCGAATATATCCTGAGTTAACGCCATTCTAGCCCCTGTGCCGCGTGAGCCACGCACCGAGGCGATCGGTCAAGTCTGCACGAAGACCTTCATCATCAATCTCGTCGACGGCTTCCGCGAGGAATGCGAGGGTCAAAAGGTCCGTTGCTTCGCCTTCGGGCACACCGCGCGAGCGCAGGTAGAACAACGCATCCTCGTCAATCGCGCCAGACGTCGATCCGTGACTACAGGCCACATCATCGGCGTAAATTTCAAGCTCGGGTTTGGCGAGGAATTGGCTGTCGCCATCCAAGAGCAGAGATTGGCTGATCTGATAGCCGTCAGTCTTTTGCGCGCCTGCTTTCACAAGGATTTTCCCTTGGAACACGCCTGTCGCACCATTGCGCAAGACCTTCTTGAAGACCTGACGACTTTGGCAATTTACAGCGTCATGGGTGATGAAAACAGTATCATCATGTAAAAAATCGCCGTCGCCGACACAGGCACCTGCAACATTCGCAATCGCGTCATCACCTGTAAGCTCGATCACACACTCATTGCGCGTCAGCACGCCGTTCACTGTCATCGTGAAGGACCGAAACGCGGACTCAGTTCCCAAACGGGTAAAAATATGCGTTGCTGCACGGCGCTCGTGATCGCGCCCTTGAGTGCGGATATGGTGGAACGATGCGTTATCGGCAACATCAACTTCTATAACTTTGTTGAACCGTGCAGCTGCTGGACCGTTCTCAAGAACAGTAATTTCCGTGCCAGCATCCAACTTAATGCAATGATGTAATATCGCATCAGAATTATCTGATTTATTTTTGTAAATGAAGTTTATAGGTTTGCTCGGCTTGCCCGTTACACGGATCAAAATGCCATCGGTCGCAAATGCCGTATTCAGTGCGGCCAACGGGCGCGGCACAGGGTTTTGCCCACGCGCTTCCAGCACACCATAGAGGTTTTGTGCCCAGTGAAGATCACTGCCGGCAGTTGCCAGACGCTCAATGGTGAGCCCCTCAAGGCTAAGATCGTCAGAGGCATCTGCATCAAAAACACCGTCGACAAAGACAACCTTCAAGCGGTCAACACCGTCGTACATTGGCGTTTCGTCAGTCTCCAACACTGTGGCACTTGGTGCGTCCACTTGGGTCAGTGTATCTGGACGGGTATATTTCCAATACTCATCGCGGCGTTGCGGTAGGCCCATCGTGCGCAGGCGTGCCAGAGCATCCTCACGCAAGGGACGCGCCCACGTCCCCGTTGGCATCGCCAATGAGGCAATAAGCGCCTCAGTTGGTTCCGATTTTGCTGCTGCGTCAGCCATTATACCACCTCGGCAAGGATATCTGCGTAGCCGTTGTTCTCAACTTCGAGAGCAAGCTCTGGCCCGCCTGTCTTCACGATACGACCATTCGCCATGATATGTACCACGTTAGGTTTGATGTGATCCAGAAGACGCTGGTAGTGCGTGATGACCAGAAAACCGCGACCCTCTGAGCGCAAAGCGTTCACACCTTCGGCGACGAGTTTCATCGCATCAACGTCGAGGCCTGAATCCGTCTCGTCCAAGATGCACATCTTTGGCTCGAGCATGGCCATCTGCAGGATTTCATTGCGCTTTTTTTCACCGCCGGAAAAGCCCATGTTCACAGGGCGCTTGAGCATGTCAGCGTCGATCTTAAGGTCCTTGGCACGAGCACGCACAACTTTGAGGAATTCGGCGGCGGACATCTCTTCTTCGCCGCGCGCTTTGCGCTGTGCGTTCACGGCTGTGCGCAGGAATGTCATGTTGCCGACACCAGGAATCTCAACGGGGTATTGGAACGCAAGGAACAGGCCAGCGGCCGCACGCTCTTCAGGCTCCATAACGAGCAGGTCAGCGCCCTCAAGTTCAGCGGAACCATCAGTGACTTCATAACCGTCTTTGCCAGACAGCACATACGACAGCGTGGATTTACCAGAGCCGTTCGGCCCCATGATTGCATGGACTTTGCCCGCTTCCACTTCAAGGTCGACGCCTTTGAGGATTTGCTTGTCTTCGTCTTCCAGCTTGACCTGAAGGTTCTTGATGCTCAGCATTTGGATGCTCCTTGTATTGATGGCGCGCCGCGCCGGTGTTTGATTTGGCCCTCAGGCCGTTGATTTCATCCGCTCGGGAAAGCTGTCCACGAGAGCCTCCCGTGCGGCGCTAATTCCGTCGTGATAGGGTATCGGCTCAGGGGCGTGAGCTTTTACCTCGTCATAGTCGACTGGTGCGACCATGTCGCGGCGTCCGATGGAAGCCGCATAGTCGAGGTATTTGAGCCAGCTTTGACCCTCTGGTGTGATCCAAGTGTTTGGAACGCCGTAAGCATCTGCAACAATCAACCCGTGGAGCGAGGAGGCGTAGACATGCGCACAGCTGGCGATTTGCAAACACACTTCAACTGCATCTCCACGTGGATCAATGAGCAGATAAGCAGGATAGCTCTGTGCAAAAGCCAGCAGCGCCTCACCTTCCATTAACGAGTAATGCGGCACGATCCCGATACGGTCCTGTCGCGTCCCCTCAAAGGGTAGCACATCATTGATCAGCAAGCCCGGATCGCCAAATCGCTTCATCTCACGCTTGAGTAAAGCAGCGGTGATAGAGCCACGGGCCAGAGCCAAGTCAACATTATCAAGAAAGTCATGACCAAAAACAGGGTTCAGCAACCCAGTACCCCAGACGACGACATTACCCTTATCCCGCGGCTCTTTGTGGGAGCGTTTGACGACTTGCAACATTGAGCCGATGGCGAACATATCCGCCTTACGCGGCCCTTGATGCGCAACTTCATGACCAGCAACATGCCCCACGATCAACGGGTTTATCGCGTCACCGCAGTTCGGCTCAGCCTTCCACCAATGGAGTTGGAGGGGCTTGGAGTGCAGCTCCGTACTCACCCCAGTGAGACCGCCGTACCTGAGACAGACACCATCATCATGCTGTCGCCGATGATTTCATAGTCGATATCTACACCCACAACCGCATCAGCGCTCTTACCGCGCGCCTCTTCCTCAAGCTCGCGCAGCGCGGCCTCACGGGCATCGCGCAGCTTGTTCTCGTACTGGCCCGACTGCCCGCCGACAATATCAGTTACCCGCGCAAACAGATCACGCACCACATTTGCGCCCATGATCGCCTCCCCCACGACAATGCCGTGGTAAGCTGCGATTGCGCGGCCTTCGATGGTGTTTGTTGTGGTGATGATCATCCCTCGTTCTTCCAAATTAGGTTAGCAATCAAAGCCCCTACAAGAGCGATGCCGCCAGCAATAGCCGCGCCAAAAAACAAGCCCAGCGGCTTGACCCACTTCGAACGGCTCATGACTTGCGCCCTTTGATCCAGCGGATCACAAGACCAAGCACAAAATACAGCACTGCAAAGATCGCGGATGACATTAGCGCCTCGGCTAAGCCTTCGCCTTCATCAAGGCCAAAGCCCAAGCCGAAGCTCAGCGCGAAGTATACAACTGCCGCGATGCCCGTTTCTTTGAACAACTTCTGCATTAGCCGACAGAGCCTTCAAGTGAGATCGCCACAAGTGCCTGTGCTTCCATAGCAAATTCCATTGGCAGTGCTTGCAGCACGTCCTTACAGAACCC
>CAWVZA010000141.1:0-6536 GCA_963934545.1 uncultured Sulfitobacter sp.
TGCAACCAGCCCAAAAGCGAGCGCCGAATGGGCAAGGACACCCAGGAGTGTATCCATTGCATATCCGCGCCCTGTGAGCAGGTTAATCGTCAATGCCATGAGCAGTGCAACCACTATCGCCCCCGCAAAAACCGAGATCGACAGGGCCAGTGACAAGGCAACACCAAGAATTGCCGCATGCGCCGTCGCATCGCCAAAGTAGGCCATGCGACGCCAAACAACGAAACAGCCAAGCGGTGCAGCGGCCAGTGCGACGCCTATACCCGCCAGCGTGGCACGCATCATGAAATCATCAAGCATTATTCAGCGGCCCCTCGTATGGCTTTCCTGTTGTTGTCGTGATGATCGTGGACGCATCCGTTATCATGCCCATGATCGTGGTCGTGGCGATAAAGCGCTAGCGCCCCCATCGTGCCCGACCCGAAAAGTGCGCGGTATTCTGGCGCCGAGGCGACAACTTCTGGCGTCCCTTCGCAGCAGACATGACCATTCAGGCAGATGACCCTGTCAGATGCGCTCATCACCACATGCAATTCATGGCTGATCATCAGAACGGCGCAGCCGGTTTCGCGCCGAACCGCTTCGATCTGGCTATAGAAGGCGGCGGAGCCTGGTTGATCCAAGCCTTGCGTTGCTTCATCCAGTATCAAGAGTTGTGGCTTGCCAATCAGCGCACGCGCCAAAAGTACACGCTGGAATTGCCCGCCAGACAGCCGTGACATTTGCGCGTTAGACAGATTTGGCACACCCGCTTGGGTGAGCGCGCCATCAATATTCCCGTGCGTGACCCCACTGGGCAGTGCAAGGAAACGTGCGACTGTCATCGGCAGTGTTGGGTCAATGTGCAGCCGCTGTGGGACATAGCCCAAACGTAAATCGGACTTGAGTGTAACCTGACCCTGCGCAGGTTTGACTGCGCCAATGATTGCGCGCAACAAGCTGGTCTTACCAGAGCCGTTCGGTCCGACAATGGTGACAATCTCACTTGCATCAATCCGCAAAGATACGTGTGACAGCACCGCTTTTGCGCCATAGCTGATGCTCAGATTATCGACACATACGAGGCTCATGTGCGTTCTTTCTCGGGGGCCGTTTCAGCACAGATGGGACAAACACCTTCGGCTTCAAGCACAGTGCGTTCAATCCGAAATCCGGTTGCGCGGGCGGCAGCGCCCAATGCACCTCGTGCTGGAACTGATTGCGCCTCGGCCACGGCGTCGCACAAACGGCAGATCATAAAGGCGGGTGCATGGGGCGCATGGGGGTGGGCGCACGCGATGAAAGCGTTGAGCCGCTCGATTTTGTGCGCAAGACCATTGGTCACAAGGAAATCAAGCGCACGATAGGCGATAGGCGGTTGTGATCCAAACCCCTCTACGCGCAAACGGTCGAGGATAATATAAGCTCCCAGTGCGCGATGCTCTTGCAGTAATATTTCCAACACCTTGCGGCGTACTGGTGTGAATCGCAGCCCTTCGCTCAAGCAACGTTCTTCGGCAGCGGAAAGCCCATCTACGACACAGGCGGCATGATCGTGATGCGCGAAGCCTACTGCCGCTGATGCATCTTGAGGAGCAATGGATGAGGTACTTGTCATATTATCACATTTCCTTTATGCAGTCGAAATGTTATAAAATCACATGGAGGACTCAATGTCCAGAACGCTCCTACGGCTCTCACTTGTTACCACGCTGATGGGGGGAACTGCCTTCGCGGATGCGCCCCGTGTGGCAACGGACATTGCACCGATCCACTCACTTGTTGCGCGGGTGATGGACGGTGTTGGAACGCCTGATCTCATCGTCCAACCGGGTGGCAGTCCGCATGAATATTCGCTTCGTCCTTCGGAGGCAAAAGCCCTTCAGGACGCCGATTTGGTGTTCTGGGTCAGCCCCGACCTGACGCCATGGTTGGGAAATGCTATCGAAACCTTGGCCGCAGACGCATCGGTGACGGAGCTGTTAGAAGCTGACGGCACAATCGAGTTGGAGATTAGGGAAGGGGCATTGTTCGAGGCGCATGCGCACGACGATGACGAGCATGAAGACGCTGCGCATGGCGACGATCAGCATGCTGATCATGCAGAAAAGGGACATGAGGATCACGCTGAGGACGAAGCTGGCCATGAGGATCATGGTCATGGTGCGCATGATCCCCATGCGTGGCTTTCACCCGTAAACGCCGCAACGTGGCTCAATGTGATCGCAGGCCAGCTTTCTGCGGCTGATCCTGAAAATGCGGGTGTTTACTTTGCCAACGCCGCAGCAGGGCGGGCCGAGCTTGATGTGCTGGCTTCTGATATCAGCGCTATGCTTGAGCCTATCCGTGACGGGCAATTCATTGTTTTCCATGATGCCTATCAATATTTTGAATCAGCTTTTGAACTGCAAGCCTCTGGGGCGATTTCGATCAGTGACGCCTCCGATCCAAGCCCTGCGCGGATCGCTGAAATCCGTGCAAGGATTGCTGATGAAGGCATCGACTGTGTGCTGGCTGAGCCGCAGTTCAATTCAGGTCTTGTCGCCACAGTGATGGATGGAACTGAAGCGACCACAGGTGTTCTTGATCCTCTGGGATCTGATCTGGAGCCAGGTGCTGCGCTCTATCCTCAACTCATGCGCAATCTTGCGTCGACGCTCGTGGGTTGCTTTTGATCAGGCCATTCGGTGATGCCATGATAGTGTTCTGCAGATAGTTCTGGCGACCCTTTGGGTGATGTGTTTTGGCAGGTGTGCTACGGCACATCACCGTACTTTGCCGCAGCCAGAACTGGATTTCTGTTTGTCGAAAACCCCTGTGGGGCGGGTTGCTCATCGCGACGCTTTGCTACGACACATCGCTGTCATGCATCATTTATTGCCAAGTTATTGAAATATAAAACCTATCATTGATTTGTGAGCGCTGGGAGTTGAGACCTGAATGATCCGACCTGCTTCACCTCCTGATCCACGGCTGCCAGTTACGCTCCTCACGGGGTTCCTTGGCGCTGGCAAAACCACATTACTCAACGCGGTGCTGCGATCTGTTACCAGTTCTAAGACCGCAGTTGTCGTGAACGAATTTGGTGAGGCTGGGCTCGACCATGACTTGATCGAGGCGGGAGACGAAGAGATCATTCTCATGCAGTCGGGTTGTTTATGCTGTTCAGTCCGAGGGGATCTGGCGCACACGATTGCAGAGCTGATCGACCGCATGCAGGCTGGCGATATTTCTTTTGCGCGAATTATTATTGAGACGACGGGTTTGGCTGATCCAGGTCCAATTCTGCAAACTCTGCTGGTCGATCCCTATCTTGCGCGAACCGTACGCTTGGATGGCGTCGTGATCGTTACGGATGCCATCGCTGGACCGGATACGCTTGATCGCCAATTCGAGGCCGTTTCGCAAGTTGCGATGGCCGACCTACTGGTGCTCAGCAAGACCGATCTTGTTTCATCTCAAGCGGCAAAAGCTTTTGAGGCAAGGCTCAGCGCGCTTAACCCGACGGCGCGTATACTGCGTGCCACACGAGGAGAGCTTCCAACCGGTGCGCTTTGGGAGTTGAGTGGACTGAATGCGACTGCCACATACGAACAGACAGTTGGCTGTCTGACGCCGCACAAATCTGCACCCGAAACAGACCTATTCGCCAACCTGTCAGGCTTTGCTCCACTCAGTTCTAAGATCGATATGGCACTTTCTCCGCACGACACACGGATTGTTTCGGCCTCTATTGTTTTGGAAGATCCTATTGCGGATGCTGTTTTCGATCTGTGGCTCGATACTTTAATTGCCCTTCGCGGCCCAGATATTCTTCTGGTAAAGGGGATCGTATTCCTTGATGGAATCGAAACGCCGTTTGTTTTTCACGGCGTCCAACATGTGTTCGATCCGCCTGTCCCATTGAGGGACTGGCCGAGAGGTGACCGATGTTTCCGCATTGTCGTTATCGCACGTGATATGACCCGCGCTGAGCTTTTGCGCAGCCTCGATATGTTGCGCATCCACCCTCTCGAAAAGGCAGGCGCTGTTACAATCTGATGAGCTATTTGCCAGTAAACTTTGGTGTACGCTTTTCAACAAAAGCAGCGCTGCCTTCTGTGGCGTCCTCGCTCGCTTGCAAAAGGGCAAAGCCGTCAATGCCAGCATTTGGTGCAACGCCTGATAGGGCATTCGCGTAAGCGTTGATGTCGCGTTTGCACATGCGAATTGCAGCGGGAGGCATTTGCGCCGCCGTTTTTGCCCAGTCTTGGGCCGCACTTAACGCAGTACCTGTTGGGGTGATTTTATCAGCAAGACCCCATGCCACTGCGTCAGATGCACTGAGTTTCTCGGTCAGCAGGATGATGCGTTTGGCACGTGCGGGGCCGACCAGATTGGTGATGCGCGGGACGGAGCCCCACGACATGTTAAGTCCGCGAGCGACTTCGGGTACATAAAAAGTGGCTGTGTCCGCAGCGATCCGCAGATCGGACGCGACCGCAAGGGCCACACCACCGCCCACGCACCAGCCTTCAACTGCGCAAATGGTCAGTGGTGCGATGTCTTCCCATGCTTTGCACATGCGCCCGCCTGTTTCCAGAACTACGCGGCGCTGGGCCAGTGGCATATCATGCAGGGCTTGTGTCGCCGCATCGCGCAGATCAAATCCAAAGCAAAAGTTATCATCGCGCCCGCGCAGGATCACGGCTGAGGTCTCGTAGTCGTCTTCAAAGCTGCGCGCGACCTGTGTCAACTCACGCATCAGATCAAGGGATAGGGCGTTGGCCTTATTTCCACGGTCAAAAGTGACAGTCGCGATGCGCCCTTCATGGATGACTTCGACCAGTTGCCCTGATGATGCGGCCATATCAGTCGCGCTTGCCTGCAAACCGCTCGGCCCATTCCTCGCGCTGCTCGTCTGTAATTTTGGCGAAGAGGACTTTGGGCACTTCGAACACATGGCCTGCGGGGAGTTGTGCTACGGCTGCTGGAACGTCATCGGGCCAGCCTGCGTCCGCAATTTTCATGCCAGCAAGCATTTTTTCTGCGGCATCGGGGATGAAGGGGGCAGCCAATGTAGCGTAAAGCGGGATGAGGTTCAGCGCGAGGCGAGTTTGCGCGGCCGCGCGATCTGGATCGGTTTTAAAGGTTGTCCAAGGTGCTTGCGCTTGGAGATATTCGTTGCCCGCAGCCCAGATAGCGCGTAATTCGGCTGCGGATTTGCGGACTTCCATGGCGTCCATATGCTCGGCGTACCTTGCAACGCGGGTGGTCAGATCAGCGATGAGCGCATGCTCGGCCTCACCATATTCACCTGCCTCTGGCACTGCTTCGCTGAATTTGGAACGGCAGAATTTTGTGATGCGGCTGACAAAGTTACCAAGCACATCGGCGAGGTCTTTGTTCGCGTCGGTTTGGAAGGCTTCCCATGTGAATTCCGCATCGGACGTCTCGGGCGCATGGGCCAGCAGCCACCAGCGCCAGTAGTCGGCGGGCAGCAGTTCCAGCGCTTGGTCCATGAAGACGCCGCGCCCGCGCGAGGTGGAGAACTGGCCCCCGTCATAGTTGAGGTAGTTGAAGGATTTGATGTAATCGACCAGCTTCCATGGCTCATTGCTGCCCATGATCGTGGCGGGGAAGCTCAGCGTGTGGAAGGGCACGTTATCCTTGCCCATAAACTGGGTGTAGCGGACGTCATCCGCTCCTTTGTCTGTGCGCCACCAGCGCTCCCAGTTGTCGCCCTTGCCCGCTTCGACCCATTCCTGCGCGCAGGCGATGTATTCGATGGGGGCATCGAACCAGACATAGAACACTTTGCCCTCCATGCCGGGCCAAGGAGTGTCACCGCGTTTGACGGGCACACCCCATTTTAGGTCGCGGGTGATGCCGCGATCTTGGAGGCCATCACCGTCGTTGAGCCACTTCTTGGCGATGGAGGTGGTGAGGACGGGCCAGTCAGTTTTGGAGTTGATCCAGTCGTTTAGGCGGTCTTTCATCTGGGACTGTTTGAGAAACAGGTGTTTTGTCGCGCGCATTTCCAGATCAGTTGCCCCTGATACGGTTGAGCGGGGGTTAATCAGGTCCTCGGGGTCAAGCTGCTTTGTGCAGTTGTCGCATTGGTCGCCGCGCGCGTCCTCAAACCCGCAGTTAGGACAGGTGCCTTCAACGTAGCGGTCTGGGAGGAAGCGGCCATCAGTCTCGGAGTAGATCTGGGATTGGTCGACTTCTTCGATAAGGCCTTCATCAGCCAGCGCACCTGCAAAGTGTTGGGTGAGGTGTTTGTTTTGCTCTGAGCTGGAGCGGCCAAAGTGGTCAAAGCTCAGGCCGAAACCTTGGGCGATGTCACGCTGCACGGCATACATCTCGGCGCAATATTCCTCGACGGGTTTGCCAGCTTTTGCCGCGGCCAGCTCGGCGGGGGTGCCGTGCTCATCTGTGGCGCAGAGGAACAGCACTTCATTGCCGCGGGCGCGCAAATAGCGGGCATAGAGGTCGGCGGGTAACTGACTGCCCACCAGATTGCCGAGGTGCTTGATCCCGTTGATATAGGGAATGGCGGAAGTGATGAGGTGACG
>CAWVZA010000142.1:0-6461 GCA_963934545.1 uncultured Sulfitobacter sp.
AGGAAGGTCTCAGCCCCCGCCTTACCCTCATGCAACGCCCGCTGGCCTGCGTGCCAGCACTGGTGCGGGCTGACTTCACCAAGAGCCAAGTTTTCGCTCAGGTTCGATGTGCCATCCACACCGGGCAAGTCGCGGTTCGTATCATAATCAGCAACGCGGTTGGCCAGAAACTTGCCCAACCGTGACTGCGCCGCTTTCTCGCCAAGCTGCACAAAGGGGCGTACCACATCCGCTCCACGCATCATTGCCGCATCCATCTTCCAATCAACCAGATCATCAGAGGCGGGCCAACTATCGGGTGCTTTGATTTCCGAAGGCGCTTTCAGCGGCTCCTCTACATCACGGTCTTTCACATTGCGCCAGAACGGTGTGTAGACTTTATAGTAGCCGCCTGTCTTTGTCTCGACGGTCCAAGGCTCGAACATCAAATGGCCGCCAAAGGACTTCGCTTCGAGATTTTGAGACTTGAGTGCAGCCTTGACGTCTCTATCGCGCGCAACGGCATCAGGGTCATACTGCCGCGTCCAATACACCGCACCAGCACCCGTCTCAGCAATCAATGCCTGCAATGCGTCCAACGCGCTGTCGTTACGGCGCAGGATCAAACGGCTGCCCACCTCCGCTAATGCAGCGCCATGATGCTCAAGGCCAAGCCCCATGCGAAACTTCGGAGCTGCGGCAAGGGCTGCGTATTGCGCATCCAGAATGAAAACAGGGATCACGGGCCGCCCCGTTTCACAGGCAGCATGCAGGGCGGAATGATCGCTGAGCCGCAAATCACGGCGCAGCCAGATCAGAATTGGAGATGTATCGCTCAACGGGTCCACCTTTATAAATCGTTAAGATAGGATTTAGGCCAGTCGCAGCACGATCAAGGCAAACCCATCACAAAACATCGTCTAAAGCGGTCAAAAGCTGATCTATTTCCATCTGAGACGTGTAATGCGTGAAACTCAGGCGCAAAACGCCATGTGCAACGTCAACGCCCATCGCTTCCAGCGCCCGCACAGCATAGAAATCACCGCCCCCAGCCATGATACCCTTTGCAGCCAACTCCTGCGCCACTGCCCCGCCCGCGCGGTTGAGTGACAGCGCCACAGTCGGCGCACGCCCCTGAGCATTGTCCGAGCCAATCAGCCGCACAGAATTACGCGTTTTCACGGCATCCAGCAGCTGTTGCAACAGCTCCGTCTCATGGTCGCGCATCAGGTCATGGACTGCCACACCACGCGCCGTTGCATCTGCATCACCACCGACATGATGGGCGTAAAGCGCATCCACATAATCAGCCATCCCCGCACAGGCCGCCACTTGGGCATGATCAGGCCCCGCAGGCGTGAAGCGCTTGTAAAGGCTCCCCCTGTTAAAGAAATGCCCTTGGTTCGGCAGCAATTCGGCCAGCGCACGGCGCACCACCATCAAACCTTGGTGTGGACCATATGTCTTATAAGCCGAAAACATATAGATATCAGGCCCCAAAGCGCCCACATCCACAAACCCATGCGGTGCATAAGACACGCCATCCACACAAACAAACGCGCCCGCCGCATGGGCTAGCGCTGTGATCTCGGTCACAGGATTGATCTCACCCACGACATTGGAGCAATGAGGAAAACACACCAGTCGGACTTTATCATCAAGCAAATCTTCTAGGTCGGCAGGGTTCAAATGACCGCTCTCTGGGTCAATCTTCCATTCGCGTACCTCGATGCCACGATCCGCCAATCTGCGCCACGGGCCAGTGTTGGCCTCATGGTCCTGATTGGTGACAATGATCGCCTCACCCGCCTCCATCATCTGACCGAAGGCCTGCGCAAGGACATAAACATTCTGGGATGTGGATGGCCCAAAAGACAGCTCGTCAGAGTCAACGCCAAGGATCGCAGACATCCTGCTGCGCGCCTCGTCCATCTCCTCGCCGCCCAGCGTACTGGCTGCGTAGGGCGCGTATGGCTGCACCTTGCGCTGGGTGTAGAACCGCGTGAGGCGGTCCACGACCGCACTACAGGTATATGATCCACCTGCGTTCTCGAAAAACGCTTGGCCCTGCAACACAGGTTCCGCAAACGCGGGAAACTGGCTGCGTACGAATTCTAAATCAAGTTTCATGCCGGTACGATCATTCAACGCCGCGCCCACGTCAAATGTAAAAAGCCCCGAAGGGTACCCTTCGAAGCTTTTCAAGATGCTTACCTAACGACAGGTTGCTCAGGCATTCACATCAACCACAACACGGCCCTTGACCTGACCGTTCAGGATATCCGCCGTCAGCTTCGGCAGGTCCGACATTTTCGCAGGCACAACCATCGCCTCCAGCTTGTCCATGGGCAGGTCTTTTGCGATCCGCTTCCATGCGCGCAGACGGTTTTCATAGGGCTGCATTACTGAATCGATGCCCAAGAGGTTCACACCGCGCAGCAGGAATGGAATGACAGTTGCAGGAAGACCCGCACCACCAGCCAGCCCAACCGAGGCAACCGAAGCACCATATTGCATCTGGCCCAGAACCCGCGCCAGCATGGCACCGCCCACGGCATCAATACAGCCGCCCCATGTCTCCCCTTCGAGCGGACGTTTGACGGTCTCGTTGATCTCCTCACGCGCCACGACCTGTGTCGCCCCAAGTGATTTGAGGTAATCAGCTGTCTCGGGACGACCCGTCACACCTGCTACCTCATGACCAAGTGCTGCCAAAATTGCCACTGCGACCGATCCAACACCGCCCGCAGCGCCAGTGACCAAGACAGGACCCGATTTGATGCCGTGATCCTCCAGCGCCATCACAGAGAGCATGGAGGTAAAGCCAGCCGTACCAACGGCCATTGCCTGCCGCGCATCAAGGCCTGCTGGGAGTGGCACCAGCCAATCGGCTTTCACCCGCGCCTTTTGGGCATAACCGCCCCAATGGGCCTCACCCACGCGCCAGCCTGTCAGGACAACTTTGTCACCCGCCTTATAGCGATCATCCGTTGACGCCTCGACAGTGCCTGCAAAATCTATGCCTGGCACATGTGGATAATTGCGCACCAGACCACCACCACCAGGGCTCATGCACAAACCGTCTTTGTAGTTCACAGTGGTATATTCCACCGCAACCAGCACTTCACGCTCAGGCAGTTGATCCTCGGAAATCTGGGTAATCGCAGCAGAGGTCTTTCCCTCGTCGTCCTTGTTCACAATCAGCGCATCAAACATCTATCTCTCCTTCAGGGTATCACCCTAGTAAGTTAATCTTTTTCCATCTTGGCAAGAGCACGTGAAAGCACCCCACTTAGGCCCAGAAATCCTCATGCACCACTGCATCACGCGGACCGTCAGGTGTTACCACCGACAGCTGCGTGCCCTCGTCCCAGTGCGTCATCCGCACCATACCCAAAGCCACATTAGTGTTAAAGTCGGGCGACCACGCGGCAGAAGTGACTTGGCCCACACGCTTGGATCCCGCCATCAGCGGCCAGACCCGATCGCAGGGTGGCACTTTTGCGCCCTCGATCGCAATCGCCCGGACTTGTTGCACAGGCCCCTCCTTGGCCACCCGCAACAGTGCATCACGGCCAATACACCCAATCGCCGTTTGCGTATCGCAGAACCGACCCAGCCCACATTCATGGGGGGTGTTGTCATCCGTCATATCATTGCCATAGCTAAGCAATCCTCCCTCGATCCGCTCGATCCCGTTGGGGCAGCCTGCACGCACGTCCAGATCCTTGCCCGCCTCCATCAAAGCGTTCCAGAGAGGCATCCCCATCTCGGTGCCGTCGACGTAAATCTCGAACCCGCCCTGCTTGGAGTAGCCAGACCGAGCGACAGCCATTGAGCGACCTTCAAAGTCAAACATACCAAAACGGAAAAACCGAATATCGCGCACTGCATCGCCAAACAGGTTCGCCACCAAGTCATCCGCTTTGGGTCCTTGTATCGCGAGCGGGCTGATATCCGGCTCATCGATGAGCACATCCAAGCGGTAGCCATTCGCGATCCCTTTGACCCAGAGCAGCAAATCACTGTCCGCAATCGATATCCACCAACGGTCCTCAGCCAGCTTAAGACAAACGGGGTCATTGAGCATACCGCCCGTCTCATCCACGATAGGAATATAAAAACACCGCCCTGGCATCATACCGCGCAAATCGCGCGGGGTAAGCATCTGCATCAGGCGCGCAGCATCGGGGCCGCGCAGCTCAACCTGCCGCTCCGCCGCTACATCCCAAATCTGAACCGCATTTTTGAGGTGATGGTAATCTTCCTCAACACTTTTAAAGACAGTGGGCAGCAGCATGCGGTTATAAACCGTATAAGCCGACACACCTGCCGCCTCCACACCTTCAGAGAAAGGCGTACGGCGCAAACGCCGCGTTTGTGAAATTAGCGCCATCAGGCGTCCTCCGGCATGAAAACTATATCTGACACAGGCGGGCTTATTCCCAGCTGCGACAACATCTGACTGATCTGACCACGGTGATGGTTCTAGTGGTTGAACATATGCGCCACACACAGCGCTTTGGGTTGAGACATGGTCCGCTCCTGATCGTTTGAATACCACTCCTCAGTGCCGACCAGATCTATGTTAGAGAGGGTCTGCGCCCAAATGCGAATACGCCCGTCCATACGGAACCGCGCCGCATCCCAGTCACCCCGTGTTTTGGTGAAACTCTTGTGATCCACTCCGCCAATAGGGTTTGGAACGTCACTGCACCAGCGGCTCATCCAAAGGCTGTCTGCGAACAAGATATGATTGAGCGTGGCAAACAAGGAGCCAAAGAAGGCCCCCCGCTCTGCCATGAGTTCCGAATCATCCATGTCGAGCACAATACCGCGCAACTGGCTGTTCTGACACGCATTATAACGCGCCATGTGTAGGACGTATTCCTTTTGGATCACGCGGCACCCTTCCAATCGATCGGGCAAATCTCGGCGGACTTACCACGGAAATCCCAAACGCGGCCATAGTCGCGGACCTTTGACTTCACACCGATTGCAGCAATGATGTCTGGTCCCATCCAGTATTTGGAATTGGAGATCATCACCGGATGGTCAGGCTGTGCGCCATCAATCATCTCGATCTCACCGCTGATCTTGCGGCCAATCTTGATGCTGCGCTTTTTGCCATCGCGGATAATCTCTACAGGTGCACGCTCTGCCCCGATAATCTCGGAGACCAACATGGTGAACAGGCCCGTCGTGCCGCCCGCAGCGCCAGAGAAAATTTGGAGCAAACCATTGTAAGCAGCATCTGAGGCACGCTCGTCCACATAAGCGCCAACGCGCCAGTTGCCCTCACCCATACGGCCCGGAATATCGACCAGCAGACCGACGTTCAGACCGCTCAGGTCTTCACCCTCGAAATTGCCCTCATCAATGGCAATCGCCATCCATGCGTGGCAGTGCCCTTCCGTGGGCGGATGCGCGCCAAGACTGACCACACAAGGGCAAAACAATTCGCACGAGCAATTCAAAAACAGCTCTCCCTTGATCGCCCAGTTTGCAGGCGTCATTTCTCTGTTACCCATCGCATTATCCTCCCGAGATAATTGGCCAGCCTGCCACGACACATGCGCCGAGGATCAGGGCAATGCCCATTGGTTTTGTAATATAGTGTCCGATCTGCGGTAGCTTTTCCAGCACCATGAAGAGTGTGGCCAGCCCCATCCACGCAAGGTTCATCACACCGCCCGCAAACCCCAGAGCCATAAAGCCCCAGCAACAGCCGACGCAGAATGCCCCGAGGCCCAGCCCCATTCGCACACCACCCTGAAATCCTGCTTTCCAATGCCCCAGAAAGTACATCGACGGGCTGTGGCAAACACCATGGAAAATTTTCTTGGCGCGGGTGAATTGATAAAGGCCCACAGCCAACAAAAGCCCTGCTGCAAACCAGCGCGAGGTGGTAATACCCAGCATATCAATCACGCCGCCAAAGAGCAGCGCCAACTGCACTCCAGCCAAGATCAACGCAAACCCGACCCAGACAATAAAATAACCAGCAATAACACCCAGCCACCCTGCCCGCGTGCCATTGGCACTGACCATCAAATCTTCATAAGCGCGCAGCGTCGGGACCAGTGTCGGCAACATCATCGCCGCCATCATAGCCCCCCACATGAACGCCAACGGCCCGAACTCAGCCATAGGCATCTTCATGTCCATGCGTGGATCCATTCGGCGCATCATCTCGGCCATCGCATCGGGGCGGCCCAGCACGTCCAGCCCCATCGAAGTGCTCATGCTCACCATCATCCACCACGACACAAGGATCAGACCAAAGAAGGCCAGCCAGAGTGTTGAGCGTAAGAGGTGCGGCATGCTTAGAATCCTGTTTCGATCAGTCGTTGCAAATTTAATGTCAGACAATTAAAGTTTTGCCAAATGGTAATTGTCTGACATATGAAAATTGATCCAAAAAGCTCTGCCGACCTGCCTGCCCAAATCGCCACAGCCATCCGTGACGAGATCATTGCGGG
>CAWVZA010000143.1:0-6426 GCA_963934545.1 uncultured Sulfitobacter sp.
ACACTCTCTTATCAAATTACCCTATTTGGACCCATAGGCGCTGACGTCAGACACTCGCACTGGCCTTCCTACAACAAAGCGCTGAGCATCTGGCAGGCAACCACGCCCCCCGTGCCATGTTCCTCATCCGCATGGCCCTCGCGATCACGCTCGCGGCAGGCATCCAAAGCGATTGGATACTGCTCGCCCTCAGCATCCACAGCATCGCGATCCTGCACCACTATAACGGCCCCTATAACGGCGGCAGTGACCGTATGGGCTTACTGATCCTCTATTGCCTGACGCTCTCACACTGGCTCCCCGCCGCCCACGCGGCCTTCGCCTATCTCGCTGTGCAACTCGTCCTGTCCTATTTCATCTCCGGCATCATCAAACTGGCTCAGCCTGCATGGCGGGGCGGCCACGCCTTGCGCGATGTCTTTGCCTTCTCCGCCTATCCCGTCGCCGAAAACCTGCGGGCGCTGCAAGGGAAGCCCCGCCTTCTACAATCCGCCTCATGGGCCGTGATAGCGTTTGAGGTAACCTTCCCGCTGGCACTCATGAGCGAACCCGCACTCATCCTCGCCCTCACGCTGGCCACGGCCTTCCACATCGCCAACGCCATCCTTTTCGGCCTCAACCGCTTTGTGTGGATATGGCTCGCCGCCTACCCGTCCATCCTCTGGCTCCAGACCCAACTGCTCGCGGCGCTCTAACCGCAAATGCTGAACGCCAACCAAACCTTATTTTTCCAGATGCACATCCGCACACAGCCGCTAAACTCCCCTTAATTCAAGTCAAAGGGGCCTCCAAACATGCGCACATTCTACAGCGAAGATCACCGCCTGCGCTTCCCTCAAGCAGAGCTGAACGGCGGCGAGTTTGTCACCCCTTTTGAGTGCCCCTCACGCTTGGAATACATTCTTGACCGTTTGCAAAACCAGAACCTCACTGACATCACAGCCCCCGATGCCGTAGACATGACCCCCGTACGCACCCTGTTCGATGCAGGCTACCTCACGTTTCTGGAGACCTCATGGGACGCTTGGAAAGCCGCAGGAATGGGGGGAGAAATCATTGCGGCCAACATACCCGCACGCTGCATGCACCTCGACCGCGTTCCCGATAATATCGTAGGCAAAGTCGGCTATTATTGTCATGCCGCAGAGACATCAATCAACGCAGGCACATGGCCACAACCCTGTCGTCCGTCGCATCCGCCCAGAGCGCGCAACGTCATGAGGTATCCGGCGCTGATGCCGCCTTTGCACTGTGCCGCCCACCCAGTCACCACGCCACAGCAGATCAATACGGCGGCTACTGATTCATTAACAACGCCGCCGTTACGGCCCAGATGTTCCGCAACGACGGAGCCAAGCGTGTCGCCATCCTCGACATCGACTTCCACCACGGCAACGGCACACAAAACCTGTTCTATGGCCGCAACGATGTAATGTTCGCCTCTCTGCACGGCGCCCCTGCGGAAGCATATCCCTACTACCTAGGCTACGCTGACGAGACAGGCAGCGGCGCAGGCGAAGGGTTCAACCACAACTACCCCATGAGCGCTGGAACAGGCTATGGCCTATGGGCCAAGGCCCTCGACGAGGCCATCGCGAAAATCACCGCATGGGGGGCCGAAGCCCTCGTGGTTTCCCTCGGCGTGGACGCATTCAAAGACGATCCCATCAGCTTTTCCAAACTGGAAAGCGATGATTTCACCGACACAGGCCGCCGCATCGGCCGCATGAAGCTTCCCACCGTCTTTTGCATGGAGGGCGGCTATGCCATCGAGGCGGTCGGCATCAACACCGTCAATGTCCTTGAAGGTTTCAAAGACGCCTAAGCCCCGAGATATTCCGCCAACATCTGCGGCTGGCGCGCTGCCCACGGCGCCGCCTGCTCCAACTGCGCACAAACCGCAATCAATGTCGCATCCTCCCCAAACGCCGCCGCCAGATGCACACCCACTGGTAGCCCCGCGTCACTCCAATGCATCGGCACAGTCGCCGCAGGCTGGCCACTGGCATTGAACGATGCACAGAACGGCGAATACTCGAATACGCCGCCCACTCCGACGCGGTAATTCTCATAGTCATCGCGGTCATGGGTAAACCGCCCCACTACCGCTGGCGGCTCCGCCAAAGTGGCCGACAGCAAGATGTCATAGTCAGCAAACCCGGCCGCCATCTCCCGCCCATAGACATGAATCTTGTTCACTGCCGCCAGATATTCCGCCCCCGAGATCGTCCGCGCAAACTCCCGCGCACTGGCCGCTACCCCCTGCACATCGCCTTGCTGCAAATCGCGCCCCTTGGCCTCCAGCGTGCGGTTAATCCACAGCGCCGTGCCACAGGCCACAATCTTGGTCCACGCCTGCATCATCCCCAGATGATCCGCCTTTGGGCAAACGGGAAAAACCTCATGCCCCAAATCCTCCAACACACGCGCGGTCTTCTCCACCGCAGCGCGACACTCAGGATCAATCGCAAGCCCCGTAAATGTCGTCTCACACACACCCACCCGCAAACGCCGCGGCGGTCGCGCAATCGCCTCGCAAAACCCCATCTCCATTGCTGGCGCTGCATAAGGCGCACCCACTTCCGGCCCCGCACACGCATCCATCATCGCCGCATTGTCGCGCACAGAGCGTGACAAAAACCCGTCAATCGCCATACCCGCCCAGCCTTCACCAACCGCTGGCCCATTCGGGAACCGCGCACGCGTCGCCTTGAACCCGAACAAACCACAACTCGACGCAGGGATCCGCACCGAGCCGCCCCCGTCCGAGCCATGCGCCATCGGCACAATCCCTGCCGCCACTGCCGCGCCCGCACCGCCCGATGATCCACCACTGGTGCGCTTCACATCCCACGGATTGCCCGTGGGGCCACCATAGACCGCCGCCTCCGTCACAACGCCAATGCCGCCCTCAGGCGACGTCGTGCGCCCAAACGTCACCACTCCCGTCGTCCGCATCCGGCGGTAAATCTCGCTGTCATAGGAATGAACCGTATCGCGCAGCATGTTGCTCCCACTGTGCGTGGGAAAATCCACCGCGGCTGAACTCAAGTCCTTGAGCAGGAATGGCACGCCCCAAAATGGCCCCTCAGGCAACCCCGCCTTGATCGCCGCCCGCGCGGTCTCTTCTTGCACCAACACCACCGCATTCAATGCAGGGTTCAACGCCGACACCCGCGCCAATGCCTCATCGAGCAACTCATCAGGCGAAGCTTGCCCCGTCGCAACAAGCGATGCCAGATATGTCGCGTCTTGGATTTCATAGGGGGTCATCAGGCACGTCCTTTCGGGGTCAACTCGGGCCAATTACCCGTCCCTCTCAGCATAAGACGCTACACGCCACAGACCAACCTAAATTCCCACGTGCTGCAAAGCTGCAAATAGGTGCGCACGTTGAAAAAAGTTACTTCCACAACAGTTTGTCATTCTTTTCACAGCAGCCGTCAAAAATTAGCGCCCAATTAAGCCCACCGAGTTTAATAACAGGAATTCAGTGCAGGAAACCTATTGAACTCAACCCCTGATAGAACAGAGTTTTCAGCACTTCTAAGTACTTGGCCCTATCCATGTAACGTATTCAACAAAGGATTTAACAGTGGCGATCAAAAAATTCAGCGGCCTGTTTATCGCAGCATCCATTCTTTTCTCTGGCTGCGTGTCGCCCGAAGTTGTCCAGAGAAGTTCGGTTAAGGATGGGGTCCTGACATGCGCAGAAATCAAAACACAGCTTACCCAGTTTGAGGAAATTCGCACCGAGGCTACAAAAGGCAAAACCGTTTCACGTGCCAATGTTGCCGCCGCCATTCTGTTCTGGCCTGCAGTTATTGGTAACTACTCCAACGCACAGCAAGCCCTAGAAGCAGCAAATAAGCGCAACGAAGCTCTCGTCGCGCTCTCAAACAAAAAACGCTGCAAGTTCTCTTAAGTAAACTGATCCGCGCCCGGAGTGACGCGCACTAAACTGCTACGCCGACCAACAGGCGTAGCAGCCCTTTCCAATGACTATATATATCTACCACTACAGTGCTCGATACTGATATGGCCCGCCGCCCCTTGAACCAAGCCACGCGCAGCGCTAAACCGAAATCAACACTCACTGATAAGGCGCATCCCATGCTCGACCTCACCTATGACACACCAAAAGTCCGCACGATTGCAGGGGCCAAGCAGGATTGGGAACTCGTCATCGGCATGGAGGTCCACGCGCAGGTCAGCTCCAACGCAAAACTCTTCTCCGCCGCCTCCACAAAATTCGGTGCAGAACCAAACAGCAATGTGGCCTTCGTCGACAGTGCAATGCCCGGCATGCTGCCAACACTCAATGAGTTCTGCGTAGAACAAGCAGTGCGCACGGGTCTGGGTCTCAAGGCAGAGATCAACCTGTGGTCCGCCTTTGACCGCAAAAACTACTTCTACCCCGACCTGCCCCAAGGGTACCAAATTTCCCAGCTTTACCACCCCATCGTCGGCGAAGGTGAAGTGCTGGTCGAGATGGGCGATGGCACCGCGCGTCTTGTGGGGATCGAGCGTATTCACCTTGAGCAAGACGCGGGCAAAAGCATCCACGATATGGACCCCAATATGTCCTTCGTCGATCTCAACCGCACAGGCGTCGCCCTCATGGAGATTGTGTCGCGCCCCGACATCCGTGGCCCGGAAGAGGCCGCAGCTTTCCTCGCCAAACTGCGTCAAATCCTACGCTACCTCGGCACCTGCAATGGCGATATGCAGTCGGGCGCCATGCGCGCCGACGTAAACGTCTCCATCTGCGCACCGGGTCAATATGAGAAATACGCCGCCACAGGTGACTTCGGCCACCTCGGCACGCGCTGCGAGATCAAGAACATGAACTCCATGCGCTTTATCCAGCAGGCGATTGATGCCGAGGCAAAGCGCCAGATCGCGATTGTTGAAAGTGGCGGTGAAGTGCATCAAGAGACCCGCCTGTTCGATCCCGACAAGCAAGAAACCCGCTCCATGCGCTCCAAGGAAGAAGCACACGACTACCGCTACTTCCCCGATCCTGACCTCCTGCCACTGGAGATAGAACAAGCATGGGTTGACCAAATACAAGCGACCCTGCCCGAGCTTCCAGATGCCAAGAAAGCACGTTTCATCAACGACTTCAGCCTGTCCGACTATGACGCAAGCGTGCTGACCGCCGACCTCGACAGCTCCTCCTACTTCGAGGAAACAGCCCAAGGACGCGATGGCAAGATGACAGCCAACTGGGTCATCAACGAGCTGTTCGGCCGCCTCAAGAAAGACGAAAAAGACATCTCCGAAAGCCCCGTCACTCCCGCTATGCTCGGCGGCATTGTCGACCTCATCGCGTCTGAAGCCATCAGCGGCAAAATCGCCAAAGACGTCTTTGAGATCACCTACACCACAGGCCGAGACCCCGCCGAAGTGGTCGAGACCGAAGGCCTCAAGCAAGTCACCGACACAGGTGCAATCGAGGCCGCAGTCGACGAGATCATCGCCACCAACCCCGATCAAGTCGCCAAAGCCCGCGAGAACCCGAAACTCGCAGGTTGGTTCGTCGGCCAAGTCATGAAAGCCACGGGCGGCAAGGCCAATCCCAAAGCCGTAAACGAGCTGGTCGCAAAAAAACTGGCCGAGTAATGCCATACGTCACGGCAGCCCACCTTAACTGCCGTGACACGTCCCGCCAATGATCCGCGTCATACTCCACCTCACCACCATCATCCTGCTCACGCTCATCGCGCAACTGGGCGTACTGGCGTGGCTCATCGCACTCACAACCCGCAACCGCATCGCGGCCTTTGTCGCTGCCTATATTGCCCTCTCGTTCAGTGCCGCCTGGGTCGCACCACTCTCAGGCCGCGTGCCCCTGCCATGCATTGCAGGCGGCTCTCTCCAAATGCAATCATCGCTCTATTGCGCGCTCAACCGCCACTACGTCACCCCCGAACTGGCCCAAGTCCTCAACGACCACGCCACCACAATGAGGCGCCAATTTCCGGGTACAACCACCCTCGTCCTCGATGCCAACTTCCCGTTTCTTACCGGCTATCCCCTGCTCCCACACCTCTCCCACAATGATGGTCGCAAGGCCGACATCGCCTTCCACTACCAAGACGCCACAGGCTACCTCGACCGCACAACCCGACCCCCCATCGGCTATTTCGCCTTTGAGGACGGCCCCACCGATTGCCCCGACCGCAAACGCTCCATGCGCTGGAACATGGCATGGCTACAGTCACTCTGGCCCACCTACACGCTAGAGCCAAACCGCATGCAAACTGCCCTGCGCAACCTAGCCGCCGATCCCCGCGTGGGCAAAATCTTCATTGAGCCACACCTCAAACAACACTTCGCCCCGGATGAGGTCAAAATCCGGTTCCAAGGTTGCCGCGCCGCGCGCCACGACGATCACATCCACCTCCAACTCTGAGGTTTTTC
>CAWVZA010000144.1:0-6413 GCA_963934545.1 uncultured Sulfitobacter sp.
CTTGCGATGCAAGCGTGAAGCCTGCCCCCAATGTGTCGAGCGAGCCGATGACCCTCAGACGTTTCTCCGCCAGCGGCGTCAGCTTGGCCCGAGGCTTGGACGTCAGATAAGCATAGGCGCGGGTCTTGGAACGGCCAACGCGGCCCCTGATCTGGTACAGCTGGGCAAGGCCGAACATATCGGCGCGGTGTACAACCATCGTGTTCGCGGTGGGGATATCAAGGCCACTCTCTACGATCGTGGTGGCCAGCAGAATGTCATAGCTGCCATCGTAGAAGGCATTCATGCGGTCATCAAGCTCACCTGCTGCCATCTGGCCATGAGCCACAACATAGGAAAGTTCAGGTAGCTGGTCCTTCAGGAAGGCTTCAATCTCGGGCAAATCAGAGATCCGCGGCACAACATAAAAGGACTGCCCCCCACGATAATGCTCACGAAGCAGTGCTTCGCGCAGTGTCACCTTGTCGAATTCCGAGACATACGTGCGGATGCTCAAACGATCCACAGGCGGCGTGCCAATGATGCTCAGGTCGCGGACGCCCGTGAGCGACAGTTGCAGCGTGCGCGGAATCGGCGTGGCCGTCAGTGTCAGCACATGCACACCAGTACGCATGGATTTTAGCCGCTCTTTGTGACCCACGCCGAAATGCTGCTCTTCGTCGATGACCAGCAGGCCGAGATCCCTAAACTTGATCGTTTTGGCCAATAACGCATGGGTACCGATAACAATATCAACTGTACCCTTAGTCATCCCGTCACGCGTTGCATTGGCCTCTTTGGCAGTTACAAAACGGCTCAGCTGCCGCACTTCGATGGGAAAGCCACGAAACCGCTCGGCAAAGGATTTATAGTGCTGACGTGCCAGCAAGGTCGTCGGCGCAACAATCGCCACTTGCACTCCCGCCATGGCGGCAACAAAGGCTGCACGCATCGCAACTTCGGTCTTACCAAACCCTACGTCACCACACACCAGACGGTCCATTGGATTGCCGCTGGTGAGATCGTCGATCACATCACCAATGGCGCTGAGCTGGTCATCTGTTTCCTGATAGGGGAAGCGAGCCGAAAACGCGTCCCACATGCCCGGTGGTGGCTCCAATACAGGAGCACGGCGCAAGGCACGCTCGGCCGCGATACGAATGAGTTTGTCGGCCATCTCGCGGATGCGCTCTTTGAGCTTGGCCTTCTTGGACTGCCACGCGCCACCACCCAGCTTGTCCAGCAGACCTTCTTCGTGGCCATAATGGCTCAGCAGTTCGATATTCTCGACAGGCAGATACAGTTTTGATTGCTCGGCGTACTCAAGCACCAGACATTCATGCGCCGCGCCAATGGCAGTGATCACTTCCATGCCCAGATAGCGGCCAACGCCGTGATCTACGTGCACAACCAGATCATTCGGCGTAAGGCTTTGGACTTCGCTGAGGAAATTCTCGGCACGGCGTTTGCGCTTGGGACGACGGATCAGGCGATCACCCAACACATCCTGCTCGGATATGACCGTCAGGTTTGGCGCTTCAAATCCATGCTCCAGCGCCCAAACTGCCAGATGCAGGCCGCGTTTGCCAATGCGTGTGCAGTCTTTGACGGGTATCGCCTCGGACAGCCCCTCTTCTTCGATCAGACCCGTAAGCCGTTCACGCGCACCCTCTGAATAGCTGGCGATTAGGACAGGTCCTGCATCAATTTTTGCCTTCACATGCGACGCCAAGGCCCCGAAAAGGCTTATGGATTCCTGTTGGCGCTCTGGTGCAAAATTTCGACCAATGCGCCCACCTGCATCCACGACGCCCATGCCAGTCGGTTGAGGCAATGGCGCAAGTTGCAGCACGCGGCGGTCCGTAACTGCGGCCTCCCACGCGGCATCATCGAGATACAAACCCTCGGCAGGTGCAGGCTTATAGACGCTGTCCATTTTCGAGCGGTTCGCCATAGCGATCTTACGGGTCTCATACTGATCCGCCACACTGTCCCAACGGGCCAGCCGCGTGGCTGTCAGTTGATCATCAAGGCTCACTGTGGCCTCGGGCAGATAATCAAACAGGGTCTCAAGCTTGTCATAGTAGAACGCCAGCCAATGCTCCGCCCCTTGATGCTTGCGCCCTGCACTGATCGCTTCATAAAGCGGATCATCCGTGCCAGCGGCACCAAATTCGATCCGGTAATTTTGACGAAAACGTGTAATTGCCGCCTCATCAAGAATGACCTCAGAGACGGGTGCCAGCTCGACAAACTCCAGCTTTTCCGTGGTCCGCTGTGTGGCTGAATCAAAACGGCGTGCGCCATCCAGAATATCACCAAACAGATCAAGGCGCACAGGCCCCAAGTCACCGGGCGGATAGATGTCGATGATGCCGCCGCGCACAGCATAGTCGCCTGCTTCCATCACTGTTGGGCTTTGTACAAACCCCATACGCACCAGAAATTCGCGCAGCGCTTTTTCATCAACACGTCCACCGACTTGCGCGCTCCATGCTGCAGTGCGCAGAACATCACGGGGCGGAATGCGCTGGGTCGCGGCCCCCATCGTCGTCAGTAATATGAACTGCGACGGCATCCCGTGCACCAAACCCGCAAGCGTCGCCATACGTTGAGCCGAAATATCAGCATTTGGCGAGACACGGTCATAGGGCAAACAGTCCCAACCCGGAAAAACCACAACGGGCATCTCGGGCGCAAAGAAGCGCAGCGCTTCTTGCATCGCGACCATACGCTTGTCGTCGCGCGCGATGTGGATCAACGGCGCACTTGATTTGCCGATTTCAGCCAGCAGGAGCGAGGCGTCAAAACCTTCGGGTGCGCCAGAGAGCGTGATATGTGAGGATGATTTCATATGCTGCGTGATGTGGCCCGCGCCACCCATGTGTCAACCGCCAAAGGGGCCAACATTCAGGTTCTGGTACATGCCCCAAAGGGCCGTCACAAATATCGAGATCATGCCAATGATCTGTGTGCAAAGAAGGTGCCGCGTCAAACGCTTCCGCAACACCTCTCCGCGTGCATCCTCGTCCTGAATAAGACGTGCTGTGGAAATGCTCAAAAGACCAACAAGCGATAATGGCAGCCCAAGCAGGATCAAAGACTGTGCGAACTCATTGCCATAGACAAAACCCAAAAGCCCCAGAATTGTCAGAAAGAAGCAGGCGAACCCTGCGATCCAGAGGCCAGACATCTGCGCAATGAACAACAAACGGTTGGTATTGATCCGCACCAGATCTTCGAGGTCGATCTCGCTTTGGCCGCCATGACGTTTGGCGCGCAGCACCATATCAAACGGCACGCCAAGGCCATAGTGGCTGGTCGTGGACCACACAACAGCAAGCACAATCCAGAACCAAAGGTTCGAGAAAGAGCGCATGTCGATCAATTCAAAAAGTGTCTGGTACCAGTCCAAAGCAATGCTCGTTATTCTTGTTGGTCTTCTCATAGCGGGGTGCGTGGATAATTCCTACCCCTAGAGGGCTCTTGAGCATGGCAAAAATACATGTCAACTTCTGTTGACACATAAACCCGAGGACCATCGCCATGCAGCCTATCCAAGCCCCCTTTCCCGCCAATCGCCTGCGCCGTGTGCGCCAAAACGAGGGCATCCGCGGATTGGTTCGTGAAAACTACCTTTCACCTGCTGATTTTATCTGGCCTGTGTTTGTGCGCAGCGGTGAAAATATCGTGGAGGAAATCCCCTCTATGCCCGGTGTGATGCGCCGCTCTGTCGACCGGATTTTGGAAGCCGCACAGGAAGCATCGGACATTGGGATTGGCGCGCTGTGCCTATTTCCCTACACAGGGTTGGAGGAGCGCACCGAGGATTGTGCAGGCGCGTGGGACCCCGACAACCATGTGAACCGTGCCATTCGCGCGATCAAGGCGGTTCTGCCTGATCTGGTGATCATGACGGATGTGGCACTCGATACTTACAACATCAACGGGCATGACGGCTTTGTTGTGGATGGGCAGATCATCAATGATGAGACTGTCGAAGCGTTGGTCAAAATGTCCGTTGAGCAGGCGCGTGCGGGTGCCGACATCATCGGCCCATCCGATATGATGGATGGGCGCATTGGCGCGATCCGTGCGGGGCTTGAGGCTGACGGCCACCGCAATGTGATGATACTGAGCTATGCGGCGAAATATGCCTCTGCGTTTTACGGCCCCTTCCGCGATGCGGTGGGTGCTTCGGGTGCGCTGACGGGTGACAAGAAAACCTATCAGATGGACCCTGCCAATTCCGATGAGGCGTTGCGCCTTGTGGCGCGTGATCTGACCGAGGGCGCGGATATGGTCATGGTGAAACCCGGCCTGCCCTATCTCGACATTTGCCGCCGTGTGAAGGATGCGTTCGGTGCGCCCACCTTCGCCTATCAGGTGTCGGGCGAATACAGCATGATCAAGGCGGCAAGCGCTGCGGGCATGATCGACGAGGAGCGGGTGATGATAGAAAGCCTGATGGCCTTCAAACGCGCAGGCTGTGACGGGATTTTAACGTATTTTGCACCCGCCGCTGCACGCTTATTGGCAAAGTGACACACATATTGGCAGCATCGGCAAAGGTGTAATACTGATGTTTTTTGTGAATATCGCCCTGCTTGCCCTCTATGCGTCTTTTGTCGTCTCGTTTTGTGTTCTTCTGTTTATCCAGTTTCGAATGACGCTCATGATTTGGCGGTTCATATACGGGAGTGTTGGCTTGCGGCTCTGGCACGCCTTGCGACCTGACAGCACTTATAGACACCAGTTTGAGGCATTTCGAAAAAGTGCTTCTTTCGTGTCGCTCAAACTTAAATGGTACCGCGCAGGCCTTTGGGCATTGGGAAGTTTTGTTCTGCTCTTTTATACGTTTGCGCTGGTCTCATGGATCTTTCCAACGCTGGTAGCCCGCACATGGCTGCTCATGTGAGCGCTCTAGTTGGCACTGTTCATCATAGCCAACCCGCGCTACATCCAAACCAGAATGCGAAACGGCGCCCGAACTTCAGGAAGTCTTAGATACATAATGTCAGATGTCTGTATGAAAGCGGTGCTTGTCACCCCTGAGATTCCGTTCAACACCGGTGCCATCGGGCGAACCTGTGTGGCACTCAACATGGAGCTGATCCTGATCAAGCCATATGGCTTTTCATTAGATGAGAAATCAGTGCGCCGCGCAGGCACGGATTACTGGAAGCACGTTACATTGGACGAATACGCCAGCTGGGAAGAATTTATCACGGCACGGCAACCTGCGCGCGATCATATGTATTTCTTTGAGGAACATGGCGCGCAGAGCATTTATGAGCCTGACTTTCAGGATGATGCCTATCTGGTGTTTGGCTGCGAGTCTGCGGGCCTGCCCGCTTCCATTCTGGATGGCATGGATGACCGCGTGTTTCACTTGCCTATGCTCAACCCAAAAGTACGCTCACTCAACCTCGCCAATGTGGCAACGGCAGTGATCTATCAGGCGATGCGCACCCAGCTTAGCGATTGAGTTGCTTCAAAACAGCATCTTTTCGCCCAACCGTTCAAACCCCATGACAACTTGCAAGAAACCGCTTATACACACGAATAAGTCGGACAATACCGACATTTCTTTGAGTAGTGTAACGAGATAGGCAAATCACATGACCCATACTATACTTACGCGCCGCGCATTTGCGTTGGGCGCGGTTGCTGGCACCAGCACTCTGGCGGCTTGCGGCAACGGCATTGGCTCCACGGGTGGCGGTACAATTGACGCGCGGGTGGATACCACCCTTAATCAAATGTATAACGAATTCCCAAATACGCGCAAATTGGCCGAAAAATCCACCGGTATGCTTATCATGCCCCTCGTTACCGAAGCGGGTTTTGGCCTTGGCGGCGCATACGGGCGTGGCGCTTTGCGGGTAACCGGAACATCGGTGGATTATTATTCCGTGACAAAGGGGTCTGGTGGCTTGCAGATCGGCGCACAGCAATATGCCCATGTGCTGTTCTTTATGACAAACGATGCTTTGTTGAGTTTCCGCCGCTCGCCCGGATGGGCCGCAGGCGCGAATATCGAATATGTTATCTCCGATCGTGGTGACAGCGTGAATGCGGATACCACAACTGCACTCTCCCCTGTTCTTGCAGTGGTCTTTGGTCGCGCAGGTCTGCGTTTGGGCGCAACACTTGAAGGCAGAAAATTTACACGGATCATCCCGTAAACGCAGCACGCTATGAAACGCATCTCGTTTCATCAACTGTACACGCTTACAGCAGCAATTTGGGCCATGCTTGCGCTCACTTTTCTGGTGTGGCCTGCGGTGATCCATTGGCTATTCACCATAGATAGCGTTGCGTCTACCGATATCATGTCACGCAGGGCGGGTGTCCTTTTTGCGGGACTTACCACTATCGTCTGGATGGCGCGGACAGCGCCTGACAGCCACTTGCGACGCAGAATTTGCTTT
>CAWVZA010000145.1:0-6410 GCA_963934545.1 uncultured Sulfitobacter sp.
CGCTGCGCTCCGTGCTCAGTCATGCCAGCTTTGAGATTGGCGATGTCTTTTTCCAGCTCGCCCTGCCCTTTGGACTTCACTGCGCCCACACACATAGGGCGTGCATATTGCGGCGTGCCGCCCTCTTCAGCGAGACGCTTCAAAAAGCCCGGAAATTGTTTGAGGTCCGCAGGTGCATTGCGCGGGCTGTCACCGCCAAATCCGGTGTAGCGGTCTTTGACATAGGTAGCATAGCTGATCTTGGAGGTCTCGCCGTCCGAAACGATGCCCACTCCTGCCGCAACCTGTTTGGCCACCGTTTCCGATACGGCTTTTGTCATCGCCGCATCAAAGGAAGCCTGATCATAAGGGGTTTCATTCTCACGGGCGAAAATGAAATCTACCACCTCTTGGCTGCGCGGCAGCGATCCAACGTGCGTTGTTAAAACGGTCATGTCTTATCCTTTCCAAGTGGGGCCAGCGCCCTCGGCAGTAGCCATAATGTGGAACATCGACGCCTCTCCTGTCATTGACGGCTGCGCGCTATGCATGACGCCTTCGGGCACCGACATCGTATCACCGGGGTTGAGGACGGCACTATGCGTCCTATCCCCCGCTTCCCACGTCACATTCCAATGGCCCCGCATGGGCATCAGAACACTTGGCACATCATGCGCATGCATGTCAGCAGAGGCAGAGCCGCGTGTCACCAGATGCACTTCAAATCCGGGCTTGTCCGGCAGCATGCCATTCTCGCCAATCACCAGCGCAGGTTTGCGGTCGCCAAGCGCCACCATATCCCAATAGCGCGCCACATGGCGTGGCACGACATCCGCGGTGGTGGGCTCTGGATATGCCTTCAACTCCGCGGCTGTCAGCACTGGCATCAGTGAGATGCCCTCGGGCAGGGTCTGGCCCTTCTTGGTGTCATAGAGTTTGCCATTCGCGCCCAGCACCAGTCCGTGGTTTGCAGCATCCTCAATAACTTGGGGTGCCCAGATCACACCGCCGCCGGCATCATCACCGCCAAGCACGGCCATGATCATCCCATAATCCGTGCCGATATTCTCGAAGCCGCGAAAGATCCCTGTGGGGATGTTGATGATATCGCCCTCTTCCACCACGACTTCACCCGCCGTACCGTACCTCCCCCAGAAAAACCGCCAGCGCCCCGACAGGACAAAGAAGACTTCAGCCGTGCGGTGGCTGTGCAACGAGTTGCGGCATTTAGGTGTTTGGCCTGCGGCCCCGATATTGAACCCATGCGGGATCCCGATATGCACATGCTGGTCGGGGCTCTCCGAGACGCCGCCACCGATGATTGTAAAGTTCTCTTTGCTGTCCGAACCAGGCGTGTGCGCGTCAATAAAAGCGGTTTTGCAGGGCATCAATTCGCCATAGCGTACAATGCGGGCGTTCATCTGTTCGGGGGTCATAGCGCACCTGTGCGCAAGAGGATCTGCTTCCAGATCGCGGTTTCGTCAAAGATTACATATTCGCGGCGCAGCTTCGGCTCCGAGCCGGTGATTGCGCCAAATTCAGCGTGGGAAATTCCCAGCACATGTACTTCGGCACCTGTCGGCTTGCCAAAACCGCCCCAGCCAGAGTGCTTGCCATGAAGGCTCCACCGCACAGCGGAGCGTGGCGGCAGGGTCGGGTCATCACGGCCAATCACATGGTGGATTTTGAACTCAGCATCAGGGAAAGCCGCGCGCAGGCCCATCCAGAACTTATCAGCATCGCCCCAACCGTGCCCCGTCACGCCACCGGGCAATTCGAGATGGCAGGCGCGATCATAGCACGCAGGGATTGCCGCCATATCCGCCCCCATGATCCGCGTCAGCAGATCGGCATAGCGCGCGCCCCACTCGTTATCATTGCCGCGCCCGAGGTAGGGACCAGCGACATCAATTGCAGGGGTAAACGGCTTTAGCGCATGCGCTGGCCCACCCTCGCTTGCAATCTGGTCACGGGCATATTGCTCGGGGTCCCAACCCATCTGGCGTACAATCGCACCTTGATCGCGGATCAGCCATTCATCGTTGATCTGATCGTTGATCGCATGGCAATCGGCGATGATGCGGTAGCCCAGCTTCTTGCCAGTCGCCTTGCCATATACCCCGTTGCCCATGTGGGTTGCGGTCGAATAAATGCGGTGCGACGACAGCATCCCCTCCTCGGGTGTGCCAGACCAAATCACGTCTTCCCCCAGCAACGTGCGATCAGGGAATTCCGCCAAGGTCGCCATTGTAGCGCCAATGATATTCTCGTTGCCGATCACGACGGATGAAGGCGAGCGGACCACCAGATCAGGTGTGTAGTAATGGTGCAGCGTGGCAATCCCCCGCTCCTCCCAGATTTCGCGCGTGATCCCCAAAATATAATCAGGAAAATCCTCAAACCTGCTAGAGAAACCCTTCATTGCGTATTTCCTTTTAGTGTTACGGCTTTTGGTGTTTTGGCCGATCCACGCAGGATCAAAGGCCCTTCAATTTCGATTTTCTGCGAGGGGCGCAGCGGATCGGCAATCTGCCCCAACAGCGTACCCACAGTCGCCTCGACCATCCGGTTCAGCGGCTGCCGCAGTGTGGTAAGATCGTAAGCCGCCCACGCCGCCAAGGGTACATCGTCGTATCCCACAACCGAGACATCTTCGGGCACCGACAGGCCTAACTCGCCCCGCAAGGTGTCCATCACGGCAAAGGCCATATGATCGTTGCCCACAAAAATCGCATCCGCGGGTTGCGACCCCGACATAATATTACGCGTTGCTTGAGCGGCAATTTCGCGGTCAAAATGCCCGTCAATTACCGCTACAGGCTCCATGCCATTCGCAGCCAGCCCGTCCACAAATCCACGCTGGCGGTCACGGCCTGTCGAGGACCCCTTCCAACCCGCAATATGCGCAATACGTTTGTGCCCACCTGCCAGAAGGAATTCCGCAATCTGCGCACCTCCAGCAACATTGGCCGACGTGACAGAGGAAATACCCCCACCATCCTGCCCGCGGTTAAACATCACCACAGAAATACCTGCATTCGCGCAGCGCTGGGTCAGATCGTTGGTCATGCCGACACTTGCCGTGATGATTCCCGCCACCTGATAATCCATCAAATCATGCACGACTTTCTCGACCGCGCCCTCGTCATTTGGTGCCATAAACACCAACACATGATAGCCCTGATCCTGAAGCGCGTTGGACAAACGGTCTAGCGCCAGTGGATAGAACTGATTGTCGAGATAGGCGACAACCAGACCGATAATCTTACTTTTTCCAGTGATCATCGCACGGGCCAGCGGATTGGGACGGTAGCCCAAATACTCCGCCGCTTTGCGCACTTTGTTCACCGTCTGCGGAGAGGCTGACGCGCCGGAAAACACACGGCTGACGGCCGATTGGCTCACGCCCGCGCGGCGTGCAACATGTAATGAGGTGACCTTACGCTCCGACATCAATCCGCTGTCCAACCTCCATCAACCAATAGGCTGGTGCCTGTCATCAGTGCAGAGGCATCTGACGCCAAGAATACCACTGGTCCCATCATATCTTCAATCTCGCCTACGCGGCCCAACTTAATCATACTTTCAATCCACGCGCGCCGCTCTGGGATGGCAAGGGTCTGCTCGGCCAAAGGGGTGCGGATGAACGTCGGACATAGAGTATTGACTCGGATGCCCTTGGCACCCCACTCAATCGCCATCGCTTTTGTCATCCCTTCCAGCGCATGTTTCATCGCGCAATAGACAGAGCGGTCAACGCCGCCCACATGGCCCATCTGGGAGGACAGATTGATCAGGCTGCCGCCTATGCCCGCAGCAATCAGCCCTTTGGCGACATTGCGCGTCAGGAAATAGGCCGCCCGCAGGTTCACATCCATCACTGCGTCAAAGACCTCAGGCGTTGTCTCCAGTGCGGGCGAATGACGCGCCAACCCCGCTGAGTTCACCAGCACATCAAACGGCCCGTGGGCATCCACAGCACCTTCGGTCGCGGCGAGATCAGTTATATCCAATTGCAAACTCTGCGCGGACAGGCCAGCGGCCGTCATTTCAGCCGTCACAGCCTCAAGCGCCTGCATAACCCGCGCCACCAACACCACATGCGCCCCAGCCTGCCCCAAAGCCACGGCAGCAGCTAGCCCGATACCAGAGCTGGCGCCTGTTACCAGGGCACGCTTGCCCTCAAGGCGAAAGGAAGGTGTTTGCGGCAAGGTCAATGGAACTGACTTTCTGGTAGGCTTACAGGTCCCAGATTGCGGGCTTTGTTAAACTCGCCCATACGGCCCAGCACGTCCACACCCAGCTGGCGGTAGATATCAATCAAATCAATCAGCACCCAGTTTTCGCGGATTATCCCGTCCTCCATGCGCCAGAAATCCAGCGATCGCATCAGGATTTCACGCCCCGCAGGTGCCAGCCCCATCCATTCGCCCTCACTGACAGTGAGCCGCATGTTGGGCCAACCTGTCTCGCAGACATACTCGCCTTGGGCAAACCAATGCGACATCAGATCGCCCATGGCATCCAACTTACGGTCGGGCATCGCCTTGAGAAACGGGATCTGGTGCCAGTTGCGAAAGCCAGCGATCCCGCGCCCTGTGCCGATGCCCGCAGGCCCGTACCAGTTGTTGCGCGGGTGCCAGTATTTTTCCAAATTCATCACAGCAGGATCAGGATTGGCTGGATATTTACACAGATCTGTCAGCATAGCGATTACATGGCCCATTGAGGCGCTGCCATCCCCATCAGCAGTCAGCCCGTCTTGTGTCATCGGTGCAGGGGTCGCCAGATATTTGCCCAGTTGTGGTGCCAGCGGCCATGCACGCGCCTGCATCATCACTTCGGGAATATCCCAGATGATCTGCGCCTGCGTCACGCACCCATCTTTTATCCGGAAAAATTCGTGGTAGCGCATATGCACCAAATGCCCCGTTGGCGGGATATCCAGCCAAGGGCGCAGCATCGTGCCCATGTAATTTCCCATGCAGCCGACCCACGTGTCGCCCTCGGGCGTGATCTTGGTCAGCGTGATCATATCGCGCCGCTCAAGATCGGGCAATGCGTTCAGCAAAGGCGCATACATCCGATCGAAGACATCCACACCTGCAATGTCACCGATGGGTGCGCACATGTGGATTACCGCATCGGATGCGATCACATTCAACGCATCGCGCAGCCCCTCAGCCGTCGCCGTCGCCAAAGCCTTTTGAAGCGGGATCAATGCCGCGTGAAGCGTCATTCTGCGGCCGTCCCATAGGCTACATTCTTGCCACCATAGCGGCGCACACGCACGTTGCATTGCTCGGCATGGCCAACAAACCCTTCCAGCATACATAGCCGTGAGCCGTATTCACCCACCATGGTAGCGGCTTCGTCACTGGTAATGCGCTGGTAGCTATGGGTTTTGAGGAACTTGCCCACCCAGAGACCACCGGTATAGCGCCCCGCCTTTTTCGTGGGCAGCGTATGGTTAGTGCCGATCACCTTGTCGCCATTTGCCACATTGGTACGCGGCCCCAGAAACAGCGCGCCATAGCTGTGCATATGCTCCAAGAACCAGTCATCGCGGTCCGTCATTACCTGCACATGCTCGTAGGCCATGTCATTTGCGACCTGCAACATCTCTTCATGCGTGTCGCACAAGATCACATCGCCGTAATCGCGCCAACTCACCGATGCGGTCTCCCGCGTGGGCAAAATCTCAAGCAGGCGATCAATCTCGGCCAATGTCTCCTCTGCCAATTTACGGCTGGTGGTGATCAAACACGCAGGCGAATTGTAGCCATGCTCCGCCTGCCCCAGCAAATCGGTGGCGCAAAGCTCGGCATCAACCGTCTCATCGGCGATGACCATCGTCTCAGTCGGGCCTGCGAACAGATCAATACCGACGCGGCCAAAAAGCTGGCGCTTAGCCTCTGCGACAAAGGCATTACCGGGCCCAACAAGCATGTGCACCGGCTCTATCGTCTCGGTTCCAATCGCCATGGCACCCACGGCCTGCATGCCACCAAGAACGTAAATCTCATGCGCGCCACCCAACTGCATCGCAGCGACAATCGCGGGATGCGGTGCGCCGTTCATCGGCGGGGCCGAGGCGACAATCCGCGGCACGCCAGCCACCGTTGCCGTCAACACCGACATATGTGCGGAGGCGACCATGGGGAACTTGCCGCCCGGCACATAACAACCCACCGATTGTACGGGAATATTCTTATGCCCCAAGATCACTCCGGGCATGGTTTCCACCTCAATGTCAGTCATGCTGGCGCGCTGCGCTTCAGCGAATGTCCTGATCTGGGTCTGGGCAAACTTGATATCCTCCATGTCCCGCACACTGACCTTTTGCATGGCCGCTTCAATCTCTGAAGGCGTCAGGCGAAAGTTTGCGGGCTCGTATTTATCAAACTTGGCCGACAATTCACGGATCGCGG
>CAWVZA010000146.1:0-6339 GCA_963934545.1 uncultured Sulfitobacter sp.
CCGTCAAAGACTGACGCGTTCATGGATGTGGCTTCAGTACCGCAGAAGAAGTTCAGGTGAACCGACTGGGACACAACGGGCGCCATGTTGGCGTATGCCACGGCAGATGCCCATGTCTCTGCACCATCGATGAGGCCTTGCTTCAGACCATCAAGGGTTTCTTCCCAAGCAACTGGAACCGGGTTGAGGTTCATCGCTTTCATCGCGATGCGGCCCAACTGCGTACCAGTTACGCGGTTCTTTGTACCCGCGAGTTGCTCAACAGATGTAACCGTTGGCTTATCTTCCCATGCCAGACCCAATTGGATGCCACGCAATTCCGCGTGGGAGAAGAGCAGCTTGAGGCCGTGACGCTTTTCGTATGGCTCACGCAGCAACGCTTGGGACGCAGGGGAGTACAAGAAGTGATACTGGTCCGCACGGTTACGGAACATATACGCATAGTCGAGAACGTTGAGGTAAGGCGCGCCACCAGCGGAGTTCTGCGTGGACGCCGCATAGAGATCAACGATCCCCTGCTGACACTTCTCAACGCAGGACGTTTGACCGCAAATCTGGTTGTCGCCGATAAATTCGATACGAATTTCGCCGTCAGTACGTGATTCGAGGTCACGAGAGAATTCCAATGCCCCCGCACGCTCAATCAGCAGGTTGCGCGCATTAAAGCCAGAAGCACCAAACTTCAGCGTGTGCTTGGCCGGCTTGGCAAAGCGCTTGTCGTATGTGGATTCAGCAGCAGATGCCAGATTTGCAAGGCTCATCGCGCCACCAAACCCACCAGCGGCCAGCAAGGTTGAGCTCATGCCATAGCGGCCCGCTACGCGAAACAGATCGCGGCGCGAGATGCCCTTTAGGTTACTCTGTACAGTCATATTTGGTCCTCCCAGACAGTTTTATCAATTATTGAGACTAACTGTTTCAAAAAAGACTAGCTTGAAAGAAACCTTCTGTATAGAATTTTCTTCAACACACCGAAGGATTTTACCGTGAACGCAGATTTCATTATTGTTGGAGCAGGCTCCGCAGGCTGCGTTTTGGCAAACAGACTCAGCGAAAACCCCTGTAACAAAGTAATTCTACTTGAGGCAGGCGGACGGGATTGGAACCCGTGGATTCATATTCCAGTCGGCTACTTCAAGACCATTCACAATCCCTCCGTTGACTGGTGCTATAAAACAGAACCTGACACTGGCTTGAATGGACGCTCGCTTGATTGGCCACGTGGAAAAGTGCTGGGCGGGTCGTCCTCTCTCAACGGTCTTTTGTATGTGCGTGGACAGCCACAGGATTATGATCGCTGGCGCCAGATGGGTAATGTGGGTTGGGGATGGGACGATGTGCTGCCCTTGTTCAAACGCGCCGAGAACAATGAGCGTGGTGCAGACGAATATCACGGCAATCAGGGGCCGCTCTCAGTCTCTAACATGCGCATCCAGCGTCCGATCACCGATGCATGGGTCGCCGCCGCCCAAGCAGCAGGGTACAAATTCAATCCCGATTATAACGGCGCCGATCAGGAAGGTGTGGGATTCTTCCAACTCACTACCAAGAACGGGCGCCGTTGCTCCGCAGCAGTGGCCTATCTCGATCCTGCGCGCGTGCGGCCTAACCTCCAGATCATCACCCATGCCCAAGTCGAGAAAGTTCTGATTGAAGGCAAGCGGGCCACTGGTGTTGAGTACAAGGATAAATCCGGCACGCTCTACACACTTAACGCCGGCAAAGAAATCATACTCTCTGGCGGCTCTATCAACTCGCCCCAACTGCTCATGCTCTCAGGGATTGGCGAGGCAGAGCAGCTCAGCAAACATGGCATCGAGGTGAAGAAAGATCTGCACGGTGTAGGTAAGAACATGCAAGATCATCTCCAAGCGCGGTTGGTGTACAAGACGCATGAGCCTACTCTGAACGACGAAGTCTCAAGCTTGGTTGGGCAAGCAAAGATCGGCTTGAAATATCTGATGTTCCGCTCTGGTCCCATGACGATGGCCGCGAGCCTAGCAACCGGATTTCTCAAAACACGCCCAGATGTCGAAACTCCTGACATTCAGTTCCATGTCCAACCTCTCTCTGCAGAAAACCCTGGGCAGGGCGCAGACAAGTTCAGCGCCTTCACAATGTCCGTCTGCCAACTTCGCCCCGAGAGCAAAGGCGAGATCAGGCTCGCCTCTTCCGACGGACGCACCTACCCAAAGATCCTGGCAAACTACCTCTCAACCGAAACTGACTGCCGTACGGTGGTAGAGGGCGTAAACATTGCACGCCGCATAGCACGCCATGCCCCCCTCACCTCAAAGATTTCTGAAGAATTTCGACCTAACCCCAGCCTCGATATTGAGGATTATGACGCCACTCTAGATTGGGCCCGCAACAACACTGCCTCGATCTATCACCCCACTGGCACCTGCAAGATGGGCGACGGAAAAGAGGCCGTAGTTGATGCACGCCTGTGTGTTCACGGGATTGCAGGATTGCGCGTTGCCGACTGCTCCATCATGCCCGAAATTGTGTCAGGCAATACAAACGCCCCCGCGATCATGATCGGCGAAAAAGCCAGTGATCTGATCCTAGAGGACAACCCCGCTTAGGCCATTGCCTTTGCCTGCCTGCTCTGGTCTGATCGGCTGACAGGAGGCCGCCATGCACCGTAAATATCCGCGCCGCCATGCATAATGGCGCACCTGTTACACTTCATTTCGCACCATTCTCGTGCCTGCCTGATGGCAGGTTTGGGTGCAGGGTTATTGCTGCCAACACTGGCCACCGCAATGGCGCCTGGGCTGCCCGCGATGGTTGCCGCTTTGCTCACGATCACTGCATTGCGCATCGGTCACGGTGCTGCACGCGGCGCTGCGCGGGATTTGCGTTGGGGTCTGGGTGCCGTTGCGATTTTGCAACTCGCTGTTCCACTGGCATGTTTCGCCCTCCTCACGCTGGCAGGTTTGGCTGGAACACCCGCCGCACTTGCGAGTGTGCTGGCCACCTCGGCCCCCGCCATCTCGGGAAGCACAAACCTCGCCCTTCTGCTCGGCCTCGACGCAGGGCGCATGATGCAGATCATGGTGCTCGGTACGGCGGCCTTCCCACTGACTGTTTTACCAGTGCTCATGCTTATGCCACAAATTGGCGCACTCTCAGATGTGATGGCCTCCGCAGGCATCGTTCTTCTCGTAATCCTTGCCGCAACAGCCGTCGGTTTCTTTCTGCGCGCAACCCTCTATCCCAACCCGTCGCCGACACAGATCAAGACACTCGACGGCGCATCGGTTCTCGCCTTCTGCATCATTGTCATCGCTCTCATGGCGCCCTTGAACGCAGCGATACGCGAGACACCTGCGCAAGTCGCTCTGTGGGCATTGCTCGCTTTTACAATAAGCTACGGACTACAGGCGGCCACTCTAATGGCCCTGCGCCGCACTGCGTTACGCCATGTTGCAGGCCCACTCGCAATTGGCGCTGGCAACCGAAACATCGCACTTTTTCTGGTTGCTCTCCCGCCCGAAACGATAGCACCTCTGCTGATCTTCATTGGCTGCTGGCAACTTCCCATGTATCTCACACCCATCCTACTCCCGCCCCTCTACAAAAAGACCTTGTTTGATGGATGATCTACCCTCCATTCGCCTCGTCGGCCTGTCAGGTCTGTTGGTTCAATTTGCCAACAACATGTCCGAGCCTGCCAACCGCGCCGCAATCGCGTTTCGCGCAGCAGTGGAAGCAGAGCATTGGGGAGAGGTGCTGGAGACGTCTACCTCGCTTGTCTCGACGTTCATCAGCGTGGACCTCGTAGTAACCCCACCCCAAATGATGATCGAAAAGCTGCAAGCGCTGCTCGCGACCAAAGACTGGCTAAGCGCCCCACTCCCAGCGGGGCGCACCCTTTGGGAAATACCCACGCTCTATGGTACTGATCTCGCGCCCCAGCTTGAGGAAGCTGCACATGCTGCTGGCGTCATACCCGAAATAGCCATCGCAGAGCTTTCCACCACTCGTGTGCGCGTCCTGACCATCGGCTTTGCCCCTGGCCAGCCTTATACTGGAGAACTCCCGCCTCACTGGGACATCCCCCGCCAGCAAGCTTTGACCAGATCGGTTCCGGCAGGCGCACTTGTGGTCGCAATCCGACAGCTCATCATCTTCACCAATGCCTCCCCAACCGGATGGCGCCATGTTGGACAGACGGCGTTTCGCAACTTCAGGCCAGATGATCCAACCCCTATCACCCTTTCGCCCGGAGATGAGCTTTGCTTTCCGTCGGTCACTACCGCCGAATATGCGCGTATCAGCAACGGTGACCTGAGCGGCAACGGTGGCGCACAAAAGCGGATCCTATTATGACCGCCATACTCACTGTCAAAAGCTGTGGACCCGCTGTCACCGTCCAAGATATGGGGAGACCTGGATTTTTGGCCCAAGGGATGACCCGCGGCGGCGCTGCTGATATCGTAGCACTACACGAAGGGGCCGCACTGCTGGGCCAGTCCCCAGCACTTGCTGCACTCGAGATGGTCGGTATGGGCGGTAGCTTTACCAGCAGCGCTAATGTCCGCATCGCCCTGACCGGCGCACAAATGGCGGCCACAATCGATGATATTCCAATCGCATGGAACGCCAGCCACATGTTGCCCGCAGGTACTATGCTCAAAATCGGTGGCGCCCAGCGTGGCACATACGGCTATCTCCACATTGGCGGCGGAATAGCCACTCCCGTGATGATGGGCGCGCGTGCTGCGCATCTCAGCGCAGGATTGGGCCGCGCCCTGACTGCTGGCGACGAGCTTCCTCTTGGGCCTGACAAAGGGGCCACCACAGGCATGACACTCGATGTCGATAATCGCTTTGATGGTGGCACAATTCGTATCACCACCTCGATGCAGACCGAACAGTTCGACCACGCCACGCGCGAGCGTTTTATCAACACCGCGTTTCGCCGTGATGCGCGGGGCAACCGAATGGGGGTACGGATGGGTCATAGTGGCACACCCTTTGTATCGGACAACCAGCTCACGATATTGTCGGACGTCATTGTACCGGGTGATATCCAGATCGCGGGGGACAGCGCACCCTTCGTGCTTATGTGTGAATGTCAGACAACGGGGGGGTACCCTCGGATCGGTACTGTCCTGCCCTCCGATATGGCCCGCGTGGCCCAAGCGCCAGCAGGTGCAACACTCTCTTTCAAGTTCGTCGCCTTGGAAGACGCACGCACAATAGAGCAACGCGCCAATACTGCCCGCGCAGCACTTGGCAAAGCCATTACACCACTCCTGCGCGATCCGCACAGCATCCGTGATCTGCTGTCCTACCAACTCATCGGCGGTGCAATATCCGCGACCGACGATCCGTTTAACGAGAAGGAATGACCATGCGAGTAGACCTGAACGCCGATATGGGCGAAAGCTTTGGACCATGGCGCATGGGTGATGATGCCGCCCTTCTGCGGACAGTCACGTCCGCAAATGTGGCCTGTGGTGGCCATGCCGGTGATGCAGACGTGATGGCTGCAACAATGACAATTGCGCAGGCGAATGGCGTAGGCATCGGCGCGCATCCCGGCTTCATGGATTTGGCGGGTTTCGGGCGGAACCGTATATCCGTCCCACGTACCACTCTGCAAAACCAGATCCGCTATCAAGTCGCCGCAAGTGTTGGCGTGGCCCGCAGCCTGGGCGCAAAGGTGCGTCATCTCAAGTTGCATGGTGCAGTCTCCAACATGGCGTCAGAGGACCCCACTCTGGCGCGCGATTTGTATGAAGCAGCCCTGAGCGTCGATCCTGATCTCATTATAATGATCCTCGCCGCCACCGCCCAACAACAAGCGGTGGAGGAGCTTGGCTGCACATGGGCTGGAGAGATATTCGCCGACCGTGCCTATAATGACGATGCTACTCTGGTGGATCGTAGTATTGAGGGCGCAGTGATGCATGATCCGAAAGTTGCAGGAGCGCGTATGGTTGAAATGGTAAAAGCAGGTGCGATCATCACGAACAGCGGCAAACACATCCCCGCCTCCATCGATACAATCTGTTTGCATGGCGACACGCCCACAGCCGTCCAAATCGCACAATCCGTACGTGCATCCCTCAAAGCCGCAAAAATCACAGTTCAGACATTTCAGGGCCGCACATCAACCAACTCATGAACCCTCACAGTGCACAAATTGTCGATTTCTACCGCACCCATGCCGCTGCGTGGATCAGGCGGCGCGGCAATACGTTGTTCGAGAAACCGTGGCTCGACAAGTTTTTGGCCATCGCACGACTTTGTTGCACAAATCTTCCTTCGGCCGATCTCCCCCTTACCCCAGACGGATTTAGCCTATGGCCACGGTACGCGGTA
>CAWVZA010000147.1:0-6250 GCA_963934545.1 uncultured Sulfitobacter sp.
TCCGTCTGGGGTAAGGGGTAGTCCAGCCGAAGGAAGATTTGTGCAACAAAGCCCCAGCTGTGTCAAAGGTTTTGGCGAGCCTGTCGAACTGGGGGTACTTTTCACTGAAAATCACGGATGCACGTTCCCGCACTTCTGCTTGGTTCAAGCGATGCTTGGGAAGTGCTGTCGCAAGACCGTGAAGATATACTGACATAATGCGACCTTTGAGAAATCTAAAATTAACAAAATAAAAATACCTCCTGCGAAGTAAAATCTACTGCTACTATTAACCTAACATGTCAGACCCGATAATGTTCTGCTTACACGCGAGATGTTGGCCGCTGGATTAGCTGTTTTATTGATCCTACGAGCGCAAAATATGCCTGTCTTTGAAAGGATATGGAATGAGTGGTTTTGATGAAGATCTGTTTCTAAAAGGACTGGCGCAGCGCAAAGCAACGCTTGGTGCGCAATATGTTGAGAAGAACCTTGCAGCTGCAGATGATTTCACCCGTCCTTTTCAAGAGGCAATGACTGCGTGGTGCTGGGGGTTTGGCTGGGGTGATGATGCGATTGATGCCAAGACGCGCAGCATGATGAACCTGTCGATGATCGGTGCATTGGGTAAAATGACCGAGTGGGAGCTACATCTAAAAGGTGCGATCAACAACGGAGTAACGCCAGAGGAAATCCGCGCCATCATTCATGTGATCGGTATTTATTGCGGCGTCCCCCAAGCGCTTGAGTGTTTCCGCGTGGCGCGCAAAGTGCTTTAGCTGGACTAGGACGGATCAACGCTAGTCGTAGCCGGTCATCTCAAGATAGCCGATGCCGCTGCGGTTGCCTGATACCATAACTGGACCCTCCCAATAGGGCACAGCCATGTCCATCCACGCTTGGGGGTTCGTTGCCGCAACCGTCACATCGACATCGAAATCGGGCACGCGCACTCGCCAGCGTACTGGCACTTTGCGTTCGCCCACATTTGCGGTTTCCAAAGGCTCCGCATCGAAGCTGCCGTTGGGCAGGGCGGTGGTTTGCCCGTCTGGCATGATCCATGTGCCGGAGGTGTAATAGTTGCCGTCCGCTTGGCGCAGTCTGAACCCCATTAACTTTTCACCAGCATCGAACGAGATCGAGAACCAATCCCAACCTGTTTGATTGGATGCCAGTGGTTGTGAGGACCATTCACGGTCAAGCCAAGCTGTGCCTGTGACTTCGACATCGCCGCTTGGCAAGGTTAGCGTGCCGTTTAGATCAAAAAACGGTTGTGAGTAGTAATAGCTCGCTTGCCCTTGTTCTGATTTGACTGAAAACCCGCCGTCGCCGTGAAAGACCAGCGGACCCTGCGCATCGAGTGTCACATCATAGCTGAACTGAGGCCCTGCAGCGCGTAATTGCATGGTCTCAAATGTTGGTCCGCGCATGTGCCACTCGTCAATCCACGCTTCAAAGGGTGCGGCAGTCACGCCCGCCTGTCCTGTGCCACCACGGGCAAATCGCTCTGACGTGTAGTGTGCGGTGGGGGTCGTGACGGCAGCGTTGGCAAACCAGATTTGAGGACTGTCCCAGCCCTGCGTCTCAAACGGCGCGAGGGCAGACCGGAACAACGTCCATTGGAGGCCATATGCCGTGCCGTCGGGGCCAGTCATATTGGCTGTCAGGTACCACCACTCGATCCGGTAGTCGGGATGTGGGCCGTGATCAGCAGGAAAATCAAAAACGGGATCAGGGGCAGGGACAGCAAAGCTTTCGTCTGCTGCGCTGCCCAAGTCGCCAAAGCCTTGTGCGGCGACGCTCAGAGGAGCGGTGCAGGCCAATAGGGCCGTAAGAATGAATGCTCTAACGCTCATTTGCGAATACTTTCAACAGATCAGCAGGGGGCGTGCGCGACAGTTTGCGTGCAGGCCATGCAGCCGCCAGTACCGCAGAACATAGCGCAAATAGACCCAGAACGGCATAATCGCGGGGGAATATATACATTGGCAGGCGCCAGCCGAACGCTTCTACATTCACCACTGCAAGCAAGACCCACGCCAACGCGAGGCCCAAGGGTAAGGCCAAACCTGCAGTCAACGCAGCCAGCACCACAGCGCGGGCAAGCTCCAGCTGTCCTAACCGTCGCCGTGTCATGCCCAACGCCCAAGCAGGCGCTAGTTGTGGGACGCGCATCCCTGCCAGCGTTAGGAGGCTCATAAAGATCGCGAAGCCTGCGACTGTGAGGGTCAGAACATTGAGTGCGGCCGTGACTGTAAATGTCCGCTCGAATACGCCGAGTGAAAAGGCTTTTATCTGCGCCTGATCCGTTATGCTTTGCCCCTGCAATCCGAAATCGTCGATAAGTGCTGCGCGCAAGGTGCTGGGGTCATCAGTGCGCAGTCCAAATCGTGTCGCGCGTATCTGGGGATGAAGGGTGGCGAAGAGCGGTTCACTGACGATGGCTTGGCCAATAGGGTTGCCATAATCGCCAAATACACCCGCAATGGGGAGGGTCGTTTGTGGACCCACGACCAAATCATCCCCCACCCATAAGTCTGCACGCCGCGCTAATTGCTCATTAACTAACACGGCTTTACCATCGGCAACGAGGTCCCACACTTGCGCGGAGGAGGCCAGCAAAGACCAGTTTTCACGGTAAGTTGCACCGATCCGCGCACCATAAAGTTCGGCAGACCGGCCTGCGAGTTCAGTCTCTACCGACAGCAAAGGGAGGACTTCGCTGGTGCGCGGGGCAGCGAATGTCTCAAACGCTTTGGCCTGCTCTAAACTCTCGGTGCTGACATAGAGCTCGGAGGCGAGACGCTGGTCCAGAAACCCTGTGAATGTAAGCCGAAAACTCGATACCATTGTGGAGACACCCACATTGGCTGCCATCGCGAGCAACAAGGCCGTGAGCGCGAGGCTCAGGCCAGACAACTGCTGTCGCGTGTCGGCCCAAAACCACTGTGCGGTGACGCCCTGCGCTAGTGAGGATGCGGCACGCAGCGCGCCGTCTAGCAGAAGTGGGAGCGCCAAGGCCGCGCCGATTAGTAAGCACGCGAGCAGCCCGAACCCCATGATCAGCCCCTCTCCAAAGATGGCAAGCAGTGCCGCGACGACCAGCAGTCCAATGCTTGTGACCATCTGGAACCGCCGCATAAAGCCACGTGACGTCGCCCATGCGCGGGGTCGCGCGCTCGCCAGCAGCGGCATTCGCGCGACCGATGCCAGCGCGCCTGTTGCGGCAATCGCAGTGCCCAGCACCGAAATCGCTAACCCCGACAGCCACCACGCGGGCCGCAGCTGCAAGGTGTCGGAGACTTGCGCCCCGTAAAGACCTTTGAGCGTTGCAGCCACATCAGGCAGCAATGTTGCTGCAACGATATAGCCAAGGCAGACACCTATCACACCGCCCACCAGCGCAATGACCAAAAGTTCTGCTGCCATGAGTGCGATCAGGCGGCGCAAAGGCATGCCGAGTGCGCGCAAGGTGCGGACCATGCTGCGGCGCTGTTCAAAGGCGAGGCCGATCGCGCCATGCACGATGAAAATTCCGACCGCAAAGCTGAGCAACCCAAAGGCCGTCAAATTGAGATGAAAGCTGTCTGTCAGGCGCCCCACATCGGATCCGCCCTGTGCTGCACGCCGCGTCAGAGCGGGCGCAATCTGTGCGAGGGGGGATCGCCCCACCGGTTGCTCAGTCGCCACGATCAAGCGGCTGAAGCGGCCCTGTGCATCCAATAACTGCTGCGCCAGAAAAACGTCTGTCATGGCAGTATCTGGCGCGATACTCGGCTCTATCACAATAGGGGCATCGATAAATCCCTCCAGCTTTGCTGCCGTGGCCGCATTTGCAAAAACGGGCCGCTTCTCAAGAAAGTCGGGCAGGGTGATGGTGCCGCCTGCAACAGGCCCCAATCCACCAGGTGACGTGAGCGGATCAATCCCGACCAAGCGGACCCGCGCTCCTGCAGCACCCATTTGTCCTTCGATCACAGGCCCTACGAGCCAACCAGCACGGCGCAGGGCAATGAAAGTATCTTGGGCGATGTCTTCTCCTGCTGCGGGCAAAAGCTGGTCATACTGTCCTTCTCCCAATGTGGCCGCCGCGGCGTCATAGCTTGCGCGGGCTTCTGAATTAACAGCCTGCACGCCGGACCAAAGGGCGGTTGCCAATGCCAGCCCTGCAACAAGCGTGAAAAGCTGGAGCGGGTTGCGCCGCCAATGCGACAAAAGTGCGGACAAGCCTGTTGTTGTCACGCCAGCAGCCCCTTTCTCAGGTTCAATTGCCGTCCCATCTGTCCTGCCAGACGTGGGGAGTGTGTGACCATGACCAAAGCGGCACCAGTTTGCGTGACCAGCGCCAGCATCTGCGCCATGACTTCGCCAGCGGTGGCCTCGTCCAGATTGCCCGTTGGCTCATCTGCTAGAATGAGCTGGGGTTTCGCAGCAAGTGCTCGGGCGATGGCCACCCGCTGTTGTTGCCCGCCCGATAGCTGCTCTGGGTACTTCTTCAAATGATCTCCCAGACCCAAAGCGGCGGCCAGATCATTGGCTGCTACCGCATCATGTACGCCTGCCAGCCGTGCCTGAAATGCGATGTTTGCGGCAACGTCCAGTGAAGGGATGAGGTTGAACTGTTGAAATATAATCCCGACAGAGGTGCGGCGCACTTTGGCTCGCCCTGCGTCGTCAAGGCGGCTGATGTCCTGACCGTTCAGGACGATTGCGCCTGTGTCAGCTGTGTCCAGACCGCCAATCAGGTGCAAGAGAGTGCTTTTGCCAGACCCGCTTTCTCCCGTGAGTGCTACGGTTTCTCCCGCAGCCACATCCATATCAATGCCGCGCAAAACTGGCACAGGGCCATCCGCACCGGCATAGGATTTCTTGAGATCATTTACGTGCAACAGCATAGGGGTCTCCGTTGGTGTTGCACTATCTATCTCACAACGCCTTACCGACCACTAGAGACAGCACAGTCGGAGGCCATTTGTAGCGGCGGGGGGGGTCAGGAGAAGTTGCGCGGCTATTTACAGAGCGGATCGAGGAGTATGTTATGCACGGATTGAAACGGACAGTGCTGGCGATGCTGATTGCGGCTACGCCAATGAGCGCGGGAGAGACGGTGATGGAATTGAACCCAGACTGGGAATATGTTGCTGACACAGTGATGGGTGGCGTGTCCAAGGGGCAGCTGAGCCGAGTTGCTGTCGCGGGACGTGATGCCGTGCGGCTGACGGGGGATGTCTCGCTTGAAAACAATGGCGGCTTTATTCAAATGGCATCTGACCTTGGTGAGGGTGGCGTGTTTGACGCCTCCGACTGGAACGGCATTGAAGTTGACCTAAAGGGCGTTGGTGAGGGATATGAGCTTCGGTTGCGTACGGATCAACTCACACGACCATGGCAGTCTTATCGCGTTGTGATTGAGCCAACAGGTGACTGGGAAACGTTTCGCTTTGATTGGGCTGCGTTTGAAGCGCGTAAAACTGATGTAGCGTTTGATCCTGCGCGTTTGCGCAGAATGGGCATTCTTGCCATTGGTGCGGAAATGCAAGCAGACATCGCAGTATCGGGCATACGGTTTTATAAATGAGCAAGCCAGAGAAACAGCGCGTGCTTGATCCTGCCGATGTGAGTGCCGTCATCCAGATGGCATTGAGCGATCACGTCCCTTTTTCCACCATCGAGATGGAGTACGGTCTGTCCGAAAAGGAAGTGCAGGCGCTGATGCGGCGTGAGTTAAAGGCGGGCAGCTACCGCACATGGCGCAAGCGGGTCCACACCTTTGGCACACGGCGCGAGCAATATAAGTGAGTGGGCATCGCGATAAAGGCCTCGCTGTACCAGCAAGCCGTATTGGCCGACTGTCGCGGTTGGGGGCAATGACGGTTGGCGTTGCAGGCAATATGGCGCTGGGCGGTATGGCGCAACTGGGGCGCGGAGAGCGGCCTGATTGGCGCGGTCTGCTGCTCACCCCGTCGAACGTCACAAGAGTGGCGGACCAACTGGCCAAGATGCGCGGTGCAGCGATGAAGATCGGGCAGCTGGTCTCAATGGACACGGGCGATATGCTCCCGCCCGAGCTTGCCCAGATTATGGCACGGTTGCGCGATGATGCGCACTTCATGCCCCCTGCGCAGCTAAAGAAAGTTCTTGGCGTGCAGTGGCACGCGGGGTGGCTTCGCGACTTTGCCCGATTTGATGTGCGGCCGATTGCGGCGGCCTCCATCGGGCAGGTGCACCGCGCACAATTGCGCGACGGGCACGATATGGCGATTAAGGTGCA
>CAWVZA010000148.1:0-6241 GCA_963934545.1 uncultured Sulfitobacter sp.
ATCCGTCTGGGGTAAGGGGTAGTCCGGCCGAAGGATGATTTGTGCAACAAAGCCTTCTGGGATGCAAAACAGCGCAAGTGGTGAAGAAGGTTCTCATGACATCTCTCCTAAGTTATCCTATCGCGCCGAAGTTGGGGAACACTTCCAACATCCATTGCGCGATGTAGTTCACTGAATTTGTTGCAATAAGCAGGCCAAAAATGATGAGCATAGTGCCCATAACCTTTTCAAGCTTACCCAGATGGCGGCGGAATTTGTGCATCCAGCGCATGAACGGCCCGATGAACAGCGCAGCGACAATAAACGGTGCTGTCATGCCCACGCCGTAGACAAACAGAAGCCAAGCTCCCGTTGCCGCAGTATCGGTCCCTGCTGCCGTAAACAGGATCGCCGCCAGTACTGGCCCGACACAAGGTGTCCAGCCAAACGCGAAAGCCAGACCAATCACATAGGCGCCCGCGTAGCTGACATTGGAGGTCTCGCCCACGTCCACACGCATTTGGCGGTAAAGAATACCAATGCGGATCACACCAAGGAAATGCAGGCCCATCGCGATGATCACTGCCGCAGCAATCCAACGCAGGATATCAAAGTATTCTCGCACCACCTGCCCAAAGACCGAAGCCGCGGCCCCCAGCCCCATAAAAATGGTAATCACCCCCGCCGCAAAGCAGCACGCCGCCAGCACAGCGCGGGTACGCGTACGACTGTCGATAGTGGCATCAGCGGCTATCTGGTTCATGCCCACCCCAGCCAGATAGCTGAGATAAAAAGGTACAATCGGCAAAATACACGGAGATAAGAAGGACAAAAGCCCCGCAATCGCCGCCCCGAGAAATGTGATATCCATCATGGCAACGGTCCGCCCTTGTATACATTACATATTCATATTACTTTATGTGATCATCAAAGGTCAATTTACCATGTTGCTCCGCACCCTATTTTTCAGCGCCCTGCTGGTCTGCACCAGTGCTGTAGCAACTTTGGCCAGCCCACAACTGATCATGGTTGAAGAGGATGGGTGCATATGGTGCGCACGCTGGAACAAAGAAATTTCAGAAATTTATCCAAAGACCCCAGAGGGCAAAACAGCGCCCTTGCGCCGTATAGATATTCACGCAACACGACCAGATGACCTGAAATTCCAACGTGGGCTTTTCTTTACGCCAACATTCGTTCTGGTTGTTGACGGCGTCGAAGTCTCCCGGCTTGAAGGATACCCTGGCGAAGATTTCTTTTGGGGTCTGCTAGGCAAAATGCTCAGTAATGCAACCATTGAAATGCTTGAATAATGCATTATAGTTCACCAAAAGCGCAAACGTCTAACGAGGCACATATCACTATGTCTACACCTAACGCACCTGTTCAGGCCGCATCCGATGCGCACATTGGAGAACGCATGGAGCTTCCAGTTTTTGATGTTAACATGTGCTCGGAAGACATGGATAAGATGGCAGAAAGTGCCGTTCAGGCTTCCAACTTCCTCAAGGCGATCAGCCATGAAGGCCGCCTGATGATCCTTTGCCATTTGGCTTCGGGCGAGAAGTCGGTGACGGAGCTGGAGATGCTTTTATCAGCACGCCAAGCGGCCGTATCACAACAGCTGTCGCGCTTGCGCCTTGAAGGGCTGGTCACACCACGCCGTGAGGGCAAAACGATCTATTACACCCTCGCAGATGACCGGCCGAAGAAAATCATGGAAGTCGTCTACGATCTGTTTTGCCGCGAAAAATAGTGTGGCACTTGCCCTTACCTGAATAGAACTTCTTATGCTGGATTTCATCTCTGAACCTGCACTCACAGCTCTTGTGGGCCTCATAGGGGGCATCGTCCTTGGGCTGGCCGCGCGAATTGGCCGGTTTTGTACGCTTGGTGCGATAGAAGATGCCTACTCCGGCGAAAGCACCCTGCGCTTGCGCATGTGGGGAATTGCGATCGGTGTCGCAATCATTTGCACATTCACTCTCTCTGCGGCAGGCCTGCTCGAGCTGGATCAAACCCTTTACCTTTCGCAATGCTGGAACCCAGCGGCGAGTGTCGCAGGAGGACTCCTGTTCGGTTACGGAATGGCGCTCGCGGGAAACTGCGGATACGGCGCGTTGGCCCGTGTTGGTGGCGGTGATCTGCGCTCCTTCCTAATCGTTCTGATCATGGGGATTGCCGCGTATATGACCCTCGGCGGCCCCTTTGCCGAAGTGCGTCTGTGGATTTTTGGTAGTCCCAGTCCTGCCACGTCGATGCCATCCCTCGCACAAGGCCTGTCGGACCTTACCAGTCTTGGCATGAATTCAGCTGGCATTGCCCTTGGGGCGACACTGGTACTGCTGACCTGCCTGAGCCGCAACGTGCGCACCTCTTCGAGCTATATTATTTGGGGTGCCATTGTCGGCCTTGCCATTGCCTCAGGGTGGGCAGGCACACGATGGGTCGCAACCAACGGCTTTGGCACGCCACGGGTGGTCAGCCACACGTTCTCTGCCCCGCTGGGAGAGACGATTATCTACACCATGACTTCGTCGGGAAACACGATAAGCTTTGGAACAGGCTCAGTCGTGGGGGTCGTATTGGGTGCCTTCATCGGCAGCTTGTTCAAAGGACAATTTCGCTGGGAATCCTGTGATGATCCTCGTGAATTGCGCCGCCAGTTGTTGGGCGCGTTTATTATGGGCATCGGCGCAGTCGTCGCTGTCGGCTGTAGCGTAGGCCAAGGGCTGTCCGCCTTTTCAGTGCTGGCCTACAGCGCCCCTGTTACCTTCGGCTGCATCATGCTCGGCGCAGCGTTGGGCCTGCGCCAACTAATCTGGGGCTTTGGCCCGCGCATCTAGGCGTGCACAGTTACCGAATAGCCGAAATTAGCCACATCACCCGCCTCAAGCACAATACTGTTAGGCCGTTGGGCAATCTGCGGGCCGTCCCCCACATATGATGCAGTTCCGTGCCAAGGCTCTATGCACAAGAACGGCGCACCTTTGGGCCGCCACAACGCCAGATCAGGCAGGTTTCTGAATTCGAATGTCAACGCAGACCCATCCTGCGGCCCGTAGCGCAGCGCGTCTGCCCCGTTGGGAAAGACCATTGCACCCTCAGCAAACAAATCCTCTGCAATCTCTAAATCACCTTGCACAAACGGCCCCGCAACAGGTGTACGGCGCAACAAGCCGTCGTGCAATTCGACCCTGTCAGGCGCACCTGCCCCTGCCAACGTAACATGATGCACCCTGCCCCCGGCCGCTGGCAATGGCCAATTGAACGCAGGGTGAAACCCAAAGCCAAAGGGCATTGGCGTTGCACTGTTGTTCGTCACCTGCACGTCAACGTTCAGTGTGCTCTCAACAAGTTCGTGGGTCACGTCCAGTGAGAAGGCAAAAGGATAAAAAGCGCGGCTTTCATCCGTATCGGTCAGCCTGTGGCGGCTCCTCTGTGCGGACGCCTCAACCAATTCAAATAGGCTACGCCGTGCAAAGCCGTGCTGCGGCATTGGTGCACTGTGATCGCCCACAGCGATGGTATCCTCTACTGCACGCCCCACAATGGGAAACAGCACAGGTGATCGACCGGACCAGAAGGCCGGATCGCCATGCCACAACACATCGGCCCCAGCTGCGGTGCGCAGATATTGCATCTCCGCCCCGAGCGGCGCGACAGCAAGACTTAACATGTCATTGTGCAAAATTACGGTCTTGTCCGGCATGGCGCGGGCCCTTCGTTCCAGATTATTTTACTTGAGCTTCGTGCAGAACTGACATGGAATAAAGAGATGATTTCCAAACACTCGGTCAGCCTTCCAATGCACCAATCCGATATGCCCCTTCAATACATGAGACGGACGCGTGAATATTATTTAGCGCTTGGCTATGGCACCGCATATCAGTGGGCGCAGTTTGATGATGTTCCCTTCACCAAACTGGCCAAACCTTTGGCGGAGTGTACCGTGGCCCTGATCACCACTGCCGCACCTTATCAACCAGACAAGGGCGATCAGGGACCAGCAGCACCATACAATGCAGCCACCAAGTTTTATGAGGTATACAGAGCCAGCACAACCACCATGCCTGACCTGCGCATCTCACACGTGGCAATTGACCGCGACCACACCACTGGAGAAGACATAGGCGGCTACTTTCCTCTGACCGCCCTGCGCCACGCGGCCAAATCTGGACGGATTGGAAAAGTCGCAGAACAATTTTACGGATTTCCCACCAATCGCTCGTTCAACACGACGACACAGATTGACGGTCCAGCCCTCCTTGCGACATGCATCGCAGATGGCGTGGATGCTGCGGTCCTCATTCCAAATTGTCCCGTTTGTCATCAATCCGTCTCCATTGCCGCACGCATTTTGGAACAGGCTGGCATTGCAACGGTGATCATGGGCTGTGCCTTAGACATAGTGGAACATGTCGGAGTGTCGCGAATGGTGTTTAGCGATTTTCCTTTGGGCAACAGCGCGGGGCGTCCTAATGACGCAGCATCACAGACGCAGACAATGGAGATGGCGCTGAACTTACTCGAAGAGGCCACCTGCCCCCGTACCACCTATCGCTCGCCGCTCGAATGGCGCGGCGCGCAGGACTGGAAGGATGACTACTCAAACGCCGCTAAATTATCTGCCGAAGAAATAGCCCGCAGAAAGCAGGCGTTCGATGCGGCCAAGAGTACCGCCAAGGACTTGCGCACCAATATGCCATCCACGCGCACATAAACCGCGATCTACGGCTGGACGTGCGCGTTCTCTCTGGTATCACATGGCGCACATCCAAACGCGCACCCGCTTTTTCAGCGTGGCTTCTTTTGCAAACGGCAGGAACACCTCATGACACCGAACAAACGTATCGTCCTTTCCAGTGACCACGCCGCCATCGCGCTGCGCCAAACCATTGCCAGCCATATTGCAGCGCTGGGTTGGGACGTCGTCGACATCGGCCCCACCACACCAGAAAGCACGCATTACCCCAAGCACGGCAAAGCCGCAGCACAGCACGTCGCCTCGGGCGACTGCCAACTGGGGATTATCCTATGCGGGACTGGTCAGGGGATCATGATGGCCGCGAACAAGGTCGCTGGCATCCGATGCGGCGTGTGTAGTGATACATTCTCTGCCCGTATGATCCGCGCGCACAACGATGCCAACATGCTGTCCATTGGGCTGCGTGTGGTTGGCGAAGGGATTGCTCTCGATATCGTAGATGCGTTTCTAGAGACCGAATTCGAAGGTGGGCGTCACGCAACACGTGTGGACATGATTGAAGCACAAGTAGAGTGAAAACGCTGCGAACGTAATGATGCAAAAAAGGGCGGCGCGCATAAACGCGCTGCCCTTTTTTCAAACATAAGTGCTAAAACTCGGATCAGTCGTAGCGTAGTGCAGTCGCTTTGCCGCGGAAAATATAATAGCACAGCACGGTGTATCCCAAAATCGCAGGTAAGACGAACAACGTGCCAATTAGAATGATGAACAGGCTTTCCGGCGCTGACGCCGCCTCGTAAATCGTAATCTTCTCCGGCACGACATAGGGTAGAATGAATAGGCCATCCCCCATACGCCAGCGTAAAGAGCGCAGTCGCCGCGGCAAACGGTGTCCACGACCAGCGATCACCCGTAAGCGGAAGCCGCCCCAACTGCCACCACAGAAAAGCAACCAATCCGGCAGAGGCAATCGGCAAGGGCGCAAGGTAGAGCATCTCAGGCCAGCTGAATCATTTGTCAAAAATGCGCGTGCTCACAAACGGTGTCGCCATGGAGATTGCAACAATCCCAAGAACTAGCCCCCAAATTCCGCCCTTGGCACAGCCAATCGCCCTAATTTGACGTTTATCCTCAGTCTTCCAAATGAGCCAAACAGCACCAATAAAACTATACCCAACGGTCAAAAATACAGCCGTAAGACCCGCAAAAGCAACATGAGGCAAAGTCTACGTTAGATCCATGATGTACATACCCAACATAAAACCCTGACTAAGGGACGCCATAAGCGAGCCACCGAAAAAGGCCGCGTTCCACATCCGCTTTTGCGCGAGCGGTGCCTTGGCCCGCATCTCGAACGAGACACCGCGCAAAATCAACCCGATCAGCATGACAAACACCGGCAGATACAGCGCCGTGAGAATGATCCCGTGTGCAGGCGGGAAGGCAACTAACAACAAACCAACCGCCAGAACCAGCCACGTCTCGTTTGCATCCCAGAAGGCTTTGTTGCACAAATCATCCTTCGGCCGGACTACCCCTTACCCTAGATGGATT
>CAWVZA010000149.1:0-6119 GCA_963934545.1 uncultured Sulfitobacter sp.
CTAGACGGTCCGCACCTTGGCTTTGTGCACGGTCCCGACGATCTCGCGCTCAAGGAAGACGGCACCCCTGCCCGCATCGACAAAGCTTTCACATGGGAAAATCCCATGTCGTCGCATGGCCTGATGCATATGGTGATCTCCAACGCCTACGCGGGTGATCCCTACAAAATCGACACGCTGTTCATGTATATGGCTAATATGTCGTGGAACTCGTCGATGAACACCACAGGCGTGCAAGACATGCTCACCGATAAGGACGAGAGCGGCGAATACGTCATTCCGCGCATCATCTACTCCGATGCCTATAGCTCCGAAATGGTCGCCTACGCTGACCTGATCCTACCAGACACGACCTACCTTGAACGTCACGACTGCATCTCGCTCCTCGACCGCCCGATCTGCGAAGCCGACGCCGTAGCCGATGCAATACGCTGGCCCGTTGTAGAGCCTGACCGCAACGTAAAAGGCTTCCAATCCGCGCTCTGCGATCTGGGCGCGCGCCTTGGCCTGCCCGCCTTCACAAATGAGGACGGTAGCCAGAAATACGCCGACTACGCCGACTATATCGTCAACCACGAACGCCGCCCAGGTGTTGGCCCCTTGGCCGGTTGGCGCATGGGTGAAAACGGCCTGCAAGGCGGACGCGGCAGCCCCAACGAATCCCAACTCGAAAACTACATCGAAAACGGCGGCTTCTTCGTTGAGCACATTCCAGAGGGTGCAAACTACTACAAACCATGGAACGCCGACTATCAAGACTGGGCCGTGAAAATGGGCCTCTACGATAGCCCGCAACCCTACCTGTTCAGCCTCTATTCAGAGCCGATGCGCAAATTTCAACTCGCCGCCGAAGGCCATGGAGAGCGCCAGCCACCCGACCATCTGCGCGCGCGGATTAAGGAGAAAATGTCGCCCCTGCCCATCTGGTACGAGACGGATCAACAAGGCAACGATGGCTTCACCATAACCGCCCTGACCCAACGCCCTATGGCGATGTACCACAGCTGGGGCAGCCAGAACGCATGGTTGCGCCAACTCCACGGTCGCAACCCGATGTATCTGCCCTCCAACCTGATGCAGGAACATAAGCTGACAGATGGGGACTGGGTGGAGATCACCTCGCCCCATGGCGCAATCACTGTGCCCGTCATGGAAATGGCCGCGCTGAACGCCAACACGATCTGGACATGGAACGCGATCGGCAAACGCAAAGGTGCATGGGCACTGGATGAAAAAGCACCCGAAGCCACAAAAGGCTTCCTGCTCAACCACCTCATCCACGAGCTGCTCCCGCCAAAAGGCGACGGCCTCCGCTGGGCCAACTCTGACCCGATCACAGGACAGGCTGCGTGGTTCGACCTAAAAGTTGCGATCGAAAAAGTCGCAACTCCAAAGGATGCAGAGTCGCAACCTGCAATGCCCCCGATCAATTCTCCCGTCGGCAAAGGGCCGTCAGAACTCAAATGGAAGGTCGGCCAATGACACAACTGCCCACCCATACCGAAAAGAAACTTGGCCTCGTCATTGATCTGGACACTTGCGTTGGCTGCCATGCCTGCGTGATCTCCTGCAAAGGCTGGAACACCGAAAACTACGGTGCTCCACTTAGCGATCAGGACCCGTATGGCGCGGACCCGTCAGGCACCTTCCTCAACCGTGTACACAGCTACGAAGTGCAACCTGCCCAAGGCGACGCACAACTCATCCACTTTCCCAAGTCCTGCTTGCACTGCGAAGACGCACCTTGCGTCACTGTCTGCCCCACAGGTGCCAGCTACAAACGTGTCGAAGATGGCATCGTACTGGTGAATGAAAGCGATTGTATCGGCTGTGGCCTGTGCGCATGGGCCTGCCCTTACGGTGCCCGCGAAATGGATGCCGCTGAGGGCGTAATGAAGAAATGCACTCTTTGCGTTGACCGGATCTATAACGAGAACCTGCCCGAGGTTGATCGTGAGCCGTCCTGCGTGCGCACTTGCCCCTCCAATGCCCGTCACTTTGGTGATCTCGGCGATCCAAACTCCGACGTGAGCAAGCTGGTGGCAGAGCGTGGCGGCATGGACCTGATGCCAGAACAAGGCACCAAACCTGTGAACCAATACCTACCCCCCCGCCTCAAGGACCGCTTGGCCCAAGACGCAGAACAGATAGACATCCTTGCTCCTTTCCTAGAGCCTGTAGCAACCGAGACCAAAGGCTTCTTGAGCTGGCTCGACAAGACACTGGAGAAACTCTGATGCATCCCGCACCATCCGTCATCTTCTTCTCCACCTTCTCTGGCTTGGGCTTCGGCCTGCTGATCTTCCTCGGTCTCGGCATGCCCGCGACCACAGGGTTCAACGCTTTCATCTTCTTCACCATCGCCTACCTTTTGGCCGTCGGCGGCCTGATCTCCTCCACCTTCCACCTCGGCCACCCCGAGCGCGCACTCAAAGCGTTCAGTCAGTGGCGCAGCAGCTGGCTCTCGCGCGAGGCATGGTGCGCTGTCGCCGCCCTCACGCTCATGGCAATCTACGGCGCAGGACTGGTCTTCTTCGGCCAACGCTGGACCATTATCGGCCTGCTTGGCGCCCTCGCATCCCTCGGCACCGTTTTCACGACCTCCATGATCTACGGCCAGCTTAAAACAATTCCCCGCTGGAACAGCCCACTGACACCTGCCAACTTCATCTCGCTCTGCGTCGCTGGGGGCGCATTGATGGCTGGCCAAACAACTGCCGCAATCATCCTGCTCGCCATTGCAGGGGCAATTCAGGTCGCGACATGGCTCCGCGGCGACACTGCCTTCGCAGACAGCGGCACAGATATGGCAACCGCCACGGGTCTCGGCAACATCGGTTCCGTCCGCGCGTTCGAGCCGCCGCACACAGGCACCAACTACCTTCTGCGCGAATTTGTGCACGAAATCGGCCGCAAACACGCGCAAAAGCTGCGCATCATCGCAATCGTTCTGATGGCGGTGCTGCCAATCCTCTTCCTGCTGGAGCCCTTCAACCACTTCATGGCCCTACTCGCTGTGCTTGCCCATGTCGGCGGTGTTCTAACTGCGCGATGGCTCTTTTTTGCGGAGGCTGAACACGTTGTCGGCCTCTACTACGGGAAACGTTGAGCCTTGCTGACATAGGGATTCGCGCTGCAGCAGATACGAAAGCTATGTCAGCCTTGGCCTACCGCGCCAAAAAATCCAACGGCCACAACGAACAGGCGATGGAGAAATTCGCAGATGGCCTGCGGATCACGCCAGAGCGTCTACAATGGTGCCGTTTCTGGGTCGCCCAAGAAAAGGGTGAGATCATTGGATGCATCGCCCTCGAAGTACTGGAGCGTGGCAGAGGAGAAGTCCGCTCCTTCTTCATCGCACCAGAGCATCAGGGCCGCGGCATTGGCAAACGGCTGATGCTGGCACTTGTCACCATCGCCAACACCCAAGGGATCACCCAGCTCCAAGAACATCCCGATCCCGTCTCAGTCAAACACTATCAAAGGCTCGGCTTCAGGATCGAGGGCGCGAAGGTCTCACGCTCCTGCACTGACGTCGAAGTGCCTTACATGCTCCGTGACCTCTAAAGTGGCAGCGCTTAAAGAGGTAGCCGCTTTTCCACCATGCGCGCCATTACAGACGCCCCGATAGGCAGGATTTCAGGGTCCAGCTTGAATGCCGGATTATGCAGCGGCACCGCCTCGCCGTGCCCCACAATACAATAAGCGCCGGGCACTACCTTGAGCATATCGGCGAAATCTTCCGACCCCGTGGCAGGCTCACTTTTCTCGATAATATTCTCCGCCCCGACAATATCTGCCGCCGCATCCATATAGGCATCCGATAGATCGCTATCGTTGATTAGCACATCAAACACATTGCGCAATTCCAGCTCAATCTTGACCCCATGCGCCAGCGCAAACCCGTCGCAAATCGCCTGCATCCGCCCTGCCGCCAGATCATATATCTCATCTTTGAAATAGCGGATCGTTCCCGCCAATGTCGCCACTTCAGGCACCACATTATAGGCCGAGCCAGCATGCATCTGGGTGATCGACAGCACGCAAGTATCCAACGGTGGCACATTGCGGCTCAGGATCGTCTGGAACTCGGTCGCCAAACTCGCCGCGATGATCAGCGCGTCCTTGCCCTGTGATGGTTGCGCCGCATGGCTGCCCTTGCCCGTCACTTTGATGTCGATAAACGCCGCCCCCGCCATGGCAGTACCCTTACAAATTCCCACCTGTCCCAAATCGCCACTGGGCCAGTTGTGCATGCCGTAAATCTCGTCGCAGGGAAACTGCTCGAACAACCCGTCCGCAATCATCTGGCGCGCACCACCAAGGCCCTCTTCCGCAGGTTGGAAGACCAGCACCGCAGTCCCGTCAAAATCCCGCGTCGCCGCCAGATGCTTGGCCGCCCCCAACAGCATGGTCGTATGCCCATCATGCCCACAGGCATGCATCACACCATCATTCTTGGAGGTATACTCAACGCCAGAAATCTCATGAATGGGCAAAGCATCCATATCCGCGCGCAGCCCTACGCGGCGATTGCCACGGTTCTTGCCATGGATCAGCGCCACAACACCCGTCTTGCCCAGCCCCGTATGCACCTCATCCACACCATATTCGCGCAGCTTTTCAGCCACCACAGCGCTGGTGCGCTCTTCGGTAAATCCAATCTCAGGATGCGCATGAAGGTCGCGAAAAATCGCGAGCATCTCATCTTTACTCTCGGCAATAACAGGAAGGATGTTCATGGCGCAGGCTCCGATAGTTGGGGGGTTAACACCACCCTACACAGAGAGCCTGCGATGAAAAGGCTAGTTCAACAAACCAGCGTGACGCAGACCCGCGTCAACAAGCGCGCGTGTCTCGTCGCTCAAACCCGTCAGAGGTAAACGTACCTCTTCGGAGCACAGATCAAGCCGCGACATGGCATATTTCACGCCAACGAGGCCCGGCTCAGTAAAGATCGCTTTGTGCAATGGCATCAAGCGGTCCTGAATGCTCAGCGCCGCAGCATAATCACCCGCCGTACACGCAGCCTGCAACTCCGCAGACAACTTAGGTGCTACATTCGCCGTCACAGAAATACAGCCAACGCCACCTTGGGCATTAAACCCATGCGCTGTGGCATCTTCACCAGACAACTGAATGAAGTCAGCACCACACGTCATGCGTTGGTCACAGACCCGCGCCAAATCGCCTGTGGCATCTTTAACGCCCACAATACGCGGCAGCTTGGCCAGTTCGCCCATTGTCTCGGGCGACATATCCACAACCGAACGGCCTGGAATATTGTACACAATGATCGGCAGCCTGCAGCAATCGTGAACAGCGGTGAAATGCGCAATCAATCCGCGCTGTGTCGGCTTGTTATAATACGGCGTGACCAACAAGATACCGTCCGCGCCCACTTTTTCAGCGTGCTGCGCCAGGCGAATACTCTCCAGTGTGTTGTTGCTGCCCGCGCCCGCAATCACAGGGATACGGCCCGCCGCAGCTTTCACAACTTCCTCAACCACCAACTCATGCTCGCGGTGGGTCAGCGTCGGCGATTCGCCCGTGGTACCAACAGGAACAAGGCCGTTAGAGCCTTCGCCCACATGCCATTCCACAAGTTTTTTTAGCGTTTCAATATCCAGCTCGCCGTTGCGAAACGGCGTGACGAGGGCAGGCATAGAACCTGAAAACATGTGCACGCTCCTTATGTGCTAGAGACCAAAAGGCCATCCGGTAAAACCGCCATCATGGCGACAGGAAGAAGACCGCCCGCCCCCGCGTTCGTGAATTGAACACAGCGCAAGATAGTCTATGGTCAAAGGCTGTACTGTGAGCGAGATAGGAAATGCAAGCCATGACACGTTATCTGACGGCCCTGTTGCTGCTCTGTGTCATGGCACTCCCCGCCGCGTCCGAGCGTCCACGCCCCCTTGGGTGGGGTATGGATGCCATGCGGGGCGGAGATTTCGACGCCGCCGAGAACATTGCAGCACGCGATGGCGAAGTGGCCCGTGACGTGATTATCTGGCACCGCCTACGCGCCCAACAAGGCGACTTTGAACAGATCAAAGGTTTCCTGAAACGTCGCCCCGACTGGCCCGGTGAGCCTTACTTGCGCCGCCGTTCGGAGC
>CAWVZA010000150.1:0-6116 GCA_963934545.1 uncultured Sulfitobacter sp.
CCAAGCCCCAAGCACCCAAGCCAACAATCATGAACAGCGGTGCGGCCAATGACGCGCCCATACGGCCCAGCCAGTTTTGCGCGGGCGCATCTGTGGCCAGCATCCAGTTCGGATCATCAGGCGTATAGCTTCCGATCATCATGGCCGCCATCACGCCAAGCGCCACAAGGGCGATGCCCAGTAATTCTTTGCCGCGCTTTTCAATCGCCTCTGCCGTATTTCTATCCAGTAGCGGTTCGCGCTGTCGTGTCTGATATGCCATTAACTCGTCCCTCTTAAACCGCATAAAGACAGTCACGGATGGCCTGCAGGCCCCGTTCTGTCTCTTCTTTTGGCGCCACTAAGGCGGCTCTTATATATTTCTTACCGGGGTTCTCTTTGCCGGGTACATCTTGCGCAAGGTAGCCACCGGGCAGTACCTTAACGCCTGTCTCGCGCCACAGCTTCACTGCAGCTTCCTCGTCATCTTCAACAGGCAACCACAGGAAGAACCCTGCTTCGGGGCTGATGTAACCTGCCACATTTCCAAAAATGCGATCCGCAATCTCGAATTTCTCTGCGTACATCGCACGGCTCTCGATCACATGATCCTCATTGTTCCAAACCGCAGCGGCCGCAGCTTGAAGCGGCAGCGGCAAAGGTGCGCCTGCATAGTTGCGCAGCTGCTTAATCTCGCGCATGGACTCCGGCCCCGATGCGCAAAACCCAGAACGAATGCCCGGAAGGTTGGAGCGTTTGCTCAAGCTATGGAAAATCACAACGCGGTTGAGGTCTGCACCCATCTCGTGCGCGACCTGCAACGTACCAACGGGCGGTGTATCGCGGTAAATCTCAGAATAGCATTCGTCGGCGAAGATGAGGAAGTCATGCTTTTCCGCCAAACGGATCAATGCTTCCCAATAGTCACGGCTCGCTACAGCGCCCTGCGGGTTGGCAGGCGAACAGATATAGACGGCAACAGTTCGGTCCAGTGTATCCGCATCGACAGCGTGGAAATCGGGCAAATGGCCTGTCGCATCGGTTGCGTTGACCATCACTGGATCACAAGCACCCGAAATCGCGCCGATCATATAGACCTGATAAAACGGGTTCGGCATCAGGATCGCAGGCTTTTGGCCGTTCTTTGTCTCAGGGCAAAGCGCAACCACGGCATTATACAGCCCCTCGCGGGTGCCATTGAGTGCCATAACTTGGGTATCTGCATCCACGGGCACGCCGTAGCGCCGGTTCACCCATGCAGCGATCGCGCCGCGCAGCTCCGGTGAGCCATCATTTGGCGGATAGCTATTAAAGCCAACGGCATTCTGGGCAATCACGTCAGTGATCCAAGCCGGAAACACGTGTTTCGGCTCGCCTATGGTCATCTGGATCAGCGGACCGCCTCCCTCATGCACGTCAAGAAGTGCACGCAGACGGGGCCACGCATGAGCTGGAAGGTTCGAAAACCGCTCAGGAAAATTCATCAAAACTGCCTCGGATCGGGATCGTTATCGCCCCGTCTCGTCTAAGGTAGCTTAAATCGCCGCCCGGCGTCTAGGAAAATTCCAATGTATATACGCGGCTTGTGGCTTTTTGGTCTCTTAGGCCAGTGCCGCCTCTGCTGCTGCACCCAAACGCAGGATCGCGTTGTCGAAATCGGGCGGCCCCATGAGCATCAAACCACAGCTTGGTGTGCCTGTGGGCAGGGTAAGCGCGCAAAGGCCCAAAAGGTTGCCGATGCGCGTGTTGCGAAGGGCAAGGAGGTTCTCGGTCACGTAATACTCGTGATCCGCAATCAGCCGATCAAGGTTTGGCGGCAGAACTGGCGCTGTAGGTGCAAGGATCGCATCATACCCAGCGGTGGCAGCATCATAATCTTGGCGTGCCCCCTCTAGCTTTGCCCATGCTGACACATAGTCCGGTCCGGAATGATCAGCCCCAAGTCGGAAACGACGTAAAATTTCCTCGTACATTTTTTCTGGAGCCTCTTCGATCACTTCTCGCCAAAGGCCGTAAGCCTCTGAGGTTATCAGAGGTCCGGAAATGTCGAGCGCATGCTGCACGGCAGGCACATCAATCGTCTCAATCACCGCGCCTGCCGCCTCTAATCGCTTCACAGCGAGAGTAAATGCTGATTTAGGTTCATCTCTCAAACCGTCCATCATAGCAGTCTCTAAAATTGCGAACCGCCGCCCCTCAAGCGAAGCACCGCGCAGATCGGGGACCTTGCTCCCCTCCAATGCTGCAGTGAGCAGCGCCGCATCCTCAACTGAGCGGCAGAGTGGGCCGATCGTATCAAATTTGAGTGCCAGTGGCACAACACCTTCAAGCGTGAGCCGCCCATGGGTTGTCTTGAGGCCAACCAAATCATTCCACGCAGCAGGGATACGAACAGAGCCACCTGTGTCAGAGCCGATGCTCGCCGCGGCCAAGCCAAATGCGACAGATGCAGCCGAGCCAGAAGATGATCCTCCTGGAACGGCGTCTGCATCATTCACGCAGGGCGGCGTTGCAGTGGACGGGTTATGACCTAACCCCGAAAATGCCAACTCACTCATGTGTACTTTGCCGAGACAGACCAGCCCAGCGGCAGTGGCATTCTCAAGGACAACAGCATCACGTTCGGGCACGCGGCCTTCGAGCAATTTGGTTCCCGCTTCGGTCACTATATCAGCAGTATCAAAGAGGTCTTTCCAGCTAATCGGGACGCCATCAAGAAGCGAGAGACGCTGACCCGATTTCGCGCGGGCCGAAGCAGCTGCCGCCTCGCTACGTGCACGATCAGCGGTCACGCGGGCATAGATACGGTCGCGCAAAGGGTGGGCGTCAATCGCATCCAGATAAGTCTCGCATAGAGCAACAGGATCAATCTCCCCTGCCCCAATCCCACGGCCAAGGTCTGCTGCTGTCATCATGAGCCAGTCTTGCATATCGCTCTCCTAATCTTGTTGATGTGACGGTAGCGGCGCATGGGCGCATGGACAATCCCCCGCCAGCAGCCATATTTAGAAGCATGAGTTTTGATACAGATATCGCTATCGTCGGTGGCGGCCTTAATGGTCATGCCCTTGCCCTTGCTCTTGCTGCCAGTGGGCTGCAGGTGACCATCATTGATGCGCTGCCTGCGGGCGCCAGCGCAAAGGAGGGGTTTGATGGCCGCTCCTACGCATTGGCCCTGACTTCGGTGCGGATGCTGGAGGGGATCGGCCTTTGGGAAGCGATTGCAAATGATGCGCAGCCGATGCTGGAGATCAAGGTCACAGACGGGCGCGCAGGCGAAGGCCCCTCACCATTCTTCATGCACTTTGACCATGCCGAGATTGAGGAAGGCCCAATGGGTCATATGGTTCAGGACCGTCATTTACGCCGCGCTTTGGCGGAGGCTGTTCCGGCATCGGACTCTGTGCACATGATGCATGGTGAACGCGTGACAGCGCAGGAGGCCGATGCGACAGGCATCATACTCACACTCGCCTCGGGCAAACATTTGCGCGCGCGGCTGTGTGTGGGCGCCGATGGGCGCCGGTCGGAGACGGCGCAGCGTGCGGGGATCAAGCGGACAGGTTGGGCTTATGGGCAGACAGCGCTTGTATGTGCTGTGGCGCATGAATTGCCGCACAATGGGATTGCTCACCAGTTCTTTATGCCACCCGGACCGCTAGCGATCCTGCCTTTGACGGGCAACCGCAGCTCGATCGTTTGGTCAGAAACAGCCGATAATACGGCGCGTATCCACGCCCTGCCTGATGCTGAATACCTTGACGTATTGCGCCCACGTTTCGGTGATTTTCTAGGCGAAATTTCATTGGCAGGAGCGCGTTATACATATCCGCTGAGCCTGTCGCTGGCACATGAGATGATCGCACCGCGCATCGCTTTGGTCGGTGACAGTGCGCATGGCGTACACCCAATCGCGGGTCAGGGGCTAAACGCTGGTTTCCGCGATATCGCCGCTCTGTGTGAGGTTATTGTGGATGCGCAACGGCGGGGCGAAGACTTTGGCACAAGTGTGGCCCTTGCGCGATATCAGGAATGGCGCCGCTTCGACAATGCGGCGCTCGCACTTGCAACCGACAGCTTCAACCGTCTGTTCTCAAACGATAATGCGTTTATTCGTATGGCCCGCGATATTGGAATGGGTATTGTTAGCGCCATGCCCGGCCTACGGCGTACATTTATTCGCGAAGCGGCCGGACTAAATGGTGATCTGCCCCGCCTGATGCGAGGCCAACCGCTTTAATCCAGCGCACGCGCTTCGTCGATAAGCATTATAGGAATACCGTTGCGGATCGGATAAGCGAGGCCTGCTGACTTTGAGACCAGCTCCTGCCGCTCCGCATCATATTGCAGCGTCTGCTGGCTGCGCGGACAAATCAGCGCCTCCAGCATATGACGGTCAAACTCAACGACCATGCCGCTCACTGCATCATCTCACCTTCGCCACCACCGCGCAGGGCGTATTCGATCAGCGTCACAAGCGTTTCGCGCCGTGTGCTCAGCGATGGTGCTTCGAGCAATGCTTGTTTTTCATCAGCATCAAAATCAAGCATCATTGAAAGCGAATTGATCAGCAACTCGTCATCGGCATCTTTGAGCGTTTCCCAATCCGCCGACAGGCCGCGCACATCAAAGTAACGACCCAAAGCATCAAGGAATGGCTTTCGTTTGAATGCAGCATCGGTTTCTACCGCTTCAAGATCGAGGTCGAACCCTTCCCATGACACATCACAGCGGCGATAGGGCGTGAAGCCCTCAACCTCTTTGACAACGCGGAAACGGGAAATGCCCGCAAGGGTCACCATGTAGCGACCATCCTCCGTCTCGGAAAACTGGCTGATCCGCCCGCCACACCCGATGGTGTGCAGGCCCGTCCCTTCACGTCCAGGAATTACATTGGGCTGCACCATCCCGATCAAGCGGGTAGAGGTTTTCAGCGCATCCTCAATCATCTGCAAATACCGCGGCTCAAACACGTGGAGCGGCAATCGGGAACGCGGCAAAAGCAGCGCCCCGCCAAGCGGAAAGATCGGGATCGTATCGGGCAAGTCTGCTTTTTTTATCATGACCCTTATCTAGCGCGCTTTCTGCATCAGGCAAATATCATCGAGCTCAATTTACGGCGTCCGTTCAGGACGACGGGATCATTCGCTTTTAGAGCGTCAAAAATAGTGAATAGCTGCGTCTTGGCCGCCGCTTCATTCCACTCACGATCACGCTTGAAAAGCTCCAACAATTGCTCGACTGCTCCGTCTGCATCGTCATTGGCATAAAGCGCTTGGGCCAGATCAAAGCGGGCCTGATGGTCGGTCTCATCCGCCTCAACAGCGGCTGTAAGATCAGCTACAGGACCGGCATCAGCCGCTTGGCGAGCGAGTTCTAACTGTGCATGCGCAGCTTCCAACTCAGGTGCGGTTGAAATCTCGATTGGTGCGCCGTTGAGCGAGCCTTCGGCCTGATCAAGATCACCCATAGCGATATGTGCGCGAACCAAGCCGCCATAGGCGCCTGCATGCAGTGGATCTTCGCCAAGGATCGCAGCAAATGTTTGCGCCGCATCTTCCGCCTCCCCCACGCCAAGCATCTCTTCAGCGGCTTCAACAGCATCGTTGAGCGTGTCAGCAGGTGCTTCGCCGCCTGCCGCTTTGATCACGCGGCCAATAAAATCCGCAATCTCGGAGGGCGGCACAGCCCCTTGGAAGCCATCAACTGGCTGACCTTTCCAGAAGGCATAAACTGTGGGCAGTGACTGAATTTGAAGCTGGCCTGAAATGCCCTGCGCCTCGTCTACGTTGAGTTTGACCATCTTCACGGCACCCTTGGCCGCGACGACTGCTGCCTCGAGCTGGGGTCCGAGCGTTTTGCACGGGCCACACCACGGTGCCCAGAAATCAACGATGATCGGTGTGGTTTGCGAGGCCTCGATCACATCGACCATAAAGTTGGCCTCGGACGTATCCTTGATCAGGTCGGCATCGGGGGCGGCGGCGGAGAGGTTCAGATCCATCATATCATTGGTCCTAATGTGCTGTGCTTAAGTGTTGAGACTCATATGTGGCCCCAGCGTGCGATTTGGAAGAGGCTTACGCTCAAAGATCGAAAGTTGCAAAAACAGGTGCGTGGTCGGATGGTTTTTCCCA
>CAWVZA010000151.1:0-6106 GCA_963934545.1 uncultured Sulfitobacter sp.
ATCCGTCTGGGGTAAGGGGTAGTCCGGCCGAAGGATGATTTGTGCAACAAAGCCCCTATTGAGGGTTAGTAGCGAATACGCGCAGCGTGGGGTTCAACGACTTGATGCGGATGTAACGCGACCTGCCAAAACAATCCGGCAGGTCATTTTTTCGCCATAACTACCCGTCATATTGCTTCCATCGAAACTGTCGCGAATATGGTTCAAACTGCGCAATTACGGCACCTTTGGGTCGCACCTTCTTGTGATCAGACCTTTACCGTGCAGAACTGTTTGAATTCATGCGGTACAATGGGGTTAGACCATGACAATTACACCAGTCCTCCTTTGCGGTGGGTCCGGCACACGCCTTTGGCCCCTGTCGCGCAAAAGCTTTCCCAAGCAGTTTGTACCCCTCATGGGCAGTCAAACCTTGTTTCAGGACTCAGTCCGTCGCTTCGATCATTTTGCAAAGCCGCTGGTGATTACTGGGTCAGATTTTAGATTTATCGTTATTGAGCAGCTGGCCGCACTGGGCATTGATCCTGACGCTATTTTGATTGAGCCTGAGGCGCGCAACACTGCGCCTGCGGTACTGGCTGCTGCCCTATATCTGCATGCAAAAGACCCAGAAACGCTCATGCTGGTCTGTCCCTCTGATCATTTGATCCCAGACAATGACGCCTTTCGCGCGACGGTTGATCATGCAATCCCCACAGCTAAAGGGGGCCAAATTGTAACGTTTGGCATCCACCCTACCTATCCAGAAACAGGATATGGATATCTTGAGCTGAGTGAACAGTCCGATGGCGGGCCAGTGCCATTGTCCCGCTTTGTCGAAAAGCCTGATGCGGCAACTGCTGAAACCCTCGTCGGCTCTGGCAGGCATATGTGGAATGCAGGCATATTTTTGTTCAGTGTCTCCACCATTATTGATGCGTTCAAAACGCATTGCCCAGACATGCTGCCCTCAGTGCAGAAATCTGTTGAGGATGCCCAAGTTGACCTTGGCTTTTTGCGACTTGCAGCAGAGCCTTGGCACACCGCTGACAATATCTCGATCGACTATGCCGTGATGGAGCAGGCCGACAACCTGAGTGTTGTTCCCTTCAACGGGGCGTGGTCCGATTTGGGCGGCTGGGATGCGATTTGGCGTGAAAGTGTGCGTGACGATCACGGTGTAGTCACCTCGGGCAATGCCACTTCGATTGATTGCACTGACAGCCTTTTGCGGTCCGAGAGTGACAGTGTCGAACTGGTGGGTATCGGTTTAAAGAACATTATCGCTGTGGCCATGAATGATGCAGTTCTGGTCGCCAATGCGACACGAGGCCAAGACGTCAAACTAGCCGTTCAAGTGCTCAAAGAGCGCGGTGCGCCACAGGCCGAAGCCTTTCCAATCGATCATCGCCCTTGGGGCTGGTTCGAAAGTCTCGCAACGGGCAACCGTTTTCAGGTGAAACGGATCGTGGTTCATCCGGGCGCTGCGCTGAGTTTACAAAGCCACCAACACCGCGCTGAGCATTGGATCGTAGTTGAGGGCACTGCACGTGTCACAATCGATGACGAGGTCAAGCTGGTGACCGAAAACCAATCCGTATACATCCCGCTGGGCGCTGTGCACCGCATGGAAAACCGTGGAAAAGTACCAATGGTGCTGATCGAAGTGCAGACAGGTGCCTACTTGGGCGAGGACGATATCGAGCGCTATGATGATGTCTATGCCCGCGGACAAGGCGCCAAAGGGTAAGGCACCAGCCAAAGCCATATTCAGGTTCTTTTGCGAAGGGCCGCGACATTATACACGCCCCTGAAAGGGAAATTTATGCAGATCGAACAGACACCACTTGCAGGCGTTTTGATCTTTACGCCCGCCCGCTTTGGAGATGATCGCGGCTTTTTCTCCGAAAGCTATAGCGCAAAAGTGCTGTCCCAACATGGCATTGATATTCCGTTTGTGCAGGACAATCATTCGTTGTCTTCCGCTGTTGGCACCATTCGCGGCCTCCATTTCCAAGGGCCACCGCACGCACAAGACAAGTTGGTCCGTTGTGGCAAAGGCGCGTTGTTTGATATCGCTGTTGATATCCACCGCAACTCACCGACCTATGGACAATGGTTCGGAACCGAATTGAGTTTTGAGAACGGCCGCCAGTTGCTGGTGCCGGCTGGGTTTGCCCATGGGTTTATCACCCGCATGCCTGACACAGAAATCATCTACAAATGCTCCGACTACTATGCCCGAGAGACGGAAGGTGCGATCCGCTGGGATGATCCCGAGATCGGGATTGATTGGGCGGTACCCGCAGAGATAACCCCGCTTTTGTCGGAAAAAGACGCCGTCGCTGGCACACTGGCCGAACTTGACACCCCATTCACGTTTGAGGGCTAGGCTATGAAGATTTTAATTACAGGTGGCGCAGGTTTCATTGGATCTGCCGTGGTGCGGCAAGCAGTTGCACGCGGCCACAGGGTCGTGAATGTAGATGTGCTGACCTATGCCGCGTGCCTTGAGAACGTGGCCAGCGTCGCAGACAGCCCACTCTATGTGTTCGAGCAAGTGGATATCTGCGACATGCCTGCGCTGACCGCAGTCTTTGACAAACACCAGCCTGACGCAGTCATGCACCTTGCGGCAGAATCGCATGTGGACCGCTCCATCGACGGACCTGGCGCATTCATTCAGACCAACGTGACAGGCACATACACTTTGCTGGAGGCCGCCCGCGCATATTGGCAGGGCCGTGATCGTTTTGACGCCTTCCGCTTCCACCACATCTCAACTGACGAAGTGTTTGGCTCCTTAGGCGCCGAAGGACAGTTCACCGAAGACACACCCTATGATCCGCGCAGCCCCTACTCCGCTTCAAAAGCAGCGAGTGACCACTTGGTCCGCGCATGGGGGAAGACATATGGCCTGCCTACCGTATTGACCAACTGCTCAAACAATTACGGCCCCTTCCACTTCCCGGAAAAGCTGGTTCCTGTTGTGATCCTGCGCGCACTCGCTGATGAAGCGATCCCGATCTACGGCAAGGGCGATAACATCCGCGACTGGCTCTATGTTGAGGACCACGCCGATGCCCTGCTCAAAGTTATGACTGAGGGCAAGATCGGGCGCAGCTATAACATCGGCGGCGAGAATGAGGTCACCAACCTTGATCTGGTCAAGATGATCTGCGCCATTCTGGACGATCGCCACCCCAGCGGCGCACCGCATGCTGACCTGATTACGTTTGTCACCGACCGCCCTGGTCACGACATGCGCTATGCCATTGACCCCACGCGCATGAACACTGAAATGGGCTGGAAGCCTTCCGTCACTGTTGAAGAGGGGCTCGCCAAAACTGTCGACTGGTACCTTGCGAACGAAGACTGGTGGCGCGCTTTGCAAAATCGCGAGGGCGTTGGAAAACGCCTTGGCACCAAGGCATAGGGGGAGCAGGGCAATGCACATATTGGTATTTGGATACAGCGGTCAGGTCGCAGCTGAATTGCGCGCACTCGCATCAGACACGCTGCGCATCACAGCACTTGATCGCGACGCCGCTGACCTTACTGACGCCGCCGCGTGTTCCGCTGCGATCATTGCCCATGCGCCTGATGCTGTCATCAACGCCGCCGCCTATACTGCCGTGGACCGCGCTGAAGAGGATGAAGCAACTGCTCATCTCATCAACGCCACAGCCCCTTCGGCAATGGCGCAAACCTGCGTTGAGCGAAACATTCCATTCGTCACAATCTCCACCGACTATGTCTTTTCAGGTGATGGTAACGCCCCATGGACACCTGCCGACATGACTGCTCCCCAAGGCGCATACGGCCGTACCAAACTGGCAAGCGAACAGGCTGTGGCACTTGCGGGCGGATCCTATGTGATCCTGCGCACGTCTTGGGTTGTCTCCGCGCATGGCAACAACTTTGTTAAAACCATGTTACGCTTGGGCGCGGAGCGTGACGCACTTACGATTGTTGCTGACCAGATTGGCGGCCCCACGGGTGCTTCTGAAATTGCGCAGGCTTGTGTGACCATCGCGCAAAAGCTGACAGCCCAAAAATCGCTCAGTGGCATCTATCACTTTGCAGGTCGCCCCAACACAAGCTGGGCTGATTTTGCCCGTGCGATATTCGACAAAGCAGGACTGTCTTGTACCGTTACAGACATCCCATCAAGTGACTATCCAACCCCAGCCACACGCCCGTTGAACTCCCGCATGGACTGTAGCGGTACAACTGCTGCATTCGGCATTGAGCCGCCCGATTGGGCTTACAGCCTTGATGCCATTCTCACTCAACTTTCCCACCAACAAAACGCGAACTGATAGACATGACCGAGCAGAAAACCCGCAAGGGCATTATTTTGGCTGGCGGCTCTGGCACGCGGCTTTATCCCATCACTGTCAGTGTCTCGAAGCAGTTGCTGCCGATCTATGATAAGCCGATGGTGTATTACCCTCTTTCAGTCCTGATGCTCGCAGGCATCCGCGAGATTGCCGTGATCACCACGCCACAAGACCGCGCACAGTTTGAGCGTGCTTTGGGGGACGGCGGTCAATGGGGTGTGGCGCTAACCTTTATCGAACAACCGAGCCCTGATGGGCTAGCCCAATCCTATATACTGGCGGAAGATTTCCTTGATGGTGCGCCCTCAGCGATGGTCCTAGGTGACAATATCTTCTTTGGTTATGGCTTGCCGGAAATGCTTGCAGAAGCGGATCAAAAAACCAATGGCGGCACTGTCTTTGGCTACCGTGTCGCCGATCCCGAACGCTACGGCGTTGTTGCCTTTGACGACGAAGGGCGCGCAGTGCAAATCATCGAAAAGCCCGAGGTTCCTCCCTCGAACTACGCCGTCACCGGTCTCTATTTTCTTGATGCCGATGCCCCGATGCGTGCGCGTAAGGTCGAACCTTCCCCGCGCGGTGAGCTGGAAATCACCACTCTGCTCGAAAGCTATCTCAACGAGGGTCTACTGAGTGTAAAGCGGATGGGCCGTGGCTATGCGTGGCTCGATACAGGGACGCACGGCAGCTTGCTTGATGCAGGGAATTTTGTCCGCACTTTGCAACAACGCCAAGGCCTACAAACAGGCAGCCCTGACGAGATTGCGTTCGGCCAAGGCTGGATCACCCACGAAGATCTCAAAGCACGCGCCGCGATGTTTGGGAAAAACGAATATGGCGAATACCTCGCCGGTTTGTTGCGCTAGGGGTTCGCCTCAGAGTAAGCCCACGCATCTCGCACAATCGTATCAAGGTCGCTGTGCGCAGCAGTCCAACCCAACATCGCCTTGGCCCGCGTGACATCTGCAACCAAAACAGCCGGATCACCCGCATGACGGGGTGTTTCCTTATCCGCGAACTCACGCCCCGATATGCGGCGCACAGCATCGATAACTTCCCGTACACTTTGCCTCGCGCCCGTTCCTAAATTCACTGGCGTTACCCCAGCTTCATCACTGGCAAGCAGATGGCGCAGTGCAGCGACATGCCCTGAAGCAAGATCAGTCACATGGACATAATCACGGATATAAGTGCCGTCGGGCGTATCGTAGTCGGTGCCATAAACCTTGATCTGGTCGCGCTGCCCGCGTGCCGCCTGAATAACCAGCGGAATGAGATGTGTCTCGGGGTCGTGCCGCTCTCCGCTACGGCCCTGTGCATCGGCACCTGACGCATTGAAATAGCGTAACGCAATCGCCTGCAACCCGTGTGCGGACACACAAGACTCGAGCACCGTTTCTACCATCGCCTTGCTGTCGCCATAAGGGTTGATCGGGGTCCGCGGCAAATCCTCGGATGGCAACGCAACATCACTTTGATTGCCATAAACCGCGGCCGTGGACGAGAAAACAAGCCGTGTAATTCCCGCCGCATTCATCGCATCCAGCAATGACAGCGTACCCGCAACATTGTTGTGGAAATACGGTAGTGGCGTGAGCACTGATTGGCCCGCCTCGATAAGGGCTGCGAAATGCACCACACTGCTGATGTTATAGTCCTTCATGGTCTGGATCAGCTTGGCCGTGTCAGCCAAATCACCCTCAACAAGATGATCACCAAAACATACATCACGGTGACCCGCTGAGAAGTTGTCATAAACCACAGGTGAGAACCCCGCTGCCTTG
>CAWVZA010000152.1:0-5991 GCA_963934545.1 uncultured Sulfitobacter sp.
TGCCAGTTGGAATATGAGCGCATCTGGCTGACCCTTTTCTTGCGGATCTCTGCGGCAAATATTGGGCCAAATCTGTTCCACCAAAATCGAACCGTCTCATGGCTGATGTCGATACCGCGTTCGTGCAGAAGGTCCTCCACGTTCCGAAGCGAAAGCGGGAAGCGAACGTACAGCATCACGGCGAGGCGGATGATCTCTGGGCTCGTCTTGAAGTAGCGAAAGGGGCTGGGTTTTGTCATCCGGTGACGCTAGTCGGAGCGAACCCCGCAGGCAAGAAAGTTCCTCTGACACTGCCCGATGATGTCATCGGCCAGCTTTCGCACCCGCGGGTCGGAGATGTTCGCCCGTTCTGATGTCAATATTGCAATGGAGTGGTGCGGGATCATCGCGCTCATCCATGAAGTATCATCAACGGTTGACTGGCTTCGGACCAGAAAAAGAGCACCTGCAAAAATAACCGCGCTGCCCACGAAAATTGCGATGTTCGCCGCGCGGTTTGTGTACATTCCCAACATGAAGGCCAGCATGATAATGGCCATCACTGACCCCATGTAGATCGCCATGTAGGTGCGCGTTTCACTGAAAAAGACGTGATCTAGTGCATAGGTGTTGAGGTACATCAGTCCGAGCATGACAGTGGTTGATGTGAGGATCATTGAGAAAAAGCGCCAATATGACATTTGTATATTCTCCAAAAATTGTTGTTTCTGGCAGATCAACAAGCATCCAGCGCTGGAGTGTTCCTTACTTGATCGAATAATTTTCCAACTTTTCGATAATCGGGCAATCTGGGCGACCATCACCCGCGCATTCTCGAACCAGATGCGACAGCGTGTCACGAATGGCCGCAAGGTCTGCAATCTTACTTTCAATCTGGGCCAGATGCTCTTTTGCAATTGCCCGAACATCCGCACTGGCCCAGTCCTTGTCATCCCACAGCGCAAGCAGGTTGCGACAATCCTCAATAGTAAATCCCAGCGCCCGGGAGCGGCCCAGAAACGCCAGCTTGTGCATGTCGCTCTCGCGGAAACTGCGGTAACCGTTTGTGTCGCGCAGCGGCGTAATCAGGCCGATGTCCTCGTAATACCGTATGGTTTTAGCAGGTAAGCCGGACTTTTTTGCAACTTCGCCGATGTTCATCATCGCTCTCCTATTCCGCTGCTGCGGGCATAAGCTTGCCAGTATCAGCATGCGTAGTTTGCCCTTCTGCAGCAGCAGTAGCGATCCACCGCAGCCGCAGCGCATTGGACAACACAAACACACTCGACAGCGCCATCGCACCTGCGGCCAGTGCAGGCGAAAGCATCAGGCCAGACAGCGGATAGAACACCCCTGCCGCCACCGGGATCAGCACTGCATTATAGCCGAAGGCCCAGAACATGTTCTGGCGAATGTTGCGCATGGTGCGTTTGCTCACATGCAGCGCGTTCACGACCCCGTTCAGGTCACCGGACATCAGCACCACATCTGCCGCCTCGATGGCGACATCGGTGCCAGTGCCAATGGCCACCCCCACATCCGCATGGGCCAAGGCAGGTGCGTCGTTGATCCCGTCCCCCACAAATGCCACCTTGCGCCCGCCCGCTTGCAGCTGTTGCAGAGCAGCGACCTTGCCCTCTGGCAGGACCTCGGCCAAGACCGTATCAATGCCCAGCTGTGCTGCAATTGCCTTCGCCGTGGCCTGATTATCACCCGTGATCATCGCAACCTTGAGACCCAGCGCGTGCAGTGCTTCGATTACCTGCGCTGTGCTGGGTTTGATGGGGTCAGATACTGCGATTATCGCGGCCAAACGCCCGTCAATCGCGGCATAGAGCGGGGTCTTGCCCGCCTGCCCCAACGCTTTGCCCAGTTCTTGCACGGCATCAAGCGCGATACCCTCGCGCACCATAAGGCGGTCGGCGCCAACAAGGATTTCATGCCCGTCTACCACGGCGCTGACACCGTAACCGGTCAACGACTGGAACGCGTCGATAACACCGATGGCCAGCCCCTCCTGCTGCGCACGCCGCACAATCGCAGCAGCAATCGGATGCTCGGACGTGGCCTCAACCGAGGCCACCAACTGCAGCATATCACTTTCTTGGAACCCCTCCATCACCTGCAGATCAGTCAACTCCGGACGCCCTTGCGTCAGTGTGCCGGTTTTATCAAAGGCAACAGTCTCAACATCGCCCAGCGACTGCAAGGCATCGCCACGCCGGAACAAAACGCCCAGCTCCGCAGCACGACCCGTGCCCACCATGATCGACGTGGGCGTCGCCAGCCCCATCGCACAGGGGCAAGCTATGATCAGGACAGCCACCGCCGCTACCACCGCAAGACCGAGGGCGGGAGACGGCCCCAGCACTAACCATGCGACAAAAGTCAGCACCGCAACGCCCATCACTGCAGGCACAAACCAAAGCGTGATCCGGTTAACCAGATCCTGAATGGGCAGCTTGGCGCCCTGCGCCTCTTCCACCATGCGGATGATCTGCGCCAGCATTGTGTCTCCGCCCACTTTCGTGGCCCGGAATGTCAGCGCGCCAGTGCCGTTAACTGTGCCACCGACAACCTCTGTGCCTTCCGATTTCTCAGCGGGCACAGGCTCTCCGGTAATCATGCTCTCATCGACATAAGACACACCACGCACCACAATCCCGTCGAGGGCAATCTTTTCTCCTGGCCGCACCTGCACCAGATCACCAACCACGATGTCATCGACGGCCAGCTCTGCAATCTCGCCACTCCGCTCCACATGGGCCGTCTTTGCCTTGAGGCCGGCAAGCCGCGCAATCGCCTGCCCCGTGCGCCCTTTGGCGCGGGCCTCAAGGAAACGACCCAGTAGAATAAGGGTGACAATGACCGCCGCCGCCTCAAAGTAAACTGCGCGCGTGCCCTCTGGCAAAAGCATCGGCACAAACAAGGCAACAGTGGAAAATCCCCATGCAGCAGACGTGCCAAGAGCAACAAGAGAGTTCATATCAGGCGCACCTTTGAACAGCGCGGGGAACCCTTTGAGATAGAATTGCCGTCCGGGAATCGCGAGAACAAGGGTCGTCAGGACAAACTGGATCCCCCAATTCAGCCCCATGCCCATCGTGTCCATGATCCACATGTGCAGCGCAGGGATCAGGTGACTGCCCATCTCGAGGACGAACACAGGTAGAGTCAACGCTGCGGCCAGCAGTGTCATCGTCTTGAGATGTGCAGCCTCGGATGCCTTGCGGTCGCGGGTATCGTCCGTGTCGCCCTCATTCGTGATCAGCCGCGCCGGATAACCGGCAGCGCACGCCACCTGTGAAATCTGTGCGGCAGAGACACCAAGTGCTTGAACTGTTGCGCTCTCCTGCGCCAGATTGACCGAAGCCGTAACAACACCGGGCACTGCGCCAAGGGCGCGTTCGACCCGCCCGACACAAGATGCACAAGACATATTCTCGATTGAAAACCTGTATGTTTGCAGCTCCGCAGGGTAGCCCGCGTCTTTGAGCGAAGTAACGACAGGCTCCATACCCGACCCTTCCGCCATCGCGACTGTCGCCGTCTCTGCCGCAAGGTTCACCGATGCGGACTGCACCCATGGCACGGCCAGCAATGCTTTTTCTACCCGCCCAACACAAGAGGCGCAGGACATCTCGCGGACATGGAATGTGGTCGAATTTTCGCTGCTCATGGTGAGGCTCCTATTCTGTCTTAGTCAGTAGATAGGGCTTCCAGTAGCTGGAGGGTCAAGAGCTGATGTGGATTTAATCTTCGTCCTGTTTAATGTGGCAGGTTTCGACCGGCCTGAACATCACGCACCCGCTCGGGCCAGGTGGAGCAGATATAGGCGAGGATATCCCATATCTCGTCATCCGAGATTATGCCCTCAAAGGCAGGCATGCCGCTGTTGAATCCGGTCACACCCATCGCGGCTAAAGCCGCCTGCCCGCCCTGCTTGGTATACTCAAACAACATTGCATTATCGTGATGCCATGTATGACCAGACGCATCATGCGGCGGTGCGGGAAGGACACTGTCCTCTCCGGCAGAGCGCCAATCCGGCTGGCCTTCCAAATTCACCCCATGGCAGGCGGCGCAGTTCGCGGAATAGAACATAGCCCCTGCAGCGATGTCGCGCCCCTCCAATTCGTGATCAGCATTTGCAGCGCTTGCGCAAATCATTAGGACCAATGCCAGCTTTCTCATGCGACAGTAACCCACGTGCGCATGCCACCCACTGCGTGGCTCAGCATATGGCAATGCAGCAACCATTTGCCCGGATTGTCAAAGACACAGATAATATCACGGCTGGCGCGCGCTTCCACCAGCGTGGTGTCGCGCAGATCGCCAAGGGCACCGTCTGCACCAACCTCATAAAAGTGGTGGCCATGCAAATGGATGCCATGCGGAAAGGAGGTATCGTTGACCAGCGTGATCCGGGCCGTCTCGCCCCGCTGAAACGCACCGAAAGGCTCCGGTTGCAGATCGGAGACGTTATTGAAGGCCCAAGTGTTGTCGCCCGCGTGCCGCCCACCCATGGCACCGCCCATCATGGTAAGGGTCAAGTGCTGTATCGGCGTGTCCGGTTTGGGCAAGTCCGGCGCAGCAAGGGCCACAATCCGGGTTGGTTGTCTGTCGGCATTCGCCCCCACGGCAGTAAGGTCGGCCAATCGGAACGAGCCGTCACGCATCAGCATATCGAAGGCGACATCCGCCTGCACATCTACGATCAGATCAGCGCGCTGTGCAGGGGCCAGTGTTATAGATGTCAAAGCGCGCGGCGCAGGCAACGCCATACCGTCGAGCGCCACAATGGACCCCACAGCCCCGCTTATTTGCAATGGAAATATCCGGTTGGTCGCCGCATTGATCAGCCGCAGGCGTATGCGGTCCCCGATGCTGACCTGCGATTGGGATAAGAACCCGCGCGCAAAATTCCCAATATAACCGCCATGGGCAACACTGTGCATGTCGGAAAACTCGTCAACGAGGCCGCCGTCTTCCTCCAGCCTCCAATCCGCGAACAGCACAGTAATGTCATGATCCACATCCGGCGGCACATCATCCTCGATGATCAGCGGCCCCATCATGCCGCGTGCCACCTGCTCATGTGGAATGTAATGCGAGTGATACCAGTATGTGCCAGAATCCGGCGGCACGAAACTGTAGGTCATCCGCGCGTCCGGCTGGATCAGCTCCTGCGTGAGCATCGGCACGCCATCCATCGTGTTTTCCAGCCGTATGCCATGCCAGTGAACGGCGGTGCCCTCCTCAAGCGCGTTCTCAACCTCAACCTCCGCCCGAATACCGCGGCGTAGGCGCAGCTCGGGCCCTGGCATACCGCCATTAAAGCCCAGCATCGCCGTCATCCCTTCGCCTTCGGGCAAGACCTGCTGCACAACCGCTTCGGCCCTCAATCGCAACATCTCCCCCGTCGCAAAAACTGTGCCTGGCAGAAATGCGAGCGCGCTAGTCGAAGCCAAAAAAGTCCGTCTCTTCATGTAAACCTCATGTCGGCAAAGCGAGTGTGGATGTCAGAACCGCAGTAACAGCCAGCACAGTCAGGATCACGCCCCATTCAATGGAAATGGAGCGCGACAAATGCCCTGCGGCATGCGGGTCGCCCGCTTTGAGCGCAGGAATAAACCGCAGCTTGTTCGCAGCCCCCAACGCAAGCAGCCCGACAACAAACAGGACCTTCAGGATCATCGCTTGCCCATAACCTGTGCCCAGCAGGGCAGCGATCGAGCCTACAAGCATATAGCCAAGATACACACCGGCAACGACCAGAGCGGGAATTACGCCCCGTGCGACAATACCGAAGCGATGTCCAAGATCTGCAGCCCTCGGCCAGTCTGCCGGCACAGCTGCGAGCCGTTTAAGGGGAATGAGTATTCCGAGCCAGAATGCGACAGCCCCCAAATGTAGCACCAGTGCGCCATCAAGAAGCGCCGTATCGCGTGTCGATACATGGCTGACCAACGGGAATGACCAAAGTGCGATGACCCCGCCAACGCTTGACAG
>CAWVZA010000153.1:0-5899 GCA_963934545.1 uncultured Sulfitobacter sp.
TGATGGCGGCAACTGTGGCGGCTGAAGCGGGGCTGGATGTGATCCTGTGCGACGAAGATGCGCGCATGGGCGGGCGGATGCTGGCCGAGGTTGAGGATGTGGGCGGGGTGCCTGCGGGCGAATGGGCCGCGGTCTGCGTTGAGGCGTTGGCAGCGATGCCGAATGTGCGGTTGATGACGCGCACGACGGTTACTGGCGCGTATGACGGCGGTGTGTTTGGCGCGTTGGAGCGGGTGGCACATCATGTGCCGCGTTCCGCTGCGCCGATTGAGTGTTTTTGGCGGATTATGGCGCGGCGCACGGTGCTGGCTGCTGGCGCGTTGGAGCGACCCATTGCGTTTGAGAACAATGATCGACCTGGTGTGATGATGGCGGGGGCGGTGCGGGCTTATGTGAACCGCTGGGGTGTGGCGGTGGGGCAGAGCGTTGTTGTGTTCGGAAATAACGATGATGCGCACCGCACGGCGCGGGACTTGCACGCTGCGGGTGTAACTGTGGCGGCGGTGATTGATAGTCGCGCGGATGCGGAAGTGGGCGATGTTCCTTATCCTGTGCACCTTGGGGCGCATGTTGTGGGCATCAAAGGGCGCATGGCATTGCGCGAAGTTTTGGTGCGCAAGGGGGTAGCGGAGTTTTCTGTGCGTGCCGATTGTTTGGCGATGTCGGGGGGGTGGAACCCAACGCTGCATTTGACGTGCCATATGAATGGGCGGCCGCAGTGGCGTGAGGATATTGCGGCGTTTGTGCCGACACCTGATGCGGTGCCTACGTTGGAGGCGGCGGGGGCGTGTAACGGGGCGTTCTCGACGGCTGCGTGTTTGGCAGAAGGTTCGGCGGCTGCTGGGCGTGTTGTGGAGGCTTTGGGCGCAAAGGTTCCTGAGGTTGCTTTGCCTGATGCGGAGGATGCGACATACAATATTGCGCCGCTTTGGGCGGTTGCGGGGAAGGGGCGGGCTTGGCTTGATTTCCAGAATGATGTTTCGGTCAAGGACGTGAAACAGGCGGCTGTGGAGAACTTCCGCTCGGTTGAGCATATGAAGCGGTATACGACGCAAGGGATGGCGACGGATCAGGGGAAGAACTCGAATGTAGGCGCTTTGGCTGTCTTGGCGGATGCGACGGGGCGGGGAATTCCCGAGACGGGTGTGACCACGTTTCGGCCGCCATACTCGCCTGTTGCGATTGCAGCGTTGGGGGCGGGGGCGCAGGGGAAGGGCTTTGCGCCTGAGCGCCTGACGACGTCGCACAAGCAATCTGTGGAGATGGGTGCGCCAATGATCGAGGCGGGGCTTTGGTACAGGCCCAGCTATTTCCCGCGTGAGGGTGAGGCGACGTGGCGGCAATCTTGTGACCGTGAAGTTGGCTATGTGCGCAGATCGGTTGGCGTGTGTGATGTGAGCACGTTGGGCAAGATTGATATTCAGGGGCCTGACGCGGCCAAGCTGTTGGATTTTGTTTACACGGGGATGTTTTCGACGCTCAAAGAAGGGCGTGTGCGCTATGGCCTGATGCTGCGCGAGGACGGTACCGTGATGGATGACGGGACCTGTGCGCGGATGGGGGCGGAGCATTATGTGATGACGACGACCACAGCGGCGGCGGGGGATGTGATGCGGCATTTGGAGTTTGTGTGCCAGATGCTACACCCGGAATGGGTTGTTGCGGTTACCTCCGTGACGGAGCAATGGGCGCAGCTTGCCGTGGCGGGGCCGAAATCACGCGAGCTGTTGAACGGTGTTTTAGAGGCGCCTCTGAGCAATGAGGATTGGCCGTTTATGGCCTGTGGTGAAGTGAGTGTCCTGGGCGTGGCAGGGCGGTTGTTCCGTATCTCGTTCAGCGGGGAGCATGCCTATGAAGTTGCTGTGCCTGCGCGCTATGGCGCGGCGCTGTTTGCTGAATTGGTAAAGCGTGCGGCGGCAATGGCGGGTGGTGCCTACGGGATGGAGGCGCTCAATGTGCTGCGCATCGAGAAGGGGCACATTACACATTCGGAAATCCACGGGCGGGTGACTGCGTTTGATGTGGGGATGGAGCGGATGATCTCCCCCAAGAAGGATTGTGTGGGCAAAGTGCTGGCTGCGCGTGAGGGGCTGGTTGATCCCATGCGGGAGCGTATGGTCGGGCTGCGACCTGTGGGGGCGGTGAAGAGCCTCAGTGCAGGGGCGCATGTGTTTAACGCAGGTGAACACCATGTGCATGAGAACGATCAAGGCTATGTCACTTCCGTCTGTTTCTCGCCCGATGTGGGGACGATGATCGGGCTGGGGTTTGTGAAGAACGGGCCTGCGCGGATGGGTGAGCGGATGGTGGTGCGCGACCATGTGCGCGATATGACCGTACAGGTCGAAATTTGTACTCCTGTTTTTGTGGACCCTGAGGGAGTGCGTGTGCGTGGATAAGTTGCAAGCTTCAAACGCCTGTGCAGGGCTGTTGCCGCTGACTATTGGGGCGCTCACTGTTGATGAATTGGATGTCGGACCAATGACTTTGGTGACGCCGTTTTCGGGTGTGTCCAGTTCTACGATAGGTCGTGCGCTGGGTATGCCGTTTCCTGCGCCCCTAGAGACCACGATGAATGGGGACGCACGCCTTGTTTGGGTCGGGCGGGGTGAGGCGCTACTCTTGGGTACAATGCCTGACGCGAGCCTTAGAGCTTATGCAGCGGTTGTGGACCAGTCGGATGCTTGGGCTGTTGTGACGCTAACAGGCGCGGGCGGGGCGGATGCGCTGGCGCGGCTGGTGCCTGTAGACATGCGGGTGCCTGCTTTTGGCGTGGGAGCGACTGTGCGCACCCAGTTGGGTCATATGAATGCAAGCATTACGCGGCTGGATGAGCAAACCTTTATGATTGCGGTATTCCGCTCAATGGCAGGGACGCTGGTTCACGATTTGGCGACGGCACTGGAAACGGTTGCTGCGCGGGGGTAAGGTGTCGTGAGAATTGTTGTTTTGGAGTGTGTTATGATCCGCGTGTTGAGTGTTGTTTTGAGTGTAGCTGTCGCGGTTCCAGCTTTTGCTGCGCCGTCGAAGTCAGAGGACTGTGGCTATCAAAGCGAGGTTGTGGCGGCCGTTCAGGCAGCGCGTGTGGCGCGGGTCGGTGAGCGTAAGGTTCCGGATCATGTGGCTGAGACAACGCCAGAATGGCCCGATAAATACAACGCTGTGATCCCGCTCGTGGCCCCGTGGGTGTACGGGATGAAGATGCGTGAAGTGAAGTCGGCTGATCTGGCGGCAGCATGGAACGAGATGTGTTTGTCGCAGTAGATTTGATGCAATTAGCACGATGATCGCGACTGCGGCTTCTGGACTCTGAGGGCTGCGTCCCCATATTGGTAGGCATGAGTCTTCCTCCCGGTTTCCTTGATGAATTGCGTACACGCGCCAGCCTCTCTCAGGTTGTCGGGCGCAAAGTCATGTGGGATGCGCGCAAGTCCAATCAAGGCAAGGGCGATATGTGGGCGCCATGTCCATTTCATCAGGAGAAGTCTGCCAGTTTTCACGTCGATGACCGCAAAGGATTTTATTATTGCTTTGGCTGTCACGCCAAGGGCGATGCGATCTCCTTTGTGCGTGAGACGGAGAATGTGAGCTTCATGGAAGCGGTCGAGATTTTGGCTGGTGAAGCAGGTATGCCGATGCCAGAGCGTGATCCGCGTGCGGCAGAAAAGGCCGATGCGCGCAAAGATCTGGCCGATGTAATGGAGTTGGCAGTGAAGTGGTTCCGCTTGCAACTGCGCACGGGGGCGGCATCTGCTGCGCGGGAGTATCTGGATCGACGCGGATTGCCGCAGGAAGTGTGTGACCGCTGGGAGATCGGGTTTGCGCCTGTCAGCTGGCAGGGGTTATGGGATGCCCTCAAGGGCAAGGATATTCCCGATGATCTGATTATTGGCGCGGGTCTGGCCAAGCCCTCGACCAAGGGTGGCAAGCCTTATGACACGTTTCGGGGGCGGATTATGTATCCGATCCGTGATGCGCGGGGGCGGTGCATTGCATTCGGCGGCCGTGCGATGGACCCTGAGGATAAGGCGAAATATCTCAACTCTCCCGAGACTGAATTGTTTGATAAAGGGCGCTCCCTTTATAACGTGAAGGACGCGCGGGCGGCCGCAGGCAAGGGGCAGTCTTTGCTGGTGGCCGAAGGCTACATGGATGTGATCGCGTTGTCCGAGGCGGGATTTGGCGCGTCCGTGGCACCATTGGGGACGGCGATTACCGAGAACCAGTTGGCGATGCTGTGGAGGATATCGGACGAGCCGATTATCACGCTGGACGGCGATACGGCGGGGCAGCGTGCGGCGTTGCGGCTGATTGATCTGGCGTTGCCGTTGCTGAAGGCGGGGCGCAGCTTGCGCTTTGCCATGATGCCTGAGGGGCAGGATCCTGATGATTTGTTGAAGTCCGCGGGTGCGGGCGCGGTACAGAGCCTTGTGGATGCGGCGGTGCCGATGGTGAAGCTGTTGTGGGACCGCGAAGTAGAAGGCAAGAATTTCGACAGTCCCGAGCGTAAGGCGGCACTAGATAAATCTCTGCGCGAGAAGATCATGATGATCAAAGACCCCAGTATTCGCAGCCATTACGGGCAAGCGATCAAGGATATGCGTTGGGACTTGTTCAAGTCTAAGCCTAAGGGCGGGGGCATGCAGGTCGCACAGCGTGGCCGTGGCGGTCAATGGGGCCAGCCTTGGGGTAATAAAGCGCCGCAAGGGCCATCGGCGGGGGCGAAGTCTTCGATGTTGGCTACGGCATCCAGTCCGCAGGCGACCGATCATTTGCGGGAAGCAGTCATTCTGGCGGCCTGTATTGGGTGCCCCGAAGTTGTGGAGCCTTTTGAGAGCGGTTTGGAAAGCATGGTCTGTCTCGATCGGGAGCATGGAGTGTTGCGCGATCTAATTTTGCGACACGCGTCCGAGGGTGCCAAGATTTTGCACAAAAAAATTGCAGACGTTTTGGGACCCGATGCCGTTGAAAACCTCATGGCGCAACGCCATGTTGCGATAACACCGTGCATCCGGAAACCTGGCGACAACGAGATCACTGCAATGACTGTTGCCGAAGAGCTGGCAAAGTTGTCGGCAGTGCGGGGATTGAAGGACGAGGTGCAAGACGCGGCGGATCATTTGAGCGGAGAGGCGGACGAGGGACTGACATGGCGGCTTGCGGAGGCGGCGAAAGCGGCCGATATGGCGCAACGAGCTGGTCAGGAAGACAAAGCGGAATATGTTATAGCGGATAATGGTGCACGACTGGACCGTGAACAGGTTGCGAAAAGCCGAAATATGTTTGATCAAATTGACTTTTCCAAGGGCGGCAAGAAGAACCATTAGCGCGGTTTAAGCTGACCTTAGGGTCAAGATTTGTGGCGTGGACGTCACCAAATTCCCGCAATTAGCGGAAAAATAAGAATGTCGGGTTTAAGAATCACGTCAAACCCCGCATGATTCGGATTACCGAATCACTACCAAGTGATTCGCATAGGGACAGATAGGAGCTCTTGATGGCTGCGAAAGACACCAACGAAGATACAAAGCGCGACGATCAGGATTCTGGTCACTCGCTGGATATGTCGCAAGCGGCTGTGAAGAAGATGATCGGTGATGCCCGCGAGAAGGGTTACATCACCTATGATCAGCTCAACACGGTATTGCCGCCTGATCAGGTGTCTTCCGAGCAAATCGAAGACGTGATGTCGATGCTGTCCGAGATGGGCATCAACATCATCGAGGATGAAGACGAAGACGAAGACAAAGGTGGCACTGATGTTGCGACCACGGATGGCCCCAAAGAGATTGTCCTAGGCTCTGGCAACTCCGAAAAGCTGGACCGTACCGACGATCCGGTGCGCATGTATCTGCGCGAAATGGGTTCTGTTGAGCTGTTGAGCCGTGAAGGCGAAATT
>CAWVZA010000154.1:0-5887 GCA_963934545.1 uncultured Sulfitobacter sp.
AACGGCAACCCAAGGATCAAACCCCCGATAGTGCGCGCCGCGATAATCTCGCTCAGCCTTGCCGCATCAAGTCCAAATTTCTTACGGCGCACTGTTTCCAGTGGGGTCGCCACAGACAGCATGCTGTCGGTCACTGCCACACCAATGGTCTTTTCGCCCAGATCAAGGCCGATGAGTGCACGCATTGATGGAACTGCGGCAGCAAAGTCTTTGATGTCTTCATGTATCAATCGACAACTCCGGCATCACGACCAGCAGCATTGATCAGATCAATCGCGTTTGAATCATCGGCAAACACTTCGACGGCATTGGTGTGTATGGCCAAGGCACGTTCCCATTCACCCAACACACCGAGCGAAGAAATAAGTCGCGCCCAGTCGCGGGCAGGGCCACCCTCTTCGGCGAGGCGCTGGGACAGACCGCTGACCATACTGCCGATCATATCCATCCGCTCGGCTGGGGTCATGTCGCGTGCGTTGTCGATATCCTCAGAGCTTGGCCCGCGTGCGGCACTGCTGCCGATCTCTGGTAGGGCATAATTCACACCTGCGAGCTCGGCCAATTCCTCAATCTGTGCGACAATCGGGGGTATCCACGGGGCATCCTCAGGACCCGCCCGCAATAAACCATCCCAAATACGAAACGCCTGATCAGGACGGCCTGTTTGCACAAGCATCAGCCCGAGATAGTAGCTTGCTGTCCCGTTGGACGGTTCTTGCGCCAAGGCGGCCCGCAGGCTCATCTCAGCTTCGGGGGATACGTAGCCGCCAGCGGAGAGCACCTTAAGCTCGCCCAGATCAGCGAGGTCCTGCGCGTTCACGTCGTTGCCCTTCAGAGTGGCAATTCTGAGTTGCGCAGTTTTTGCAGCTGAAAAGTTCCCGATCCGGCGCTCTTGTTGCACAAGCAACTGATGGCCCTGAAGATCATCGGGCCGCTCTGCTAAGGTGGTGCGTAGTTGTTTCATCAGCGACCGATAACGCGCATCCATCTCTGGTGGGTCTATAAATGGAGGGAGCGAACGCTCCGCCACGTCTTGGACAGGGCGGGATGTGCGAACTTCCTCGGCAAAGGCGATGCGGTCCTGAAGCCCCATATCGCCATATCCCGGCGCGCCGAGCCACCAATAGCTTGTCACGCTCGCGATCAAACCAACGGCGATCAATCCAATTGCTGCTCCTGTAGGGGCCTTCGATGCGCTGACGGTCTCGTCTGTTTGTGCCTTGTCCGCCGCGATCAGGCGTCGTGCGATTTCAGCGTGCACCCGTTCCGCATCTGCATCTGCGATCACGCCGCGTGCCACGTCACGGTCCACCTCTGCCAGCTGTCCGCGATACACTTCGACATCAGAGGCCGCGCGCGATCCAACCTCGTTGCGGCTCCCGCGCACAACGGCATTGGCCAGTACAGCAGCGACCATCAGCGTGATAGCACCTGCGACGATCCAGAAACTCAGCATTGGTTCAGCTCTCCCTTTACAACCCTCCGTGTAATACGAAGCACCTCTAACCAAAAGAGGGCAAAGCAGCTCCCGCGACGAATAGACCTTCCTAATTTGGACCGCTTGCAGCCTATGTCGCAAAATTGGTATGGAGTGCCGCGCGGAGTATCCTCTTTTCCGGCCACTCCCCCATGAATAAGCCGAGGGCTGCAATACGCCCCGAATCCATTCCTTATCTGCGTCAGGGACACCAGCGATGAAAAAATACTCCGTATTTGCAGTGGCACGCGAAGCAATGCGCCACCACACTGGCTGGACCCGCGCATGGCGCGATGCCGCCCCCAAGAAGCGCTATGATGCGATTATCATCGGTGCAGGTGGCCACGGGCTCGCGACTGCGTATTATCTGGGCAAGAATTTTGGCATCACCAATGTAGCGATCCTTGAGAAGGGCTGGCTCGGCGGGGGCAACACTGGTCGTAACACAACCATCATCCGCTCCAACTATTTGCAGGATCCGTCCGCTGCGATTTACGAAAAATCTCGTTCGCTCTACGAGACGATGTCGCAAGATCTCAACTATAATGTGATGTTTTCCCCACGTGGGGTTATTATGCTTGCACAAACCGAACATGAGGTGCGTGGATACAAGCGCACGGCACATGCCAACATGCTCCAAGGTGTGACAACTGAATTCATCTCACCTGCGAAGGTGAAGCAGCTGGTTCCGATCATCAATCTCGAAGGTCCGCGCTATCCTGTCTTGGGTGGCTTGTGGCAGGCCCGTGGCGGCACGGCGCGGCACGATGCGGTCGCATGGGGCTACGCCCGCGCATGCTCTGACATGGGCATGGATGTGATCCAACAGTGCGAAGTGACTGGCATTCAGCGTGACGGCGGCAAAGTCGTAGGTGTCATCACCACAAAAGGCGACATTGGCTGTGATAAGCTGGGCATCGTTGTCGCGGGTCACTCAGGGCATCTCGCTGATATGGCTGGTTTCCGCATGCCCATCGAATCTGTAGCGCTTCAGGCGCTGGTCTCCGAGCCGATCAAGCCTTGCATGGACGTTGTCGTCATGGCCAACACGGTGCATGGCTACATGAGCCAGTCCGACAAGGGCGAAATGGTCATCGGCGGCGGCACTGACGGTTACAACAACTACACCCAGCGCGGATCATTTCATCATATCGAAGAAACTGTGCGCGCGCTGATCGAGACATTCCCGATGGTCTCCCGCCTCAAAATGCTGCGCCAATGGGGCGGTATCGTGGATGTCACGGGCGACCGCTCCCCAATCTTGTCCAAAACCCCCGTCGACGGCGTATTCATCAACTGTGGCTGGGGCACTGGCGGCTTTAAGGCCATCCCAGGTTCCGGTTGGGCCATGGCTGAGCTGATGGCCAAAGGTCGCTCACCACTAACGGATGCATTCGGGATGGAGCGGTTCACTGAAGGCCGCTTTATCGACGAAAGCGTTGCGGCAGGGGTGGCGCACTAATGAAACTAGCTACCAAATCCGCCGCGACGGTGGACTGTAACATCCTTGGCATGCACGCGTGCAGCAAGGGTGTGACCGTCCTCTCTGGCTTGCAGGTTCAAGTCATGCGCAAGCAGGGTTCGCTTTTTGCGCCACTCGAACAGCGCGATACCAACACCAGCGACCAGCGCAGCGAGAAACAGAAAAAATATAACTTCCATAACGTTATCACATCTCAAAAAGTCGCATTCCTCAAGTCTGGAGCACAAACATGCTAATCGTATCCTGCCCCTGCTGCGGCGTCACAGCCGAGGAAACCGAATTTCATGCCCACGGCGAGGCGCATATCACGCGCCACACGGTAGGCTCGTCCGATGACCAGATGGAAACATATCTGTTCATGCGCAAAAATCCCAAAGGTGTGCATTTTGAGCGCTGGCGCCACCAGAATGGCTGCGGCAAGTGGTTCCATATGGCACGCTGCACCATGAAACTCGAAGTGTTTGGCACCTATAGCGCCCAAACGTACAGCCCGCCTGAAGAGCTTCTCTTAGAGATTGACGCGAAGCGTCCTGGATGGAGAACCCCCGTCTGATGATCGCCCTTTCCTTGCATTTAAATTCGATCCCGCACCCACACCCCGCGCAGGAGCTTCAATCATGAGTACCCGTCTTGCCACAGGCGGTCGCCTGTTGAACAAATCCAAGTCCGTGAAGTTCCGTTTTAACGGGACGCACATGGGCGGCTATGAGGGTGACACGCTTGCGTCTGCATTGTTGGCCAATGATCAGATGCTCGTAGGGCGTTCGTTCAAATACCACCGCCCGCGCGGCATTGTCGCTGCAGGTCCCGAAGAACCAAACGGCCTTGTAAACCTTGGCCGTGAGGGCAAGTTCGAGCCGAACGCCCGTGTCACCACCACAGAGCTGTTTGATGGTCTGCGCGCCGAAAGCCAGAACCACTGGCCCAGCCTTGAGTTCGACGTCGGTGCGATTAACAAACATCTCAGCCGCTTTTTGCCTGCAGGTTTCTATTACAAAATGTTCATTCATCCGCGTCCGCTGTGGAAGCATGTCTATGAGCCGATCATCCGCCATTCTGCGGGCCTTGGCCGTGCGCCAAAGACACGTGATGAGGACACTTATGAGCATTTCTACGCCTTCTGCGACGTTCTGGTCGTAGGCGGTGGTGTTGCTGGGCTGGAAGCGGCCCGTGCGGCGGCGCTTTCAGGTGCACGCGTAATCTTGCTTGAGCAGACAGCCCATTGGGGTGGTCGCACGCCAGTAGACGGTGGCGATATCGACGGGATGCCTGCACAGGCATGGATCGATTCGACGCTGGCGCAGCTAAGCGCTATGGAAAATGTGACACTGCGGACCCGCACAATGGGGGCAGGTGTCTATGATCATGGCTACGTGCTTGGATATGAGCAGCTAACAGATCATGATCCTGAAATGACAGGACCGCGCCACCGTCTTTGGCGTATTCGCGCAGGCCATGTGATAACGGCCACAGGTGCAATCGAGCGCCCGCTGAGCTTTGCTGGCAATGACATCCCCGGTGTGATGCTGGCGGCAGCTGTACGTGATTATGTTGTGAACTTTGGTGTCTCCGTCGGGGACCGCACTGTGGTCGTGACCAACAATGATGATGCCTATTTGACGGCCATCGCGCTCAAGCACGCAGGGCTAAGCGTACCAGCCATCATCGATGCGCGTGTGCTGCCACAAGACAGTGATGTCAGGGCCCAAGCCAAAGAGCTGGGCATACGCGTCCTTATGGGTCACGGCATCTCCTCGGTCAAAGGCGGCAAGCGCGTGACCAGTGTGACCATTTGCTCCCAAGCAGGCGAGGGCGCAGTCCTTGAAGAGATTGATTGCGATGCTGTCGCCATGTCTGGTGGTTGGTCCCCCGTGGTCCACCTGTGGTCACATTGCGGTGGCAAGTTGACTTGGGACACGGTCAACGCATGCTTTAGCCCAGATCCTGATAATCCACCAAAAGGCGCGGACGGTGGGCAATTTGTCTCCACTGCTGGTGCCGCCTCTGGCAGCTTCCAACTTGATGATGCACTCAATGATGCCTTTGCTGCTGCGGATGGTACATTGCGCTGTCTGGGCATGAAATTGCCCCGCGATGTAAAGGCTGCAAAAGGCACCCGCCGCGAGGAAGCACCCATTGCACCCGTCTGGCTCATGCCACAAGTTGCAAGCGTCAAACTGCGTGAGAAAGCATGGCTTGATTATCAGAATGACGTCAAAGTTTCTGACGTGCGCCTTGCTGCGCAAGAGGGTTTTGTCTCCGTTGAGCATGCCAAGCGTTATACCACTTTGGGCATGGCGACGGATCAGGGTAAGTTAAGCAATATAAACGGATTGGCAACTCTTGCTAATGCGTTGGGTGAGGAAATTCCGAACGTTGGAACGACCACGTTCCGTCCGCCGTATCACCCGATCTCGATGGCCTCCATCGGTGGCGAGGCACGCGGTGTTGCGTTCCAACCGATCCGCCGTACGCCAATGCACGACTGGCACGAAGCGCATGGTGCAGAGTTCGAACCGGTCGGCCAATGGCGCCGCCCTTATGCTTACGTCCAGATTGGCGAGAGCACCCATGACGCGGTGATGCGCGAAGTGACCAACACCCGCGAAAAGATGGGCCTAATCGACGCCTCGACGCTGGGTAAGCTTGTTGTGAAAGGGCCTGACGCGGGTAAGTTCCTCGACATGCTCTACACCAACATGATGAGCACGCTGAGGATCGGCAAATGCCGCTATGGCCTGATGTGTAACGACAACGGTTTTCTGATCGACGATGGCGTGGTTGCGCGCATCGACGAGGACACGTGGCTGTGCCACACGACCACAGGTGGCGCGGAGAGCATCCACGCCCACATGGAAGAATGGCTGCAAACCGAATGGTGGGATTGGAACGTCTACGTTGCCAACGTCACCGAGCAGTACGCACAG
>CAWVZA010000155.1:0-5762 GCA_963934545.1 uncultured Sulfitobacter sp.
CGTGACCTGATGCCGACCCGAGATCTGCGCGCCTACCTCGGCTGGATTTTGCACGCCCAGTTCGGCCCCGCCACCTCCACCATTGAAAACACTGTTTTTCCTGGCCTCGCCATGGGTGCGAACCCGAACCTGCTGCGCTAAAACGAAAAAGGGGCAACCCGAAGGCCACCCCTTTTAGATCGTCAAAGTAAGCATGGCTTAGCCCACCAACTCCAAACCAGAGAAGAAATACGCGATCTCTTCTGCAGCAGTTTCTGGTGCGTCGGAACCGTGTACGGAGTTTTCGCCAACTGATTCCGCGAACTCGGCGCGGATTGTGCCGGCTTCTGCGTCCGCAGGGTTTGTTGCACCCATAACTTCGCGGTTTTTCGCGATGGCGTTTTCGCCTTCAAGAACCTGAGCAACGATTGGCGCGGAGGCCATGAATTCGCACAGCTCGTCATAGAATGGACGCTCGGCGTGTACTTTGTAGAACTCGCCCGCTTGTGCTTTTGACAGATGAATACGCTTGGATGCGACGATGCGCAGACCTGCATCTTCGAATTTCTTCGCGATTGCGCCTGTAAGGTTACGCTTTGTTGCGTCTGGCTTGATGATCGAGAATGTGCGCTCTAGGCCCATGGGTCGTCTCCTGATTGATGTTAAATTTGGCGCTGACTAACATGGCCCCCTTGGCTTGAAAAGCGGCGATTGACGCCAACCGCTACATGGTCCAAACGCTGCTCATGCTTAGAATTTCAGAGATCAACTATTCCGTCGAAGGCCGCCCTCTATTCGTACAGGCAAGCGCCGTCATTCCTGATGGCCACAAAGTGGGCCTCGTCGGACAAAACGGGGCTGGCAAAACCACCCTCTTCCGCATCATCCGCAAGGAGCTGGGGCTGGACGCGGGTGATATCATCCTGCCCAGTCGCGCCAAGATTGGCGGCGTGGCTCAAGAAGTGCCAAGCTCCAAGATGTCGCTCATGGACACAGTGCTGGAATGCGACACCGAACGCGATGCGCTCATGACAGAGGCCGAAACCGCCACTGATCCAACCCGCATCGCCGACATTCAGGCGCGTCTTGTTGATATCGACGCATGGACTGCCGAAGGGCGCGCGTCATCCATCCTCAAAGGTCTCGGCTTTGACGACTATGACCAGCAACAGCCCTGCTCCGCCTACTCTGGCGGCTGGCGCATGCGCGTGGCCCTCGCAGGTGTCCTCTTTGCCGAGCCTGACCTGCTGCTGCTCGACGAGCCGACGAACTACCTCGACCTTGAGGGCGCACTTTGGCTTGAGAACTACCTCGCCAAATATCCCCACACGGTCATCATCATCAGCCACGATCGCGGCCTGCTGAACCGCGCTGTGGGCGGCATCCTCCACCTTGAGGATAAAAAGCTGACCTACTATCAAGGCAACTACGACCAGTTCGCCCACATGCGCGCAGAAAAGCGTGCCCAGCTGACCGCCGCCTCCAAGAAGCAACAAGCGCATAAAGCGCACATGCAGGCCTTCGTCGACCGCTTCAAAGCCAAGGCCTCCAAAGCCAAGCAAGCCCAATCGCGCATGAAAGCGATTGAAAAGATGGTGACGATCACGCCACCAGAGGAAGCCGCCCGCAAGGTCTTTAACTTCCCGCAGCCCGACGAGCTGTCGCCGCCGATTATCAGCATCGAGGGCGGCTCAACAGGCTATGACAACGGCGTCCCCGTATTGTCGCGCCTTAACTTGCGCATCGACCAAGATGACCGCATCGCGCTGCTTGGCCGCAACGGCCAAGGTAAATCAACACTGTCCAAACTGCTAAGCAACCGTCTGGTATTGTTCGAAGGCAAAGCCGTCAATTCCAACAAACTGCGCATTGGTTTCTTTGCCCAGCATCAAGTTGACGAACTCATCATCGACGAAACGCCACTGCAACACATGATCGCTGCCCGCCCCGGCATCATGCAACCAAAACTGCGCGCACAACTTGCTGGTTTTGGCCTCGGCCCTGACCAAGCGGACACAACCGTAGGCCACCTGTCTGGTGGCCAAAAAGCGCGCCTGTCGCTGCTGCTCGCCACGCTCGATGCGCCACACTTGTTGATCCTCGATGAGCCGACCAACCACCTCGATATCGAGAGCCGCGAAGCACTGGTCGAAGCGCTCACGCGGTATTCTGGTGCTGTGATCCTTGTCAGCCACGACATGCACCTGCTTTCCATGGTGGCAGACCGACTGTGGCTTGTCTCCGACGGGACCGTAAAGCCCTACGAGGACGATCTGGAAGCATACCGCAAAATGCTACTCACCGTTGAAAAGCCTGTCAGCAAGAACGCACGCCCCAAGACCGAGGCCCCCAAAGAAAAGAAGGCCTCGCAGCAAGAGATCAGTGCATTGCGCTCCGAGGTCCGCACCGCCGAGGCGCGTGTGACCAAGATTAACGATATGCGTGATAAGCTCGCCAAGAAACTTGCCGACCCTGCTCTCTACGAGAAGGACAAAGTGGGCGAATTGGAAGTCTGGAATAAGAAATATGCTGAAGTCATGGGCGCGTTAGAGCGGGCCGAGAGCATCTGGATGGACGCGGCGAGCAAACTTGAGAAAGCTCAGAAATGATCTTTGACACCGCCTATATGATCACGGCCTTCGTGACCCTGTTTGTGGTGATTGATCCGATTGCGATTGCGCCCCTGTTCCTCGCGATGACGCCCAATATGAGCAGTGCCGAACGCGAGAAAATTGCGCGCCGTGCCGTGCTGGTTGCGGGTCTGATCCTTATTGTCTTCGCTCTTGCGGGGGAAGCGGTCCTTGATTTCATAGGCATCTCGATGCCTGCCTTTCGCGTCGCTGGCGGCATTTTGCTGTTCCTCACCGCCCTCGACATGTTGTTTGAGCGACGCACGAAACGCCGGGAAGACACTTCCGAGGCAGACCCAGACCACGAAGATCCCAGCGTCTTTCCACTCGCCATCCCACTGATTTCCGGACCGGGGGCCATCGCCTCCGTCATCCTGTTGATCGGTCGCAAACCGGGCGGTGAAGGGCTGGTTATTATCCTCGGGATGACCGCGATTATTTTGCTCATCATGTATATTATGCTGCGCCTCTCTAGCAGGCTTGAGCGCGCTATGAGCAAGGTGGCGATCAACGTCTTCACCCGCATCTTCGGCATGCTGCTCGCGGCCCTTTCGGTCCAGTTTGTTCTTGACGGTCTGGCCGAATTCGGATTCGTCACCACCCTTGGATAGCGGCCAAGTCCTCTTATATTGAGCGGAAACCAAAGGAACGCCCATGACCGGAGATAACATTGCCAGCCTAATCTACCTCGCCCTACTCGGCTGTGCCGTGGGCGGTTGGATGTTTATATCAGGGCGCGACGGCATAGGCAAAACTCTGCAAATGGCGATGATCTGGGGCTTTATCTTTCTTGGTGTGGTTGCAGGGTATGGCCTGTGGAACGATGTACAACGCCAAACAACAGGCAGCCAAATGCTCCAACTGGGCAGCGGCATGATTTCCGTTCCGCGCCAGTCCGATGGACACTACTACCTCACGCTTGCCCTCAACGGTCAAAATATCAGTATGGTTGTAGATACCGGTGCGACCAATATGGTGCTCAGCATTGAGGACGCCCGCCGCGTTGGCCTCGACCCTGATACGCTAAACTACATCGGAACCGCCAATACCGCCAACGGGCAAGTGCGCACTGCTCCCGTGCGACTTGATACAGTGCGCCTCGGCGATATCACCGATACTGACGTCTACGCGTCGGTAAACGGCGGTTCGATGGAGGGTTCTCTCCTCGGTATGGGCTACCTTGAGAAATGGGGCCGCATCGAAATCAGCGGAGGTGAGCTGCGCCTCACCCGCTAAGGCGTTAGATCAACGCCATCCGCTCTGCCCGCTCAGGATCAGGGAATGGTCGGTAGAGCGCCACATCAACGTCACCCACCATCTGATGCACTGTGGTATAAAGCCGCTCAACCCCTGCCTCGCTTGACGCGGTAAAGCGGAACACATCATCAAGTTGGGTCATATTCTCCACTTCGATCTCAAGCAGAAAGTCACGCGATTGCGGCGCGCCAAACCCCAGTTTGCGGCGGCACAGGCGCCACGACTGGATCACGCCATTGTTTTGCAAGTGATCCACGCCTCCACCGCCGCCGCAAAGGCAAGCGCATTGGACGTATAGCGTAGATCAATCGAGCAATGGAAAAGATTCATGGCAGGCCCTTTGCGTTATATCCCCCAAAACCTCACATAAGAATGCTACGAAAAGATTAAGCGCCGCAGTTATTGCGGCATACTCCGCAAACAGGTATCCAACTCGTATGTTTGATTTCATTTTCGGTCCATCCCTGATATTGGCAATTACCTTCGCCCAAGGGAGTGATATCAGCGAGACTGCACTGTCGTTTCCCGATGATGCACTTGTTTGCTTGCGCGCACCCTATGAGGCGTGTGAGACTGACGATCGCAAGGGCATCAGCGAAGATCAACTTGCCCTCGACGTTGAAACGGATACCGCTTCAGAGAGCTTCGTATTCTCAAAGCAAATCATCGAAATCGGCATGGATCAGACACGAAGTGCGATGCTAATCGGTAAATGTGCTCAGGTCAGCGCAGGGACTCCCGTGCTGTTTGAAAAATCAAAATAGCGCCGATATAGTGTTTTCATTAAACTCGCCAACCAAGACGTCCCCTAAGCCTCCACCTTCTTCTCCCAGCGTCCGTCTTCGTTGGCCCAGTACTGCGCGCTGACGCCCTCGGCCACCAGCGCCTTCCACTGGCCGCGCGCATGGGCCAGTGCGGCCTCGTCATAACCGTCAAACAGGATGCACACCCGCTCCATAGCGCCTACATCCGCCGCACTCACTTGCGCTGATTGTACCGCCATCACGCATTGGGCTGCGTTCACATTCTGCTCCCCTGTGCCTAACAAAATAGGTTGCTCCGCATCCTGCGGCCCTCCCTCAAGGCCATGGGGCAGGAAGCTATCTTCCCGCCCCAACCACAGGGCCGCATCCAGCGCCTCAAGCCCCGCACGGTCGGTGCCGCGCACAGCCACGTTCCATCCCGCAGACAGTGATTTTTCCAACAGCATGCTCAACGTCGTCGCCAACGGCTGACCCTTAAGCTGGTAGAACATCGCGACACCCATCTGGGTTACTCCGTCTCGTAATTATCAGCGATCAAGCGATTGAGCGCAGCTACGCCCCAACCTGTAGCCCCAACAGGGGCCAAGGCTGTCTCGGTTTTGACCGATGCTACACCCGCAATGTCGAGGTGAATCCACGGACAGTCCTCTTTCACAAACCGCTGCAAGAATTGCGCGGCAGTGATCGAACCCGCCGCCGGTCCACCAATGTTCTTCATATCCGCGATACGGCTTTTCAGGAGGTCATCATACGCCTGCCCTAGCGGCATCCGCCATGCGCCCTCACCCTCGGCCTCAGCCGCTTTCAGGAAGTCATTGCAGAACGAGGTGTTGTTCGAAAAGACGCCTGCGTTCTCATGCCCTAGGCTGGTGATGATCGCACCTGTCAAAGTGGCCAGATCAATCATCGCAGCAGGCTTATACGCCTCCTGCGCGTACCACATCACATCGCACAGTACCAAACGCCCCTCGGCGTCAGTGTTGAGGTTCTCGATCGTATCGCCCTTCATGGACACCACCACATCACCGGGACGCGAGGCATTGCCAGACGGCATGTTCTCGACGATCCCCACCAAGCCGACAACATTGGCCTTCGCCCCGCGCAGCGCCAGCGTGCGCATTACACCCGCCAC
>CAWVZA010000156.1:0-5749 GCA_963934545.1 uncultured Sulfitobacter sp.
AGGGCAGCAACCGGACCAAATCCTCGGTGCGGGTTCGGGTTGAGCACATCTTCGGCGCGCAAACCAACGATATGGGCGGCACCTTAGTGCGCACCACCGGTCTTGTGCGAGCAGAGGCCAAGATTGGGATGAAGAACCTCGAATATAACATGCGCCAACTCTGTTAGTTGTGCCGCATCAACCCAAACCCTACTTGAAAAACGACCCGGCAAAAATGCAGATCATGCTGCTTATACCGAAAACCACCCAAAAAAACACAGCGCCCCATCAGATACGGCACAATAACCCGTCAGCTGACGGTCTTGAGACGCCTGTCCTGATGGTCCAAACGCTCTGTCGTCGCAAAAACAGCCAAAAACCGAGGTGCCCAATTATCCCAACCCAAAAGTGGTGACATTTTGCGCCGCCTTTTGGCTCACTCTTACAGTGTCGTTGACAGCGGTCAGGATTCGATGACATATATTTTATATTATATAGGTTGCGAGTGGATGGTATGCATTCCTGGCCAAGGATACGCTAGAGACTGGACCTATTTTGAAGATTGCCTTGATCTGCCTGACGCCTGAGATGGATGGCGGCGAGATGCCGTTACCTATGCCGAGCTATGGCATTAACCGTATCTATGCCGCAGCTCTCTCTGCGCCGTCGCCGGTGCCCCGGGAGGTGCGCGTGTTTGATCTGGGCCATAGAAATTTTGCCGAACTGAGTGCTGCGGTCAACGAATTTAGCCCCGACCTGATCGGAATGTCGGTTTATGTTTGGTCGACGCCCGACTTGTTGAACCTTGCCGTTGATCTGCGCGCCAAGCTGCCAAATGTGACGATCCTGTTCGGTGGGCCTTCGGCCCGTACAGAGCTGTTCGATCTTCCCAATTATGCGGCGCGGGCATTCGCCTTGGACGCGCTATGTGTGGGCGATGGCGAGGCGGTCATTCAGGATATCATCGCTCTGGGCAAGATCACCCGCGCCGGGCTGGCGACGGTTGGCGGACTGGCGATGCATTTGCCCGAGGGGGGGTGGTTGCGAACTGCCCCGGCGCGGCAGATACCGATGAGCGAGATCCCTTCACCCTACGCGATGGGGCTGATGCCTAAGGGGGCGGTGGGCTATCTTGAAACCTATCGCGGCTGCCCACTCAGTTGCCGGTTCTGTGAATGGGGCGTGACCCGGCCTGCACGCGATGTGTTTGATGCCAACTATATTGCCCACGAAATCGCCGCATTCCGGCGGTTGGAGGCCCCAGCCGTATTTCTGTTGGATGCTGGCCTGAACCTGAACTCTCGCGCCTTCCGCAATCTGGCGCAAGCCCATGCGATGGATGGGTTTCTGGCCGAATCCCTGTTCTGGGCAGAGATTTATCCAACTGTGATTAAAGACGAGCACCTTGAATTCCTGCGCAATGTTGGTGCCGCCTATCTGGGTATCGGGCTGCAAAGCATGGATGACGCGGTGCTGCGCGCCCATGACAGACCCTTTGACATGACCCGCTTTCGCTCGGCGGTAGAGCGATTGTCGCAAGTTGCGCAGTTGGAAGTGCAGATCATCATGGGCTTGCCCGGCGACACGCCCGAAGGCTTTCGCCGGACGCTGAAATTTGCGATGTCGCTGCCAGTAGGGTCGGTGCGGGCCTATCATTGCCTCGTACTGCCCGACGCGCTTCTGACGCGGGCGCGCCCCGAATGGGCCATTGAGTATGAACCTGACACGCTGACGATGATTTCCAATCGCGATTGGTCAGCCAGCGCCATAACTGCGATGCGCAACGAGTTGACGGATCAGGCGCACCGGACAGGCGGTTCAGCGGGTGAGTTTTGGTGGGCGTTCCGGCAATGAAACGCACGGGTCGCCGCGTCGCCCTGCTGGGATGGTATCCCGAACCGGATCCGGCGCTGCCGCCCTACATTCCTAACATGGGGCTTTATATGGTGGCAGCCGCGTTGAACGCGCTGGGTTTGCCGGATCTGGAGCTGAAGATATGGGATGAAAGTGGCCGGGTACCGGGCGAGGTCGCCGCCGAAATCCTGGCCTTTGATCCCGATATTATCGGCGGTTCTGCGTTCTTGTGGTCTTTGCCAAAAATCCTTCGGGTGATTGATACGCTGGCAGCAGATGATCCGAACCGCCTGATCGTGCTGGGCGGCCCTTCGGCGCGGGCCAATATGCTGGCGCATGTGCCATTTGCCGCCAGCGCGGCCTATGTGGATCTGCTGGTTGAGGGCGACGGTGAAGCCACCTTCGCCGAAGTGGTCAGCGACCAGCGTCGCACGCCAGAGGCCTGGGCCACTATCCGAGGGATGCGGATTAACAGTGCAGCGGGCTTTGTGCCTTCCAGCGCGCGCGACGGGGCAGTGATGCAGGCGCTGGCCTCGCCCTATCAGCAAGGCTTGATCCCCGAGGGTGGTATCGGGCTGATGGAAACCTATCGTGGCTGCCCGTTCAGTTGCAGCTTTTGCGAATGGGGCGTTATGGAGGCACCGCGCAACGTACGAAGCCCCGAAAACATCTTGCAGGAATTCGAGTCGATGGAACGACTGGGCCTGCGCGCGCTGCTGCTGGCGGATGCTGGATTGAACCTGAACAAATCGGGGTTTGAAAGCCTGCGCAAAGCTGCCGCCCAAACTGATTTTCTGAAAACCCGCGCGGTGATCTGTGAGGTATACCCCAATAGCCTGCGCGAGACGCATCTGGAGTTTCTTGGTAATATTGGCTCGGCGCATATCGGCGTCGGGCTGCAATCTTTTGATCCAGCTGTGCTGCAACAGGTAGAGCGCCGCTATGATGCCAAGCGGTTCCCCAGCCTGCTTGCGGAGCTGCGTTCAGTGGCCTCGGTGACTGTCGAGATGATCATGGGCCTGCCGGGGGACAGCCCTGATGGGTTCTGGCGCAACTATGGACGCGCGCGGCAGTTGGGCACGGGGCTGCGTGTTTATCATTGCGCAGTCTTGCCTAGTGCGCTGATGGCGCGTTCGCCTATTGAACACGCGCTCGATTATGATCCGGTGTCACTGAAGATGCGGAGTTGCCTTGGCTGGAGCCGCGCCGAGATGGAGCGCACCGTGGATCGTCTGACCCAGGCCGCACAAGACGCAGGCGGTGCGGGCGGCGATTACTTTTGGGTGTTCCCGCCCGCCTGACGCGGCTGCAGCACTAGCAAAACATAGCGCAATCCGCCATCCTCCAGAAGCCGGCGCATTTCGGTCAATACCGAAGATGTGACATCTTTTGGCGATGTCGCAACGATGATGTCGAAGGTCGCTGCAGGAGAAACAGCATCTATCCGCAGTATGTAATTTCTCAGATTTCTGCATTTCGCACCCACAGCAAAGTGTCAGGTTCTGTCGCAAATTTTGTTGGAGTTTGAGTACGGACATCGGCCGGACATCGGGTAGGTTGAGGATACGTGTAAAAACCGGTCACAAGGGAATTTTGAAGGGGAGATCCCGTGCTTCTAACGGGCCTGGCCTGTCATCCATGTTGAGACTGTATTTACCAAAGCGATGGATGTGTTTTCTGATGTAAGGGCTGATTGCTTCCGCAAGTTCGGGTGTGACAAGATGGCCATCTGAAGCCATATCAGTCATCGCGGCGCTAAGATCAGCCACGTTCGAGAGCATGATGGCATTTGCTATTAGGCTTGCATATTTCAGCTGTTTTTCCTGTTCGACCGGATCACCGCTCTTGATGACAGGGCTGCCGAAAGTAATCCAATCGAGAAAATCGTTGAAGGATTCAATTTTGGTTGTTTCAGCTCGAATTGTCTGCCTCGTTTGCGGCTGGGAGATATATTGCAGCAAAAATAAGGTCCGTTCAACGCGCCCAAGTTCACGGAATGCCAAACCCAACAGGTTTTTTCGGTTGTAAGAACCGAGCTTGCGTAGCAACATTGAAGGCAGAACCAGGCCTGCCTGGATTGAAAGAACCACCTACATCATGTCTTGCCAATGCGTCTCGATCAGCTTCCAGTCGATTTCCCGAGTGAATAGACTATCGATATGAGAATATCGCAGAGTTTTGTCGGCACGGTAGAAAGTAACATCATCCCAGTTTCGCATGCGCGGCATCAACTTGATGGCCAGCAAGCGAGCAAGCCCAAAGACCGGTTCGCTCTGGCCCTGTGTATCGGCATGCAAGGTGTCTGGCTGGACCGCCGAGCGATTTTGTATCAATCCGTCGAGAATATGAACCGCCTCCCAGACGCCGCACGGAATGAAGGTGGTGAACAGTGCTATATAACTGTCAGAGATGTGATGATACGCAATACCTCCATAACCTCCGTACCTAATGTGCTGTGCGCCCAGGAGATTGTTTTTCCTCAATGGAATATGCGTCCCGTCAGCGATTGCCGCGCTGCCGGTGCCCCAAAGTCGTGGCAGGGTGAAGCGGTTATAGGCGTTGATAAGATCGGTGCTCGCAGCCTCAAGTTTGTGCACATCGATATGCTGTGCATTAATGCGACGAAGAGCGCCGGCGCTTGCTATATCCGGTGTGTGACGCGCTGTTTGTCCGGGGCCAAGATTGCAGCCATAGCCGAAGACCGTGAGAATATAGCGTTGTTCCGCGTTGGGAAGCTTTGGGTTTGCACCGGATGGTGGCCCAAAATGACGGGTATAGCTGGTCCAGCACACACCATTTTTGAGAATATCGAGCAGATGGCGTTCATCCATACGATTGTGGACTTCCGTTTCGAAGGCCACCAGACCTTCAGGCTCAAATTGGCGGGGTATTTGTTTGAGACGGGGGCTCCCGACAGCGTCAAACATCAGTTCGGTATTCCCGGGAAAGCCATCGTCAACCTCCGCAGCCACCTGGGTGAGTTCAGCCTTCAAGTCGGCGACGAATGCCCCACTTTCCTCTGGCATGCCAACAGCAAGACAGTAGTCTGCCAATCGCGGCAAGCAATCCGCCCAAGGCAAGAGTTGAGAGCGATAGTCGTCGAAGCTTTCAGCACCCACGACGTAAAGATCCCCCGACTGCAAGGCCGCCGCCAGGTGAATGAACACGCAGACCTCGAAAGCCCGCCGATCAGCAAAGTCACGACCGGCGCGGCGTTTAATAACAAAATTTTGCCACCGTTGGGACGCAAAACCGAGGTTGACCTCGTCTTTCAATTCGCCGCGCCGCGCATTACGATGGGCTATCACTGTTTCCAAAGCGTCCAGCAGGCTAATGTCCCGCGTCGCCGAACGAATATCCATCATCTCGATCATGTTGAACAGCAAGCTTCTGGTTCTAGCATGGATTGGCCAAAGCAGCTGCAGGTCATTATTATGGTGCACGGCCGATACCGTCTCGCACTGCTCCACCAGGGTTTCGACACCACCCAGTTGCGCAAATACCGAACGGACTTGATGGCCTACCGCCGCATCAGGCTCCTCGGCCCCGGTCGCGTGCAGGGTTTTCAACAGCACTGCGATCAGCTTCTCTTCCACATCTCGCTGGCTTTCCTGAAGTTCCTTCAACTTCTTTCTTGCCGCAGCCTGCGTTCCTCGTACCTTTCTCAGCAACATTTCTACCAACTCATCGCGACACTTCGCGCGAGCCTGCCGGATCAGACTGAGCAACAGGGTGTAGCGCTTGCCATGCAGGCTCACATCCAGAAGATCACTGACTTCCATCGCGGCCGCTTCGGCCGCGAATTGGCGCAGTTTAGTATGCGTAATTCCCTCCAGGGGCAGATCCGGATCGATCAGGCCTGTCAGCCAGTCCAACCGTTCAGTCCATTTCTTGATCGTTTTAGGGCGCAGCGGCC
>CAWVZA010000157.1:0-5731 GCA_963934545.1 uncultured Sulfitobacter sp.
CGTGCAGCTCTCGGCACCAAGCACCAGCCAGTCGCCCTGCGCAACCGCCCAACCATTTTGCAGCGCCAGTTGCGCCTGCGCAGGGCGCGTGGCATCTGGCCCGATCACACAGCCGTCTTTTGCGTATCTGTCCAGCACACCGCCCGCCGAAACGGGGCCACTGGCCAATACAGCACAGACGATTGCACAGCCAAATGTCATCTTAGTCCCCCTGCGCCTCTGCGCGGCTCTTGCCAGATACGGCTAGCGCCAGCGTGGCGCCCATCAAACCGTCCAAGTCACCGTCCAAGACACCCTTAGTATCAGACGTCTCATAGCTGGTGCGCAAATCCTTCACCATCTGGTAGGGCTGCAGCACATAGGAACGGATCTGGTTACCCCAGCCCGCATCGCCAGCGTTCTCGTGCACTTCGTTCACAAGGGCGGAGCGTTTGTCCAACTCCATCTGATAGAGGCGCGATTTCAACGCCTTCATGGCAATATCCCGGTTCTGGTGCTGTGACTTCTCGGAAGAGGTCACAACGATCCCCGTAGGTGCGTGAGTGATCCGCACAGCGGAGTCAGTGGTGTTCACGTGCTGACCACCCGCCCCTGAGGAACGGTAGGTGTCGATACGAATGTCTGATTGATTCACTTCAATCTCGATATTGTCATCCACCACAGGATAGACTTTCACGGAGGTAAAAGAGGTATGCCGCTTGGCCGCGCTATCAAATGGCGAGATCCGCACCAGACGGTGTACGCCGCTCTCTGACTTGAGCCAGCCATACGCATTATGGCCACTGATCTTGTAGGCTGCGGATTTGATCCCCGCCTCTTCGCCCGCACTCTCGGACTGTAACTCAACGGTATAGCCCTTCTTCTCAGCCCACCGCACATACATCCGCGCCAACATAGAGGCCCAATCGCACGATTCCGTGCCGCCCGCGCCCGAGTTGATCTCGAGGAATGTGTCGTTGGCGTCCGCTTCCCCGTCGAGCAGCGCTTCGAGTTCCTTCTGCGCTGCAGTCACGGCCAGTTTGGTCAATGCGGCTTCCGCCTCGCCCACAACTTCGGCGTCATCTTCCATCTCACCCAATTCAATCAGGTCAATGTTGTCCTGCAAGTCGGTCTTGATCCCGTAGTGGATGGCCATTGCATCGACCAATCCCTGGCGGTCTCGCATCAGCTTTTGCGCCACTTCCGGATCATCCCATAACGTGGGATCCTCAACGCGTGCGTTGAACTCCTCCAAACGGTAAGGCGCTGTTTCCACATTCAACCGCTGGGCCAATAGGTCCACAGATTTGCGGATTTTGTCGACGGTGTTTTGTACTTCTGCGCGCATGATCAGTCCTGAAATAATAGGGCGGCCCCTGCACATGCAAGAGCCGCCCAAGTGATAGACCAGCGCCCAAGCGGCGACAAGTCAGTGCTAGTACAATCCGCCGCCAATCACGTCACCGATTTTTGCTTTCTTGCCCACAACAGCTTTTTTACCGCTTGATGTGGTGACTTGCTTGATGGTCGGACCACCAACTCCTTCCACCAGAGGCAGGTCCGCGCCCATTACAAAGCCACCGTCAAACGTGAGGCCGAACTCGATGAACTCGCCCTTACGGAAACATTCGGACACAACATTGTTGCCCGATGCGTCAGAACTGAGGCGTGCTCCTGAAAAACGGTCGATCTTGATAAACTCACAGCCATCGGGCACGGCAAATTTACCGCCCCCGTATTTCTGCACCGCCTTGGACATAAACCGCTGGAAAACAGGCCCGCACATGCCACCACCAGAGGCGGAACGCCCCAAGCTGCGCGGCTTGTCGTAGCCAATATAGCAGCCCGCGACGATATTTGAGGTAAAGCCAACAAACCATACGTCTTTGGCATCGTTGGTCGTCCCTGTCTTGCCTGCTGTTGGCACGCGCAGATTGACTGTCTTGCGAGCTGTACCGCGTTTTACCACACCCGTCATCATCGAGGTCAGCTGATAAGCAGTCACAGCATCCATCACCCGCTCACGATTGGATGTGACACGTGGCCCTTGACCCGCCGCCAGTGTGATCTGGTTGCAGTCATCGCAAATCCGCTTGTCGTGTTTGTACACCGTGCGGCCATATCGGTTCTGCACACGGTCGACCAATGTGGGCTCAACCCGCTCACCTCCATTTGCGAACATCGCGTAGGCCGCAACCATCTGGTACAGGGTCGTCTCTTGTGATCCGAGTGCGTTGGCCAGCACTGGCGAAAGGTTCTCGTAAACGCCAAACCGTTCAGCATAATCGCCCACAACATTCATGCCAACTTCTTGCGCCAAGCGAATTGTCATCAGGTTGCGCGATTGCTCGATCCCTGTACGCAACGGGGTCGGACCGTAATAGCGGTTAGAGGAGTTCTGCGGACGCCAAATGCCCTGTGGAGTGTTGATCTCAATCGGGGCATCAACAACCACAGTCGCAGGCGTGTAGCCACTGTCGAGTGCTGCTGCGAAGACAAACGGCTTGAAGCTTGAGCCCGGCTGACGCTTGGCCTGCGTTGCACGGTTAAACACACTTGCTTGGTAGCTGAAGCCACCTTGCATGGCGATCACACGGCCCGTGTTGACGTCCATCGCTACGAAACCACCCTGCACTTCGGGCACCTGACGCAGTGTCCAGCGGATGAACGACCCATCGGCGTCGGCCACCACGCGGCGCACCAGTACGACGTCACCGACTTCAACCAACTCACCGCGCGGTCCAAGGCGGCCATTCTCGAGCCGCTTGCGTGCCCATGCCATATCTTTCGGCGGAACCCAATTGCCGCCTTCGGACGTATCAACGCTTTCAATGCCCAACCGCGCACCCTGTCCGCCCGTCTCTAGAACGACCGCAGGAAACCACTGCGTCTCAAGCGTGATGTCACGCGGCACGCGCAGTTTGGACAGCGCATCGCGCCATGTCTGCTCGTCCACAAGGGCTTCTGCTGGCAATGTCTTGCGTGTCCCGCGCCAGACACCTTGTCCACGGTCAAAGCTCTCCAATTGGCGGCGCAGAGCATCCGCTGCAATCGGCTGCATCTCGTTGTCGATGGTTGCCCGCACACTCAAACCGCCGGTGAAAAACTCACCCTCGCCAAAGTCCTCGGACAGCTGGCGGCGAATTTCATCCGTAAAATAGTCGCGTGGCGGCAAATCCGCTTTGAAGCTCTCAAAATCACCGTTTTGCACAGACAGAAGCGGCATATCGCGCTCTTGGGTGTAGACGGCTTCGGTGATGTATCCGTTTTCTTTCATCTCCCGCAGAACAAAGTTGCGGCGTGACAGCAATCGCTCTTTGCGGCGCACCGGATGGAAATCGGACGGCGCCTTTGGAAGGCTGGCAAGGGTTGCCGCCTCGTGAGGGGCAAGCTCGCTCAAAGTCTTGTTGAAATAGGTCTGGCTCGCCGCTGCGACACCATAGCTATTCTGTCCTAGAAAGATCTCATTGAGGTAGAGCTCAAGAATTTTCTCTTTGGGCAGCGCTTCTTCTACACGTGCCGCGAGTATGATCTCTTTAATCTTGCGCTCCGCACGGCGGTCCCCGCTCAGCAAAAAGTTCTTCATCACCTGCTGCGTAATCGTAGAGGCACCACGAACGTCTTTGCCGCGTGTGCGTACAGCATCCACCGCCGCCGCACCGATGCCGCGCAAATCATAACCGTCATGGTCGTAGAAATTCTTGTCTTCTGCAGAGATGAATGCCTGCTTGATCAGGTCTGGAATGGTGTCGGCAGGCGCGAACAGACGCCGCTCCTTGGCAAATTCGTCGATCAATCGCCCTTGGCCGGAATAAATCCGGCTGATGGTCGGAGGCGTGTAGGACGCAAGGGATTCGTGGCTAGGCAAATCGCGCCCATACATCCAGAAAACCGCCCCAATAGTGAGCGCCACCATGCCAATAGACATAGTCAGGGTGGTAAAAATACCCCCAAAGAAAGACAGGATCATCCGAAACACGCAGCAACGTTCCTTGAATGGCGCTTGTATTATGAGCGTCTATACCTGCAAAGGCACCGATCGTCAAAAGGCATACCGCCTATTTTATTGAGATATAGAGCGATTAACCGCCTAAATTACCAGTGCGATCACAGCGCCTTATTGCCGCACGAGCGCCTTTCGCGTTGCATCTCCATCGCGCCACGTCAGAACAGCCTTTGCCATACCGTCCGCCATGCCGCGTCGCCAGATTGGATCACCGAGGTTGGCCAGATCCCTATCAGAGCTGAGAAACCCGATCTCAACCAGCACAGAAGGGATATCAGCCGATTTCAAAATCGAAAACCCTGCCTTGCGCAGCGGTCTGCGGTTCATCGGGCCACCAGCCACGGCCATTCCCTCTGCCAGCAACTTCGCAAGTGCCAAAGAACGCGGTTCTGTCTCCTGACGCGCCAAATCGAGCAACACTTGAGCGACCTGATCGTCCGATCCTGTCAAATCCGCCCCCGCAATTATGTCTGATCGGTTGTGGCGTGCCGCCAAATGCTCGGTCGCAGCATCGCTGGCCTTCTCCGGCAAAGTATAGATCGTGGCTCCCTTGCCCCCCCTTGGCGCAAATTGTCCGCGTGCAACGATATGAACAAATCCGCCTCGACCTGATGCGCGATGGCCACCCGCGTTTGTAGCGCCACAAAAACATCAGTTTCCCGCGTCAGCACCACATCCACATCCATCCGGCGCAACAACTCCGCCATGGTCTGCGCAAAGTCGAGCATGAGTACCTTTTCGTTGATCTCACCGCGCTTGGCACCCGGATCAATCCCCCCATGGCCAGGGTCAAGAACCACCACGAAACGGTCCGCGCCAGTCCGCTTAGGCTTGGGCGCGCTCAAAAACGCTGGCGTCCAGTTGGGATCAACAGGCGTGCCAGCATCAATTGCAAACTCCTCTGCGCCCACTGTCTTGAGCATGATCTCAAGGTTCACACGCCCCGTGTTCGGGTCCACATGCATCCCGATCTCGCGCGGCACCATCGGCTCAGCCAAATCCGCGACCAGCCGTGCAGGCTCGTCCAGCGTGAAGACGCGAAAAGGCACGCCTTGGCTCAGGTGTAGCTTGAGATCAGTGCGTCCCCACCAACCATCCTCAACCGAACTTACAGTAGGATCCACCCGCGCAAGCGCACTCAACTCCTGAGACATTACATGCACTGGTGCAAATAAGCACAAAATAAGGAAAGAAAAAATCAGTTTCATCACCGCTCCCGCCACATGTTTTTCCCGTGGCACTTTTGCACAGCATACCACCGCGCCACCCCTGCGGTCCAGCAGATCAGCGCGCTGCCATAAAGACCGCCAAACGCGCCAACCCTTCGCGAATATCGCTCGTGCTGCGCGCATAGGAAAACCGCATCATCGTATGACCGCGCAAAGGGTCAAAATCGAGACCAGGTGTCACGGCCACCCCCGCCTTCTCCAATATCTCGGAGGCTAAGGCACGGCTGTCTTGCGTGATGTCACTTACGTCCGCATAAACATAAAATCCTCCGTCTGGCGGTGCAGTTTTATCGAATCCGGCCTTTGGCAACCCGTCCAGCATCAAGGTGCGGTTGGCACGGTATACATCCATGCTGGCCTCCAACTCGTCCACACAATCCATTGCGGCCAATGCCGCGACTTGGCTCGCGTGGGGCGCACAGATGAACATGTTCTGTGCCACCCGCTCCACCACGCGCACTTGATCGTCAGGCACCACCATCCAGCCCACGCGCCAGCCCGTCATGCTGAAATACTT
>CAWVZA010000158.1:0-5606 GCA_963934545.1 uncultured Sulfitobacter sp.
CAGGGCCGCTGGCCGCACCGTAGTTGGCATAGGCCTGCGCGCCTGTGAGGTTGTCGCCCGCCAGTGCATGATCTGCTGGATATTCAGCACGATCAAAGAACTGCACCAGATTGAGCATGTTGATGGGTGTGTCGCGGGGCAGGGATTTGAAAATCTCGAACTGCGCACGGTCGGTGTCGCGGAAATTTGTCATTGTGCCGCCTCCGTTAGGCCTGCTGGAAACTCATGTACGCTGTTCACCAACGGCAGCGGCTGGGCCCAGACTACGTCTGCCATGGTCAGCTTGCGGTAGAGGTGGGGGAAGAGTGCATCGCCGCGCGACACCTCCCATTCCAGTGCTTCTCCAAGGGCGTCCGTCTCAAGTGCCACAAGGAACAAACCATCCTCGCCTGCGAAATGTTTGGACACAGTCTCGGCCACCTGCTGAGCCGTGGAAATGTGGATATAGCCATCGGCCACATCAATCGGGGCACCTGTGGTTTCGCCCTCGCTACGCAGGGTTTGCCATTCGTCGGTGCGGAGAATTTTGAATATAAGCATAGATGATGTGATGCCTTTGTGGGCGCAAAGGGTCAAGGCCCATGGCGTAGCCCAAGTGCGAGGCACGTGCAACGGTGACATAACGGGAGGTTGCATATCTTCTTTGACAGACTCCCCAGTGAATAACGATGCTGTTATTCAATTCAACTGGGGGACCACGATGAAACGATTCCTTTTGAGCGCTGCCGCCTTGAGTCTTACGGCCGGCATGGCCAGCGCTGATTACACACTCACCATTTTGCATACCAATGATTTCCACGCACGGTTTGAGCCGATCAGCAAATATGATGGCCCTTACGGTGTCGAGGACAATACCGAGGGCAATTGCTTTGGCGGGACTGCGCGTCTGGTTACAGCGATCAATGGTGCCAAGGCGCGCACCAACAATGCGATCCTCGTAGACGGCGGTGATCAGTTCCAAGGCACATTGTTCTATACCCAATACAAGGGCCAGATGGCCGCCGAGATGATGAACAAGCTGGGCTATGACAGGATGACTGTCGGCAACCATGAGTTCGACGATGGCCCCGAAGTGCTTGCGGCCTTTATGGCGGCGGTCAACTTTCCCGTTCTGATTTCCAACGCTGATGTTAGTGCGGAGCCACTGTTGGCGAACACACTTGCCAAATCCACCGTGATTGAACGCGGCGCGAAAAGATTGGCCTTATTGGTCTGACGCCTGAAGATACGGATGAATTGGCAAGTCCAGGTGACAATATATCGTTCTCCGACCCAGTCGCGGCGGTGCAGGGGGAAGTTGACAGGCTCACGGCCGAGGGCGTGAACAAGATCATCGTTTTGAGCCACTCCAGCTATGCCATTGACCAGAAGGTCGCGGCAGAGACGACAGGCGTTGATGTGATCGTGGGCGGGCATTCCAACACATTGTTCAGCAACACAAACGAACGTGCCGAGGGACCGTACCCTACGATGGTGGGCGACACAGCAATCGTACAGGCTTATGCGTATGGAAAACTCTTGGGAGAATTGAACGTCACTTTTGATGATGCGGGCAATATTACTGAAGCCAAGGGTGAGCCGATCCTGATCGACGCTGCTGTCACAGAAGATGCGACAACTGTTGCGCGCATTGCAGAGTTGGCCGCACCATTGGAGGAAATCCGCAGCAAAGTTGTCGCTGATACCGCAGAACCTATTGGCGGCGACTGTGCCGTATGCCGCGCACAAGAATGCACCATGGGCAATCTGATTGCCGATGCGATGCTTGCGCGTGTGGCGGACCAAGGCATCAGCGTTGCGATCCAGAACGGTGGCGGCATACGTGCCTCTATTGATGCGGGTCAGGTCACGATGGGCGATGTGCTCACCGTGCTGCCCTTCCAGAACACGCTGTTGACGTTGCAAGTGACAGGTGCCGTGCTGGTTGAGGCGCTGGAGAATGGCGTGAGCCAAGTGGAAGAAGGCGCAGGGCGGTTCCCGCAAGTGGCTGGCATCCGTTTTGCCTTTGATGCGAGCGCACCTGTAGGGTCCCGCGCATCAGAAGTGATGATTGGTGGCATGGCTGTAGAGTTGGAAAAAGTCTACGGCGTTGTCTCCAACAACTATGTCCGCAACGGCGGTGATGGGTATGCAATTTTCAAGACTGCGACCAACCCATATGACTTTGGTCCCGATCTGGCCGATGTCACAGCAGAGTTTCTGGCTGCGAACGCGCCGTACACACCCTATACGGATGGTCGCATTGCTGTGAAGTAAGCATATCAGCCTTCTAAGGCAGGGAGGCGCACCCGTTTGCTCGGGCGCGCTTTTTTTACGTGTGGGTAATGCGGGTTAAAAAGCAGTTGTTGCTGGCAGAACGGACATCGACAAAGGCGATCTCGTCGCGGGCGAGGAGGTCTGTCGCATAGGCGGAAATGTCCGCTGGGGGGACGATTTTTCCTGTACCGTAGCAGATGCGCTCGTCTGCGGTGTACCCTTTGAGCAGGTACCCCGCGCTGGTTGTCAAAATTGGGGGCAAGCCTTTTGCGGCAAATGCGGTGCAATCATCGGCACACAGGAAAATCGGACCTGTCTCGGCGTAGGGTTGAAGCACGCCAAAGGGACGGTGTGCTAGGATGAGAAATGATGCGCCGTCGGGAATATTCCCTAAGCAACAGCGGCATGGCATACCATCGCCGTTAGACGTGGCATGTTCAGGCGCAAGGCCATAGGCATCAGGGCCACCTGCGCGCAGGGCGGTCACTGTGTCAGAGGGAAGCGGATGGAAAGTCAGGTTGGTCATGTCGTTCTCCTTTTCCCAACTTATGCCAAAGAAGTAGCAAACACCGCGATCCGAATGATGCGCATTTGCTCTGTTTGTCCAAAAGGCTATCATTGCCACATTGAACAACAGGAGGCAGCATATGTGTGGACGAATGGCCCTGACCCTGCCGCCTGCCGCTATGGCGCAGGTTTTTGACGCGGCACCAGCGAACAGTTTGCCTGAGGGTCCGAATTACAATGTCTGTCCAACAGACCAGATCGCCGTCATCACGGGAGGGCTTGATCAACCTCGGCGAATGGAAGCGATGCGTTGGGGGCTTATTCCAAACTGGTATAAAACACCGAATGACGGACCGCTCTTGATCAACGCGCGGGCCGAGACGGTGCTGGATAAACCTGCCTTCCGCTCGGCGGTGTACGGGCGGCGTGTTCTGGTCGTCGCAAACGGATTTTATGAATGGACCAAGGACACGGAAGGTGGGTGTGATCCGTGGTATATCACTCGTAGAGATGGCTCACCGATGGCGTTAGCGGCCCTTTGGCAGCCTTGGACAGACCCGCAAAGCGGGGAGAATATTCGTACTGTTGCAGCACTCACCGTTGGGGCGAACGTACCAATGCAAGCGATCCATCACAGAATGCCTGTGATTGTAGAGGCACCTGATTGGGCGCTCTGGCTAGGCGAGCATGGCAAAGGGGCCGCACCGCTGATGCGGGCGGCCTCTGATGATGTTTTGGATTGGCACCGCGTAGGGCGCGCGGTCAACTCCGACCGCGCATCGGGCCCTGACCTGATCGAGCCGTGAGAGCCTGCTCCTGACGAAGTTTGAGGAGCAGCTTCCCAAACAAACCCGACTTCATCAGTCGTTCGAGGCTGTCTGTGGTCCACCACTGTAGTTTAGGATGCCCATGATCGTACCTGGTTGGGTTTCCACACTGTCATCACCCGTATAGTCGATTAACGCATCGTCCAAGTTGATGTCAGTTTCGGTGGTATCGTCGCTTCTGTTGCCTGCACCTTTGATGCGGGACATATCCTCATTTTTCAACCTTCTTCTACGACAATGGTTGCGCTTGCTCCGTCGGCAAGGTCAGTAATGAACCAGTTTGCGTTGCGCGAGCGGACGTCGCGGTCAATGCCTGAGTTGTTGACAAAGGTGAGCGAGTCACCGGGCTGCACATAACTCACGGAAGGAAAGAACGAAAATTCCAACACTAGTATTTCGTAGTTCTCGGCCGAGGCAGAGCCTGTTGTGCAGGTAAGCGCTGCGGCTGCTACAGCGGCACGCATAAAGAATTTGTTAAGCATCGTTATGCTCCTTCGTGTCAGCCCCCACCGCCACTTCAGAACTCACTAGCTAAGAAATGTGGCAGAAGTGAGGTGATGTGACATCCAGTTAACCATATTGCGCAGCCCTCAATCAGGCTCTGTTTGCACCTTGAGCCAGTCACAAAAGGCGATCAACGGCGGTGGTGCAGGGCGATCATCTGGCCAAACGAGAAAATAGCTGCCGATGCTTTCCGTTGTCTTGTCTGAGGCGAGGATCAGCTGTTTGTCGCGTAAATAGGGCTGTGCGACAAAGGTGGGCAACAGCGCGATCCCCAGCCCGTGCATTGCTGCCTGCGCCATGGTGGCAAATTGGTCAAACATCATTCCGTGTGGCGGATCGCAGGGATGATCCACAGCTTCAAACCACCGCGCCCAAGCACGCGGACGTGTCTCAAGATGCAACAATGGATGTGACAAAAGCTCAGAAGGGCGTTCAAACGGCGCACCTGACAGACCGGGTGCGCAAACGGGCACTACGGTCTCGGGCATAAGGGGCATGTAATGCACCCCGGGCCAGTCTTCATGACCAAAATGAATTGCCGCATCAAAGGCGCTTGGCCCCAACGCAAAAGGCTGCAACCGCGTCGACAGGTTAACCGTAACCTCGCGGTGCGCCTCAGAGAAATCTGACAACCGTGGCGCCAGCCAGTGCATCCCGAAAGCGGGTAAGATTGCGAGCGTTAGTACCCCTGATTGCATCTGGGTGGTGGCATTTACAGATGCCTGTGCAAGGCGGCCTAATACTTCCCGCACTTCGCGCACATATTCCGTACCCGCCTGCGTACACGTGAGGCGTCGTCCCTGCCGCGCCATGAGTTGCACACCAAGTTGACCCTCTAGCGCTTTGATTTGGCGGCTGATGGCAGACTGGGTCAAAGACAGCTCTGTAGCTGCCTGCGTGGCGCTGCCAAGCCGTGCACAGGCTTCAAACGCCAGCAAGGCGGAGACAGAAGGGAGGTAACGGCGCGGTGCGATCATGTATGACTAAAACTCATAGGTTGAGGAGTATGCATCGTTAGAACTTTGCGCGGGTATATGCAACAAGAGGGGCAATAGTTACGCAATTCCCATTAATGAGGTCCTGCCATGAACGCCGAAACACCAATTCTTAAAGCCAAAGACGCCCCTGATTTGGGGTCTTTTGAATGGTCAGACCCGCTGCGTCTGAATGATCAGCTGTCTGAGGACGAGCGCATGATCATGGAAAGCTCACGCGCTTATGCGACAGAAAAGCTCCAGCCGCGTGTGATCAACGCCTTCGCCAATGAAGAGACTGACGCCAGCATCTTCCGCGAGATGGGTGATATGGGTCTGCTCGGCGTCACAGTGCCAGAGGAATACGGCGGCTTGGGCGGCTCTTATGTCTCTTACGGTCTGGTCGCGCGCGAAGTTGAACGGATCGACAGTGGTTACCGCTCCATGATGTCCGTGCAATCGTCATTGGTGATGTATCCGATCTATGCCTACGGAACTGAAGAACAGCGCCAGAAATACCTGCCCAAACTGGCTAACG